>JAITIK010000057.1 GCA_031279555.1 Treponema sp. | reverse complement strand
CCCTACACGACGCTCTTCCGATCTCCCCGTAACAGAGGGTTCGTAATCTCTTGAAGAAGCATACTCCGGGTGTTTATATATTTTTTGATATACTTCCGGTAATTTTGCAATTATTTGTTCTAATATTGTTTGGGACATCTCAATTTATCCTATACATATTTTTCAGACATTCAATAGACGCTTTCAGGCCGCATAATGATCTAATGCAACATTATTCTTGATTTAAGAGAATATTTTAATATTGCGTTGAAGTATTTTAACGCTCTTTCATTCTCTGAAACGGGCGATATGTTTCTGCTTTTTCTGAAAACCTCAATGTTTTTAACCGCCATGCCCAGCAGCCTGCTGTCGCCGCTGTTTTCATAATCGCAAGGGCGCCAAAGTTTATTGACAAGCAATTCCATTTCAATCAGATCGACGTCAGGAATCTTGTCAATTTCTATTCTTTGCATTCCCATGTCTTTTATTTCAAGATTATAAGAACGTCGCTTATTGACGGCGACAGAGCATGAAACGGGATCGTTCGCGCTTCTAGGGTAAGAATTAATCAATTCTAGCGCAACGCCTTGTATATCATGATTTTGATTGTTTACATAGAGGCAAGACCTGGGGGAGCAACTCCATTTCCAAATCTCAGGGAAATTTCTCTCGTTCCCCCACCACCCGGCGCCGATAAACACATCGTCAGATATTACCGTCAGATCTTTGCAGCCTTCTGAAATGACGCCGTCTTTCCTTGTTCGTAAAACGCTTATATTTGTAAGCGCAAGCCCCAACAGCCTATGATCTCCTTCAGCAACTCCGCAATCGCTTGGCCGCCAGAGTTTGTCAACGTATAATTCTATCTCTATCAGATTAGACGCTGGAATTTCGCCTAGCTCAATTTTTTGCGCGCCGGTGTCATGCATTTCAGCGTCAAAGATATATTCTTTATTAAGAAAAACACAGAAGGAAACAGGATCGTCTCCGCTGCGGGGATAGGCGTTAGTCAACTCCAATGTTATAGTTTGTACATTCCGCTGTTGATTGTTCACATAAATATAGGACACCGGATAGGCGCTCCATTTCCACAACTCCTCTGAAGAGACTCTCTCATTTTGAGCCCATCCTGAGCCGATAAACACATCGTCAGACACCGGAGTCATCAGTTTATTGTTTGCCGGATGGATCGCATTCTCATTCTTTTTTTCCCCATTGTTACTCATGTATTTTCTCCTCTTTTGATCGATTAAGGTTTCGCTTGACATTCCGTCATATTTTTTCAGAAATTGATTCGTTCTTCCTCAATGACAAGCGGGCGGTTCATAACCCTGTTGTTAATGGCGAGTATATATTCGCCGACAAGCCCGATAAAGAAAATCTGCAACCCGCCGAGCGCGAACACGCCGACCAGAATAGGGGCGTTTCCCATGGGGAAATCGCTCCAATGCGTCAGCTTCAGCGCGAAATAAACGAGCGCAATGAGCAGGCTCATCATGGAGATGAAGAATCCGCATATAGCCGCGGCGCGCAATCCAATTTTAGTGTAGGAAGTGAAGCTGATCATAGCGGCGTCATATAAGGTGTACCAGTTGTTGTGAGTTTCGCCGGCTTTGCGCTTCCGTTGCGTATAGGGGATGTTTTTGCGCTTAAACCCCAATTCCGCCACAATTCCTCGTAAAAAGGGGAGCGGGTCGCGCAAATCCCTCAACACGTCGACAAACGACTTGTCATACAAGCCGAAGCCGGTGAAATGCTCTATTTGCTCGACGTCGGACATTTTTTTTATCAATCTGTAGTAGCAACTGCGGAGGAAGCGAATGAATTTGTTTTCCTCGCTGTCCGTTTTTATGCAGGAGACGATTTTGCAACCGGACTCCCATTCCCGCACAAGGGTCGGGATCAGTTCGACGGGGTCTTGGAAATCGGCGCACAGGCAGACGGCGCAATCCCCCGACGTCTGACGTAAACCGTGGAAAGGCGAATTAAACTGCCCGAAGTTTCTCGCGTTGAAAATCGCTTTTATCCTGCGGTTTTCCGCGCATATCGCCCGCAACAACGGTCGGGTGTTGTCGGTCGAGCGGTTGTCTATAAATATAATTTCATAATCATAGCGAGGCAATTCTTTTTCAAATATGTCGACGACAGCCCGGCTTATCGGCACGACATTCTCCTCTTCATTGTAGCACGGTATCAGCGCGCTGATTTTTTTCATGGGGATTCCTTTTATTCGCAGTGGGGTTTAATACCTCGCCGCAAACTTATTTTGGCGCTCTGCGGCGGGGAGGTCCATTCCGAACACGGCAAATTATTATTTGAACAAACTTTTTATTAAATCTGTTTGCGAATGGAGCTAGGCGCCGGTTTCAAGTATTTTTCTAATTCCTTCCTCAAAGGAAACTTCAGGTTTCCAGCCGGTGTCGGCGATCAATTCGGATATGTCGGCGCATAAATGCATAGGCTGATGGGGGTAGTAGTCTTTTTCACCGAATCGCAACACGCCATCCGGGTTCACTATATTTTTCAACGCCTCAAGGTAGCCGGACAACTCTCTGCTCCGTCCGGATCCGAGTGGATAGGCTTTGCCGTCGACACCACTTTCCGCCACCGCGAGAAACGCCCGCGCCGCGTCATCGCAGTAAAGATAATCCCACGTCTGCCCGCATTTGGTGAGCGCGGGCCGGCGTCCGGCTTTCAACTCGTTAATAGCGTACATAATGAGCGTATGGGGAGCGTCAAAAGGGCCAAACGCGCTCACGATGCGTAGCCAATTGAACCGCAATCCGATCTGTTTGCAAAGCAGGGCGGCGAGTTTGCCAGCCGCGTATTTCGCTATTCCATATCCGCTTCGCGGGTTTATTGGCGTATCAGGTTTCAACGGCTCTGAAACGATCCCGTATTCGGCCTGTGAGCCGGCGCCGACAAACATGGCGCAACCGGCACGGTACGCAAACCGCGCCGCGTCAAGAGTGTATCGCACATTTTCCGCTTGGACATCGACATCATCGCGAGATGCGCCACGCGTTTTGTCCCACGCGAGGTGAAAGAACGCGTCATACGTTCCCGAAACGCGCAGAGTACTGTACTCGCTCAGATCAGCGTATTGGACGCTCACCCTGTCCGACGCCGGCAGATTCTCAACCCGGGCAGATTCTCTCCGGCAGACGCAGAGAATTTCAAGCCCGCGCTCCACCGCGCATTTAACCAGAGCGGCGCCGAGCATCCCGGTGGCTCCGGAAATTATAATCTTTTTCATTCTTTCCCAACTCATCGCTCGCCGGTCAATTCCTCTCGTATTCTCATCATCTCTTCTTGAGGGAGGAATGGATGCATATCCTCAAGAGGCGAAGAAACCATCAAGCCGTCAGACAGCAACTTCGCCGACTGTTTCGGCTCGAAGAACTGTTCGGGGTCAAGGACAACCTCGGCCAGCGCCGCGCCTTTTACGCCAAGCGCTTCGGACACCTTTTCTTTAATCTGCGAGACTCTCTCTATTTTCAAAAACGGCAACTTATACGCGCCGGCTATCCGCTCCAGTTCCGGGAAGCTGACCCCGTTGTCGGGGCTCACTCCGCACAGCGGCGGCTTGAACAAATTGGCCTGCGTCTGTCTGATTGAGTGATACCCGTTGTTGTTAAACACAAATATTTTTATATTGAGGTTGTTGTGTACGACTGTCTGCAATTCCTGTAGATTCATCTGGATGCTGCCGTCTCCCTCAAGGCAGACGACTCGTCCTCCGCGCTTCTCAACAGCGGATCCGATAGCCGCCGGCAGTCCATATCCCATTGACGCGCAGCCTGAGTTTGTAAACAGCCGCTGGCCTTTCTTCACCACATCCAATTGAAACGTACAGACATACGCGCTTCCGTTTGCCGTTACTATAGTTTCATATTCTTCAAGCTGCGCAAACAGTTCGTTGATAAACACATACGGGTTTATGGGCGTTTCCTTCTGATAATATTCGGGCAGGCATACAGGATAGCGCTTGTTTACGCTCCTGCTCCGCTCAAGCCATGCCGTATGCAGGTTGAGCGGTTCATTTATGTTCGCGTTGAGTTGGGTAATGACATCTTTCACATCCGCATAAACAGGATAATCAATTGACAGCGTCGGCTTCAGCAACTCGGCAGGGTCTATATCAACCATAATTTTATAGGCGTCCGGCGCGAAGTTTTTCCAGTTATAGCCGATTTGCCGTATATTGAGCCGACAGCCGAGGATAAGAAGCGCGTCACTGTTTTGCGTCGCAAAATTCCCGCCTCTGTTTCCAACGGTTCCTGCGTGTCCGCAGTAGACGGAGTGTCCATGCCACAACACATCCGGGCAGTTCAACTCCGTAACTACAGGCACATTCAGCTTTTCTATGAGTTCAATAAAGGCTTCGTAAGCGCCGGACAGCCGCACGCCGGTTCCGGCGAGGACAACCGGTCTTTTCGCGCTTGTAATTTTCTGTAGTATTTCACGTATTTTAATTTCGGTTGCCGCAGGGGGGATTTCCTCGGCGTTTTCGTCAGGGTCGTAACGCCGAAGCCCCTCCGTTTCAATAACGGCCCCCTGCACGTTGAGCGGCGCGTCAAGCCACACTGGACCTGGTCGCCCGTGCGTCGCTATAAACAGGCATTTTTCCAGAAGGTAGGCGATATCAAGCGGGTTCCGTATCATTTCGGCGAACTTGGTCATGGTCTTGACGCAATCGGCGATGTTGAACTCTTGGTCTCCCAACTGCCGCAACGGCGTCCGCGTCGACTTTATTGTTGTCGAATACTTCACCTGCCCTGAAATTACAAGCATGGGGATAGAATCAAGCCAGCCGCCCAAGACACCGGTGAGGGCGTTGGTCCCGCCAGGACCCGTCGTAACACAGATCGCGGCCAACTTCCCGGACGAGCGGGCGTAGCCTTCGGCGGCCATGGCGCAGGCTTGTTCGTGGTGGTTGTAGGTGCAGTGCAATCTTGGATGATGCCCGAAAGCGTCGTTCAAATGCATCGCTCCCCCTCCGGTCACCGTAAATACATCGGTTATTCCGTGCGCTGCAAGAAAATCCGCCATGTAGTCAGCCACGCGCTGTTTCATAATTCTTCTCCATGTATTACAAGACTAAAAATTTATTCATTTGTTATGTTAAATCCCTCGCCGTTCCAATTCCAGTATTCGGCGCCTTTGAAGCGATCCCCTGAAACATTGTCGTATGGAATGATGTCCGAATAATGTATCGCAAAAAGCGCGAGCGTCGTCCCGGGGAGGGCGGAATTGAACGTCGACGTATTGAATCCTCCCACATACATGTTCTCAACGCTGTAAAGTATAAATTCGGCGGGAATCGCGGACGGAAATTCCACGATGCCCTTCTCTTCCAGATAGTCTCGCCTTCCCGTGTTTTCCGTTGACGGCCAGAACGGATGCCCTTTATAGTAAATATTGTACTCGCCTCCAAAACGCTCAACCGCCGCGTTAAGATAGTCCTCCAGATTAGGGCGTCCAGTTCCAGGATAATCCGCTATCTGGGAATGGGATGTACTGCCGCCGCTCCACATCCCGGGATACTCCACAGTGCCTCCCGTGCCGAGGATCATCAAGTTTTTCTTGCCGTTGTTTTTCACGAGCGACAACAAATTGTCTTCCTCCCCATCTCCCCATTTCGCTTTTATCATCCACAGAATGTCGTCAAGCCGCCCCCGCGCTTTCGCGTCTTGCAACAGGAGCGGGATGTTCTTCTCAACAATCTGTTTGCTTGCGATGAGATCCGCGACCAACTCGGACAACGCCGGATCGTGCGCCACAGCGTTCGACACTTTGTCATAATCGTCCACCCACCAACACAGATTCTTCATCCGCGCCAAGAACGGCAACACCGTATAGTCGGTTAAGATTTCATAGGGAGTGTAGTCGCCATTTTTATTCGCCGACTCCTTTATATGCTCAAGGACGGCGTCCACGCCCCCGCCGCTTCCCGCTATGTCGTTCACCGCATCGATTAAATCTCCGGCGAAAGCGTAATCATTGGCGTATATCGCCGGCGTCTCTTTATACCGCGTCTGTATCCGGCTCAAAGCCCATCCAGCGTGATATATATAGGTGACGGTATACTGCCTGTCTGGAATGCCGTTGGCCGTTCCAAACAAAAAAGCGTTTTCTATGTAGTCTTCGTTAAAATAGAATTTAAAATAAGTGTATGCATCTTGTTCATATAAGTTCTTCGCAAACGCGATGGCGGTCTCTTTATCGGCGTGGAAATCATTGACTGTCGCCGCAGTTGTCGGAGGATATCCGGGTCCTGTGCCGGGCAACTGCATCATATTCGCGGGCAACTTTTCAAAATTGATCTGCCCTTCGCTCTCAAACGCAAAATACGTCGGATTCTCGCTTAATTCAAGCGCTGACGCCGTGAAATACGTTATATTGGACGCGCTGTTTAAGATCGCTATGTTTATAACTTTTGACGCTCTCAGTATGCGGATTTCGTATGTTTTCGCATCGCCGCCAGACGACGCGACCGTAACCGCAACGCTGTTTATTCCAGCTTCCAATTGAAAGCTGTTGTCCGCGCCCAAATTCACGGAGTATGTGATTTTCACCGCAGGGTCCCGCGCCTCCGCCAAAATCGCCACGCTTTCTATTGAATGCTCCACCTGTATCTCATACATGGTTGTCTCCGGATCGAAGGACATGGCGAGCAACTCTTCCCCTCCAACGCTCTTTACGCTCAAACCGGACAATAGGCTCGATCCATCATTGGGAGACCCCCCCCCCCCCCCATCGTCAACGGAGCAACCGCTTATCGCCAGAAGCGCGACCGCCGCCCATGCCAAAGGCATCCACATCCACTTTCTCACATTCTTCATTTTATTCTCCTGTAAACATTTATTTCTTACGCCGCTGATTTGCGGTCTCAGCCGACGTTAGATTGCCTTGAAACTAAAGAAAT
The DNA here is from genome assembly GCA_031279555.1 of Treponema sp. Lineage (GTDB taxonomy): Bacteria > Spirochaetota > Spirochaetia > Treponematales > Breznakiellaceae > JAIRKH01. Next base: position 16,079 of record JAITIK010000057.1, on the reverse strand, counting down.
TATGCCCTATATAGCTTATCAACGTTGTGAAGGCCAAGCCGGCGCCTCCCGCCGCGTATTCATTGACGCCCAGCAATTCCACGCCGACAAACAGAATCAACAAGTTCAACACATAGCTCGCCGCGTACACAATGATAAATCGCGCAATCTCGGAAACGGATTTTTTCGGCCTTTTGAACGTGAAATATTTGTTCCAGAAGTAGCTGTTCGTCGTTCCAACCACCGTGGAGACGGCTTGCGCCGCCGCATACGGCAACCCTAAGAATATCAGCAACGCGTAGGAGCCGTAGCCCACCGCAGTATTTATCCCCCCGACAAATAAAAATCGCGCCTCTCTCCTTGCGAAAACGCTTTTTATGCGTTGCGTCACGCCCAGCGTTTTACAGCCTCGATTATCATTTTTCCCATATAGTCCGCCATTTCATCGCTCATCCCGGGATACACCCCGACCCAGAACGAGTCGCTCATGATTCTGTCCGTGTTTTTAAGCTCTCCGGCTATGCGGAACCCTTCCCCGGTCAGGCGCATTCCGTCGAAGCACGGATGTTTCGTCAGGTCGCCCGCGAACAGCATCCGCGTCTGCACCCCTTTCCCCTCAAGACACTTCACCACATCCGCGCGTTCCACTCCGGCTCCGCACGTCATTAAAAACCCGAACCAACTGGGGTTTGAGTTCGGCGCCGCTTCGGGCAGGATCAGCTTGTCGGACGCTTCGGACAGCATCTTTTTCAAGCGCGAGAAGTTCTCCCTCCGTCTCGCTATAAATCCGGGCAGCTTCTTCAGTTGGGCGCACCCCACCGCCGCCTGCATGTCAGTCGCCTTCAGGTTGTATCCGAAATGGCTGTACACGTATTTGTGGTCGTATCCAAACGGCAACTCTCCGTATTGCCGGTCGAACCGGCGCCCGCAGAGGTTGTCCCTCCCGGAAGGGCATGCGCAGTCCCGCCCCCAGTCCCTCAGCGACCTCACTATTTTGGCGAGCGTCCCGTCGTTTGTGTACACCGCTCCGCCCTCCCCCATCGTCATGTGGTGCGGCGGATAGAAGCTCGACGTCCCCATGTCTCCGATTGTCCCGGTCAGCCTCGCCTCCCCGTTCACGACGCATTCGCTCCCAAGCGCGTCGCAGTTGTCCTCCACAAGCCAGAGATTGCGCGCATCGCAAAACTTTTTCACCGCCTCCACGTCAAACGGATTTCCCAGCGTATGCGCCAGCATCACCGCCTTGGTTTTCGGCGACACCGCCGCCTCCAGCCTCGTCACGTCTATATTGTACTGCGGTATCGTCACGTCCACGAAGACCGGCACAGCTCCATACTGGACTATCGGCGCCACTGTCGTGGGGAACCCAGCCGCCACCGTTATCACCTCGTCCCCCCGCCTCACCGCCCGCTCCCCCAAGAGCGGCGACGTCAGCGCCATGAACGCCAGCAGATTCGCGGACGACCCGGAGTTCGCCAGCGCGCAATGCCCCACTCCAAGCCATTCCGCGAGCCGCCTCTCAAACTCCTCCGCGTACCTGCCGGCCGTAAGCCAGAATTCCAGCGCGCTGTCCACCAGATTCGCCACTTCCTCTTCGTCGAACACGCGCCCGGCGTACGCTATCCGCCCGCTCTCTTTCCACGCGGGCTTCGCCATATATTTCCGGTAATACTCCCTCACGCCTTCTTCTATTTTTTTCCCAGCTTCCTCTTTCGTCATGTTTTCAAACATACCCGCCATCCCCGTTTAAGAACTCGTCTATTTGTCTTTCCATAACGGACGTGACGTCTTCGCCTTCCAAATACGCTTTCGCCCACTCCACCGTCTTCCCGACCGCCTCCTCAATATGCCAGCGCGGACTCCAGTCGAACGTCCGCTTCATTTTCGAACTGTCGAGCCTCAAAAAATGAGATTCATACGGGGCGTTTTCCTCGGCGGCGTCTTTCCATCCAAGCCCGCCGCCGAACGCGTCGCAAAACATCTGTACAAGCCTCCCCGTGCTGACGCAGTCGCATTCGTCGGGCCCCACATTGTAACAGCCGGCGGCGCCGGCGTCCTTATATTGCCTTTCAACTATAGTCAAATACGCGAAAAGCGGCTCAAGCACGTGCTGGTAAGGCCGGATTGAACGCGGGTTGCGCACGACGACGTCTGATTTGGACGCGGCCGCCCGAACGCAGTCAGGGATTATTCTGTCCGCCGCGAAGTCCCCTCCCCCGATGACGTTCCCCGCCCGCGCCGTCGACGCCGCGACGCGCCCGTCCTGAAAAAAGCTGTTCCTATAGCTGTGCGTCGCAAGCTCGGAGCAGGACTTGCTGTTGGAATACGGGTCGAACCCGTCCAACGGATCGCATTCCCGATACGCCCACTCCCACTCCCTGTTTTCATACACCTTGTCGGTCGTCACGTTTAGAAACGACCGCGCGCAATCGGATGACCTCACGCATTCAAGGACGTTCACCGCCCCCATCACGTTCGTCTCGTATGTGTCGCGCGGGTTTTTATAGCTTTCGCGCACTATGGGCTGCGCCGCGAGGTGCATGACGATCTCAGGCTTCTCCCGATCAAAAACAGATTTCAATTTATCATAATCGCGTATATCGCCGGTTGTTGAGTTCACCCGCTCTCTTATCCCCGCCAACTCGAACAGGCTGGGAGCCGTCGGAGGCTCCAAGGCGTAGCCTGCGACATCCGCCCCGGCCCGCGACAATATGAGGCAAAGCCACGACCCTTTGAATCCGGTGTGTCCGGTCACGAAAACACGCTTGCCACGGTAAAATTCCAAGTCCGCCACGCCGCTGCTACCTCCACACTTTCCACGGGGCGCGCCCCGCGGCCCAAAGCTCTTCCAACAGCATTCTGTCTCTCTGCGTGTCCATGCACTGCCAAAATCCGTTGTGTCTATACGCCATTAGTTCGCCGCTTCCGGCGAGCCGCGCCATAGACTCTTTTTCAAAGACCGTGCCGTCGCCATCAATGAAGTCAAACACGCCGGGGTTTAAAACCATGAAGCCGCCGTTTATCTCGCCCCCGTCGTCTCCGGCTTTCTCTTTAAACACTGTTATTTTATTCGAGCCGTCGATTTCAAGTACGCCAAAACGTTGCTTCACCCCTATCGCGGTCAATGTGGCCGTCCTTTTGTGCGATGTGTGGTATTCAAGGAGAGCCGCGACGTTGACGTCGGAGACCCCGTCCCCGTATGTCATCATGAACGGCTCGTCCCCCACGTATTTCCGTATGCGCTTCACGCGCCCGCCCGTCATGGTATTCAGTCCCGTGTCCACCACCGTCACCTTCCACGGCTCGGACACGTTCGCGTGGACCACCGGCTTGTTCTCACCCGAGAAGTCGAACGTGATGTCAGAGCGGTGCAGGTAGTAATTGGCGAAATATTCTTTTATCACGTGCTGTTTATATCCCGCGCATATAATAAATTCGTTGAATCCGTAATGCGAATACAGCTTCATTATGTGCCACAATATCGGCTGCCCGCCTATCTCTATCATCGGCTTCGGCCTCAAGTGACTCTCCTCAGATATCCGCGTCCCCAACCCGCCGGCCAATATCACTACTTTCATCCCTCCAGTCCTCTGTTACCCCGTAATGAGACCTCTAATCTAGAATCCTCACCTGTTTGATTTTAAGAATTGTCCCTTCATGGACAAATGTCCGTAGCTCTACGTCTCCGGCGTCTCGTTCAAGTGTCAACGGAACATTTAAATTCAACGTGTTGCCTTTGAAATCAGATGCGTTCACTGACATTTTAGTTAATATATTCATACCCGAGTTTACGCATATATCCACGTCGGCTATTTGCCCTTCGCTTGACGAACCCATAAGTTCGTACTGTATTTCAAAAGTATAAGCGCCTTTCCCGAGCCGTTGATAAGGGCCAAACATCAGATAACCTGCCCTCCCGTCGCTTATAAAGTATTCATTCTTATAGGGCTGTTCAAACTGGCTCGAAAATAGAGATAAAGAAAGACCGTTTTTTGAGTTGAATACAGCCGCGTCTATATCTCCAATAATCGCGCCTTTCATGCGCTCCAACTCGGACTCGGAATACAACGCGCGATTTAATTGGTTGTACGCCGCCATAGAGAAGAAAGCGAGGTTGTTGTTTTCGCTGTATATCGCGGACACATGCAACAAATCCGAAAGCTCTTTTTCTAAAACTGCAATTTCAGCGGCGCCATACGCCCGCCTATCTATATAGATTCCTTCAAATCCAACTATTGACAACACATTCAGACGCTCCTCAAGCGGCAAGCGGTTCACGACAGCATGCCAATAATCAGAATACCGCCCCTTCATCGCCCCATAGCTCCATTTCAAATGTTTTGAATGGACAAGCCCCGTAAACAGTTGGTAGTCGTCCATATTATTTTGCGGACCGCCTTCAGGGTATCTATGAAACGGCATCTGGTAAATCATCGCCCCCTGCGGCGCCTCTCCTTCAATGCGGCTTACAAACGCGGCGTCGCTGTTATAGGAGCGCTCAACCGGAGAAATGTCATATACAGGCTTCTTTCTCAAATCAAACGGATACTGCCAAAATATCCCTCCTATAGCAATAACAATAATTATGAAAGAAACAACCTGTTTTATTTCTTTTTCTTTTTTGTTTATATAATCGTCCGCCAAAATAGCTGTGGAGAGAATGGCGAAGAATGCGATGAAAACAGAAATGCGATTATGCCCCCGCAGCATTTGCATTGCAAAATAAAATATAATGGACATAAACCCGCCGACAGTCGCCAATAAAATGCCGGCGACATTTAAACGAGACAGCAAGAAAAGCCGGCGATTGTCAGTGTGGATAAACATCAAAACAAGAAGGTACAAACAACCAATAGACCCAAGCGGCCCCAAATATGCCGTACTGTTCTCGTTCACAAGCGGCGCGGTGGAATTATATAACGCTATTTTCCCGGCAAGCTTGCCAATTCCATGAGCGTTCATGGGAAGAAAGAGTTGTATTATTTTCAAGCCATATACTTCGCTATCTGACCACGACCGAACCGCAAATTCTTGGTTTAATCCATTTTTAATACTATATATAAAAAGAGGAGATAGATTGACAAGAAATAAAAGAGCGATGCAGCCAATAATAGACAGCGCCCGCAACAAGTCTTTGTTTATTCTAAAACCGCTCTTTGTCAAACCGGCGACCAGCAGAAAAAAACAAGCGTAAACAGGATAATAGCCATTGCCATTTCCGGCTATTAAAACAACGCATACGAGAGCGGCGATATTCTTCCGATTAAAAAAAATCTTATTAATTATAAAGAAATTGTTGTCAGTGTACAACCAAACGCACAACAAAACCGACAATGGAACAAACTGATAGGCTCCAAGATAATAATGCCTAAGCCCGCGGTGAAAAAAATAGGGCGACAGCGTATATGTCAGCGCGGAGAGTGCGGAGATCAAACTGCTGACATTCAAAAGCCGCATAACAACATACGACAAGCAGAGAATCAAAAACCCGTTGCATAAAAACCCCATGTTTATGGCGAACGGCATGCTCCCGCTTATGGAATACAAAATCTTTAGAATTAAATTGCAAAAATTGTCGGTCAATGACCCTGCGGGAAAATCATAAAATTCCCCCTTGAAAGGCGCCGCGAGCCTGGAATTCTCCACCGTAATTCCGCTGTCCGCCATGTTTGCGATAATGGCGTATATCCCCATGTTGTCTCCGCCATAAGCCCAGGGGTTTGAGACGGCGCTGACAGCCGCGTATTCGACATGTATAAATAATATATAAAATAATATCATAAAAGCGACGCAGACAATATCGCTCTTACGCTTGTTTCTCACCTTGCTCATCAAGGCGACAACTTCCTCTTTCATCATTTATTTTCCCCTCCACGCGCATTTCAATAGCCGCGCCAAACTTTTGCGCAACGCCGCTTCTTTATGGAAGCGCGTTTAGCTCCTTTCTTGGAATCGCCTTAGTTCCCTTCTTAGGAGCGCTTTCAATTCCAGCCTGAAAGCGCCTTTAGTTCCTTTTCGGAATCGTCTTTTCCCGCAATCATATCAATAGCCTCGTCGAACTTCCGCATGATGTCATCCCACCGGTAGCGCTCTTCAACATACCTCTTCGCGTTGGCTTGCATACAGCGGTATTCCGCGTCATGGCTCATCATGTAATTGAGGACGCCTTCAAACTCAAAATAATTATTATAATAGAAACCCGCGTCGCTTTTCCTGCAATGCCCGGACAACACATCGCATTGTCCGTTCACAATAACGGGCGTTCCTACAGACATGGACTCAAGCGCGGATATCGATAGACTCTCAAATTGGGACGGCAGGCAACTTGCTTTGGCTCCGGACAGCCCGTTGAACTTGTCTTCTTCAGACACAAAACCCAGGTTTAGCATGTCCTTGTGTTCAGGCGCTTTCATGATGCTTTTCCCCATAAAAACCAACTTCAGCTTGTTGTTGTTTCTTTTTTTGTATTCCATAAAATAGTCTATCAATATTCCGCAGCCTTTGTTCCTGTCTATGCGCCCAACGTACATAATATACTCATCCTCAAGTTTGTATTTTTTCCTAAACGCATCGGGATCGCCAGTTCCAGGCTTGTCAACTCCGACTCCGGCTGTTGTAAACGGAATATGTTCATTATGAAACAAGGCATGCGCAAGATCGCGCTCTTCATCGGTTAAAAAAATAAAGTGCCGCGGCGGCTTGTAATCGGGGTCGGCTCCGAACATTCTTTTGAATATCGGATAATATACCGTCGGCTCGTTATGCGCGGTGGGTATCATTATCGCCTTGTCCGCCACAAGCGGCAACGTCCTCACCGCCGTATAATACAGGTACGTCACCACTATAAACACATCGTAGTCCCCGCGGCGTTTCGCGACATAATCCACAAGACCCGGAGCGAAAGGACCCTGCAAATCTATCCATTTCTCGTATTCATTCAACGCTATATCCCCGCTTTTTCTTTTTTGGATGATATAGCCAGTCAATTGGTGGAATTTATCGCCGCGTTCTTTTTTGGATGGAAAGCGCCTGACCGTCACCCCGTTTATTTCTTCCACGCCGGGCTTGTAGTGGTTTTTCCAATTGACGTAATCCAACGCGCATGTCGTCAGCGCCTCCACCGCGTATTTTCCGCTCTTCGCCAGCCGCTCCGCTATGAGCCGCGTGTAATATTCGCTGCCGCCGTTTATTTCCAGCCCATACCGCTGGTTAATCAGCGCTATTTTCAGCATACGTTCTCCCGACAAAGCCTTTTATATATGTTTCAAACATGCGCGACACGTTTTCGTAGCGGAAATCTTTCAGCCTTTCCCGCTGTCCGGCGATTATCGCGTCCGACAACTCTTTGTCTTCCAGTATTTTTCCAATAATCATCGCCGCGACCAGCGGATCGTCGTTTTCAAGCAGGACGCCGCAACCGCCGAGCGTCTCTTTCACCGCGCACAAGGAATCATAGGCGACGATGGGCTTGTCAAAATACATCGCTTCCAGCAAAGGGACGCAGAAGCCTTCATGCTCGCTCATGCAAAGATATACATCGGATAATTTGTAATAGGCGATGACCTCGCTAAACGGTATATGGCCGGTGAACACAACGTCAGTCAATTGCAAATCCTTGACGTACGTTTTCAGTTGACGGTAATATATGTCTTCATCTGAATACGAGCCTACCAAAAATAATCTTGAATTCTTGTTTACATGTCTTTGATACTGGCAAAATGTTTTTATTATGTTCTCAATTTTCTTGTTTGGGGCTATGCGTCCAGTAAAAAGCATGTTCTTTTTATCATCATCAATAAAAAATTTAATAATCTTCGCATCAGGCGGTTTCGCGTAATCCTCAAAGGGAATGAGAATGGGCAGCACGTCTATGGGGCAGGCGTACCCCATCTTTTCCAAATCGCTCTTGTTAAACCCGGAGTCCGCAAGGCAATAGTCCGCTTTATCCGCCAGATATTCGGCTTCCACCAGCGCGTCTTTACACGCCCGGTAATATATGCCGCTATATCCCAAGAAAAATTCCGGAGGCGTTATGTTGTGATATATAACAATTTTACGGCATTCAAGGCTTGAGAAAAAATACGCCGTTGGAGACGCCGTCGCCAGATGATATATAACAATGTCATCGCTTTTCACTTTCGGCATGTTCTTGTAATGAACGCACATCTTTTCCAAGACGCCGTTGTGAAGATGCTCATAAAATATACCTGCCGTATATCCCAATCTCTTTATAAGGGCGTCCAGCGCGAGGACATCGTTTCCAATGGCGTCGCCGTGAGCCAGCGTAGGAGCCAGTTGAAAAATTCTCATGGCGCCCTCTCTTTTTCAAGAGCGCACAGTCTTTCCCGCAACGCTTTCTGTTCTTCTTGCGCTTTATATAATTCCGCTTCCAATGATTTTTGCATTCTCTCATATCTTCTCGCCACGCCTTTCGTCTCGTTCTCAACATATTTCCTTAAAAACAACTCCAATTCAACTATCCGCGCCTCAACATCCGCGTTTGCGTCCATATAGCCCTTTATCTTTGTTATTATTCTGGTTACCGAAGCGTTAAAGAGCCGTTGCTCAAACACAATCGGCTCCAGCAAAAAATGCGTGAGCTTCCGCACGCACCGCTTGACAAGCATGGAGAGCGGATTTCCTTTCAGCGGATCGTATAACACAATCTCCCAGTGGTTATGCAGATTCTCAATATCCCGCTGTACATCAACAGGCGCAAACAAATCCGCCTCGCTAAAAACAGACGCGAAATCATTATTAAAAGAAACGCCAAAGCTTAACATGTCATTGGTATAGCCTTTGTCTTTAATCTCTTTTCTTATGTCCGCCAAAATCTTTTCTATGTCTATTTTCACCGGCGCTTCCATTTCCTTCTCCTTATTTTTCCACGCTATTTTTCAGTCTTCGCTCCGCGCTTTCCGCAAAAACCACTCGTATATTTCCCGCAATGTCCGCTCCAGCGGCGTGCCGGCTTCCCATCCGGTTTCACGCCGTATCTTTCTCGTATCCGCATATATTACAGGGGCATCTACCGGACGCAGCCTCTTTTCATCCACCTTTATTTCAATCTCCCGGCCGCTTATCTTTATCAGCGTCTCCACTATCTCCCTGATCGCCACAGCCTTCCCGCTCCCAACGTTGTACGTCTCGCCGGACTTGCCCTTCTCTCCCAACAGCCTATACGCGCGAACCACATCCCGCACGTCGGTGAAGTCGCGTCTCACGTCAATGTTCCCCACGTTTATCGCTCCCTCGCGTTTCCCCGCCGCTATCTCAGCGACCTGTTTGCACAAGTCCGCCGCCACAAAACGCGCCGGCTGCCCCACCCCTATATGGTTGAACGACCGCGCCATCACCACATCCATCCCATACGACGCCGCGTACAGCCTCCCCAGTTGGTTCTGGGCGCTCTTCGTCACCGCGTAGACGTTTTGCGGATTCGCCTCAAGAGTCTCTTTTATGGGGCAATCCTCCTCCCGCACATTCCCGTACTCTTCTCCGGATCCTATCAACACTATACGCGCGCCGCCTCCCCGATTCCTCGCCGCCTCAAGCAGATTGACGCTCCCTTTTATGTTCACCTCCACCGTCAGCGCGGGCTTCTCCCACGACAGCGCCACAGAACTCTGCGCCGCCAAATGGTACACTATGCCGGGCTTCGCCCGCGCCATGACGCCGGACAGCGCCTCTTCGTCCAGTATATCAACGTCAAACGCCTCGCAATTGTCGCAGGACACGCGCTCGCCGGGCAACTTCGTAGCCGCCACCTCCCATCCGCAATGAGCGGACAATTCTTCAATGAGATAGCCCCCCACAAAACCGGCGGCTCCCACTATCAACGCTTTCATCGCACTTCCGCCGCCCGCTCTTTCCGAACCAACTCCATATCATTCGCCACCATCCGCCTCACCAACTCCTCAAACGGCGCCTCGCGCCTCCATCCCAGCTTGGACTCCGCCTTCGCGGGGCTTCCCAGCAACACGTCCACTTCCGCAGGACGGAAAAACGCGGGATTCACGCGCACCCTTGTCTTTCCCGTTTCCGAATCAACCCCAACCTCGTCAACTCCGCTCCCTTTCCACTCTATTTCAACGCCCGCGCATTTGAACGCCCTCTCAGCGAATTCCCGCACAGTTCGCGTCTCACCCGTCGCAATGACATAATCGTCAGGCTTCTCCTGACGCAACATCAGCCACATCGCCCTCACATAATCGCGCGCATACCCCCAGTCCCGCTTCGCTTCAAGATTCCCAAGCTCAACGCAATCTTGCAACCCCATCTTAACGCGGGCGGCCGCGCTTGTTATCTTCCGCGTCACAAACTCCTTTCCACGCCTCTCGCTCTCGTGGTTGAACAATATCCCGGAACACGCGTACATCCCGTAGCTCTCGCGGTAGTTCTTCGTTATCCAATGCCCGTAGAGCTTCGCCACCCCATACGGGCTTCTGGGATAGAACGGCGTCTTTTCAGTTTGCGGCGCTTCCTGCACAAGACCAAACATTTCGGATGTCGACGCCTGATAGAACCGCGCGTCCGGCGCCGCTATCCGCATCGCCTCCAACAGGTTTGTCACCCCCAGCGCGTCTATATCCGCAGTGATTATCGGCTGCTCCCAACTTGTCGCCACAAACGACTGCGCCGCCAAGTTGTACACCTCGTCAGGCTTGGCTATTTTCACCGCCGCTATCAACGACACCACGTCCGTCATGTCCGCGTATATAAACGCGATCCGGTCTTTTATATGCTCGACGTTCCCGTAGTCAACGACGCTTTTCCTCCGCCATATCCCATACACCTCATAGCCCTTCTCCAGCAACAACTCCGCCAGATACGATCCGTCCTGCCCGGTTATCCCGGTTATCAACGCTCTTTTCATCCTACCTACATTTCCTTATCTTCTATCGAGGCGCTCCATGAGCATCCCGTTATTCGCTCCATCCGCCGCCGCATCTCCCGCGCCGAGCGATCCACGCTCTGCGTCCGCTCTATCGTCCGCCTCCCGGCGGCGCCCACAGCCTCTCGATAGCCGCCGTCCTCGCGCAGCCTCCTCATATACCCCGCAGCCTCTTTTATGTCCGGCTCCGCCCAGTACTGCCACCAGTCATACATGGAGCGCGTCCTCCCTATCTTCACCAACTCATAATCCACAACACACGAGTTTTCTTCATTCGTAAACTCCATGTTCCCTGACCACCCCGTCACTACCACCGGCTTCCCCAGCAACATCGCCTCGGCTATCGACAGCCCGTAGCCCTCAGCCCGGTGCAACGACACGAACGCGTCGCACGCGGACACCAGCGCGTCCACTTCCTCTTTCCGGTATATCTCGTCTAGTATCCTGATGTTCCCCCACCCATTTATCGCCGCCTTGAGATCCTCAAGCCCTGTCCCAAGCCTCAGATGGTCGTTTATCTTCACCACCAACCCAACGCCGCGCTCGCCTTTCTTGAACGCCTCCTGAAACGCCCTCACCACGCCCATCGGGTTCTTCCGCTCTATCACGCTGTTCACGTCATACATAAACAAAAACAGGAAGTCTTTCTCAGGCAGGACGAAGAAGCTCCGCCCAAGCCCCTTCGCGGCGGACGCCTTTATCCCATAGGGGATCACGTACACCGGGCGATCCAGAGCCGCCTGCAACGCCCCGGCGCTGAACGCGCTCGTCGTCCAAATCTCGTCAAAGAAGCTGTCCTGCCTCCTCCACCTTTTTGGAAGCGCCGGCAACTCCCATGAAAAGTGCGCTATGTTGTACCGCCCACGCCAGAAATTCCTCCCCATCCTCACGACCGCAGGCGCCACGCCGTCCACCGTCATCTGCGCCACGTTCACGCCGTAGCGCGCATCCCCGCCAGGCGCCATCCTGCCCTCAAAGCCGCTCGCGCCCATTTTAGAACAGTCAAAGTGGTAACTCACCGCGTCAAAGGGAACTCCGCTCGCCTCCATGGCGCCGGCGAGCAACCGGCACCCCTGCCCCAACCCAGACTCGGAGCGGAACAGCCCTATGAGGTTCATCCCCTCCTCGCGCGCGCCTCTTTTATAGCCGCCCCGCCTCACCCCGCTCAGCAACAGGTCGCGCCACGGCTGCCGAAGCGCGTCCCTCACCGGCGGCGGAACCAGCTTTTTGCAGACCTCATAAATCCTTCCCACGTCCACTCCTCCCCAAGTCGACAGAATCCCCATTATCGTTAGTATCTCCTCCCGCCTCCCTCTTAAACGCTTCACATGAAACCGCGAACTGTTCCGCACCCTATGAGACGGCGCGAGAGAGTTTCACAAGATGACAATTCGAAAGGGGCGTACGGACTTATGTCGCGGAGAAGTTGGCGGAGGTCGCGTAATGGATCAAAAAAAATTCTTTATGTACCAAGATAGGTATGAGAGGATGCCAAAGGGCTTGCAGACGATGAGGAGCGCGTGTCCGGGTATGGACGGCTGAGCCGCCGCTACAGGCTGTCTAGCGGTTTGTAGGGCTTCGCGCATAAAATCCCAAGAAATCGCCTAACCGGCGATTTCTTGCCGCGCAAACTGCCATCGAACCAAAAGTTCGCAGTATCCCGATAATAGAGATTTTTGTGATGCAAAGCGCCGCAGAAATCCACAAGCGCGATAGGCTCCTAGCGTATGTATGAAAAGTTGGATTTGCCACTGTGGGGCAAGCGAACGCCCGCTTGCGCCGAACCTGCGGAACATGACAGCAGGAGCGTTTAGCGGAGGGAAGAGCCGGCAAGCTGGCAAAGGAGCGGCGCGCATAAGCGATTGCGCCGACAGCCAGTCTCATTGATTGGAATGCGCGGGCGACTCGCTTCGCCGGACGGTTCATTCGATTGCTCCACGCGCAAAATCTCACGCCGTCCTGCGGAGTCCGTGGGCGGCGCGCAACGCCGGTCTTCCGGCAAAAACAGGGGCGCCTTATGCCGCTTACGTTGCAACGCCCAATTCCAGAACCTTCTTCAATCCCATTTCCCGCATAAGGTACTTCTGCACCTTGCCGCTTGCGGTAAGCGGGAACGAATCGACAAAGAACACATATTTGGGTATTTTGAAGCGGCTGATCTTGCCCCGGCAGAAATCTTTGACATCCTCTTCCGCCATAGCGACATCCTTGTGCAAAATGACGAACGCGCCGACTTCTTCTCCGTATTTCTTGCTGGCGACGCCCACCACCTGCACGTCTTTGACGCCGGGCATGGTGTAAAGAAAATCTTCGATTTCCTTGGGATAAATATTTTCGCCGCCCCGGATGATCATGTCCTTGATGCGTCCGGTGACACGGAAATACCCCCGCTCGTCTTTAACGCCCAGGTCGCCGGAATGAAGCCAGCCGTTTTCATCGATGCATTTCGCCGTGGCTTCCGGCATCTTGTAGTACCCCTTCATATTGCTGTAGCCTCGGCTGCAAAACTCGCCCTGCGCCCCAACTGGACATTCCTCGCCTGTTTCCGGATCGCGTATAGTAACCTCCACATCCTCCAAAGCCCGCCCCACAGTTTCCACCCGCGCCTCAATCGGGTCATCGGTTTTGGTCATGGTGGTGACGGGCGATGCTTCGGTAAGCCCGTAGGGAATGGTGATTTCCGGCATGTGCATCTCGTTTATAACGCGGCGCATCAACTCAATGGGGCAATACGAACCGGACATGATGCCTGTCCGCAGGCTTGACTTGTCGAACATGTTGAACATCGGGTGGTTCATCTCCGCTATGTACATGGTCGGCACCCCATATACCGCCGTGCATTTTTCCTTCTGAATGGTCGCAAGCACGACAAGCGGATCGAAGTTTTCAACCGGCGCGGCGGTCGCGCCGTGGGTGAGAATCGCCATCATGCCAAGCACAAGCCCAAAACAGTGGAAAAATGGCACCGGCAGACACACGATGTCTTTATTCGTCATTTTCTGGCACTCGCCGATGCTGTAGCCATTGTTGAGAATATTCCGGTGCGTCAGCATGACGCCTTTGGGGAAGCCCGTGGTGCCGGAGGTGTACTGCATGTTCACCACATCGTTTGTCCCGCACGAGGCCTCAATCGCGTGGAGTCGCGCCATATCCATATACCGCCCCAGCAACAGCAGTTCCGGAAAGCTGTACATGCCCCGGTGTTTCTGCTGCCCAATGTAAACCATGCGCCGTAAATAGGGGAATTTCTTCGAGTTCAGGCAATCTCGAGGCGAGGTCTTTATTTCAGGCGCAAGCTCATTCACCATAGACACATAATCGCTGTCGCGGTATCCATCGGAAAGGCAGAGGCAGGCGATATCGGACTGCTTCATCAGATACTCAAGTTCATGGGTCTTGTACGCGGTGTTCACCGTAACCAGCACCATGCCGGCGCGGGCGGATGCGAACAGAACCGTGAGCCAATCCGGCACATTAGGCGCCCAAATGCCGATATGGTCGCCTTTTTCAAGCCCGATGGCGAGAAATCCACGGGCAAGATCGTCAACCCGTTTGTCAAATTCAGCGTACGTCCACCGCAAGCCGCGATCCGCGTATACGATGAACTCATGATCCGGATATTCTTTGGCATTTTTCCGCAAAACCTCGCTTAAAGTCGTTTCAAATTGTATAGCCATGATTGATCTCCATTACGCCGGCGTGTAAATTACGGCGAGAATTCTCACTGGCTGCTGGTCAGCGGAAAGAAGGCGGTGCGGCGCTATCGAGTCATAGAAGATCGAATCGCCCGCATGAAGAATGTGCGTGTCAGCGCCGTATTCGAGCGAGAGATTGCCGTTCAGAACATAGATGAATTCCTCGCCTTCGTGGGTGGATTTTGTCTGTTCCGCGTCAACCGCGATGTCCACGATAAACGGCTCCATATGTCTGCCGCCCTTGTCTGCGGCAAGCGCCTTAAACGTAAGTCCATGACGCTCTTCCGCGCCGTTGGCGCCACTTGCGCCCGAAGGCAGCCCGGTTATGAAACGGGGGGTCTCATCCGCAACGCCGGCGCGGGTGATCACGGGACCAAGGCTTTCATTGTCATCAAGAAGCGTACCCAGCCTGACGCCGAGGGCGCGTGAAATCTTTAGAAGCGGAGCAAGGTCGGGAATATGACCATTTTCAGTAATACGCTTGATAAGTTCGAGACTTAATCCACTGCGTTCAGCCAGCGTCTCATTGCTGACGGAATACGTTTTGCACAATTCAACAATTCGTTCTCCAGGTGTCGGCATAATAATTCTCCTCTATATTTTATAGTACGCAAGCATAGCAAAACAGGAGTGAATATGCAAGAGCAGGAGAATTCGCCGCGCTTCCTTTCATTACGCCGTCTCATTTCCAACTCCGGCGCGGGCCGTCTCATAAAAACCCGGCCTGTAAGGGGCGGACAATTGATGGCGCGGGGAGGCGTCTTTGCATTTAATTGTAGAGATCAGTCAAGTAGGTAGGGGAGTTCTTGTTCTTTACGCGCATACGTCGGAATAATAATAGATTAGCGTCCATGGTGGTTTTCAAGTTGAATGTCCAGTGGGCTTATCGTCAGGTCTTATCCACAGTATACATATATGTCCCATTCTCTTCGGGAAAGGTGAAGATACATCTCCCTGTCCAGGTTCGCGGCAATAAGCGTCCAACCGATATGCCACGCATCATCATTGCTATCGTGATCACGGCGGCATAGCGTCAATTGATTGCGGCAAGCTTGGCGTCGTAACCGGCGATCTGGGTTTGCAGCGCATCCGCTTCGGCTTGCGGCGCGTCCCATTCTACGGCGCTCTCCGAGACATCCTTGATGAATTTGCGGCTCCACTCAAGAAATTTCCTTCCTTTGAGGACAAAGCCTTTGCCTTTCATATGCCGCTCCCTCTATGCAATCGTGATGCGCCTAGCGGGGTTTCACCCTTGTTTTCATTGTTTTGATTAATATGCTGGAAGTTTCATCAGCATTAATGAACCTTTGAAGCCGGAGGGACGACACCCCACGGGACGCCGCCGCGCGATGCTGATTAAACACGCCGCTTTACCGCATATTTGGGGTTGTCCGGCGCTCGCTGTCTATTGTGGTATAAAAACTTGGATTAAGGCGATTTTTTGAGGGTGAGGGCATCGAACATAATCTGAATATTTGACAGCTTGCTCACTTTTGTTTCTTAACGTTCCC
>JAITIK010000015.1 GCA_031279555.1 Treponema sp. | reverse complement strand
AGACAGAAAAAGCGTCTCCAGCGGGTCTGCGCGAGCGTCCGCCGACGTTCAGGGAATTTTCGGCGGGAAGGGCCTAGTCAGTCCCGCCGCCTGTACGTTATGGTAGTCCGCTATGGCCGGCTGATAGGCTATCGTGTCTCCGGCGGATTTCTCAAGCTGGCGTATCGCCGTGAGAAGACTTCACAGCCCATGCGCGTAATCGTGTTTTTTTGCCGCGCCGCCGTTCTCTCTGAATTTTCTTCCAGATAATCAACGGTATCCATAAACTAGAGCGACTCCTGACACTATAAACGGCGCGCGTAGTCAAAGTCAAAAGTATAGCGTGTCGCTTTCGCTAATGAACGCCGGCGTCACGCCCTTTCGGGTCCGGCGCCCGCGATCCGGCGCGCTATCCTCTTTTATTGTTCCAATATGCCTATTTGGTGGATCGCCGTACCCTCAAGCAGGATGGCGGACCCATCCTGCGAAGGTACAATTTTGCCCAGTATTTCAAGAGGTTTCTCAGGATTCACCCCAACCGAAAAATTGAACACGGTCGGCACAAGCCCTTCCAGCTTGGTGCGGGTGTCGTATCCAACGAGAAAATCAAACGAGGTGCTGTTCTGCTCAACGACAAGGTTGGTCGCCATACCCCGCCATATCACATAACAATCGCGGTATAAAAACGGGTCTTCCATGACATCGCGGTAGCTGATACGATCTTTGAACGTATCGAATCCGGGAACATCCATATACGAGATAAGGAGGCTGGCTTTCGTTCTGATCGCTTCGGATGCGTTTGAAGCGATAATGCGGTTGAGGAAAACTTTCGCCTTCTCATCGTTGTATGTGGTGAACAGTTTTCGCGCATTCTCGTACATGTTCAACACTTGAGAACGGGTCAAAATATACCGGTAGCTGCCGCCTGTTTCCACCGGACTGTTCCGCTCCTCTTGCTCAAGAGAAGTCGCCATCCACCCGTTCCTCCCTGATGTCACTTTGAAAGCCCGCTTAAAAAGCGCGTTTTCCGGCAGAGGAATCACGTTTAAGCCGATGAGCGCGCCATAGGCCAAAAGAAAAACAGCGGAAGCGCAGGCAAAAAAAACAATAATACGCGCCGGATTGGCACGGATTTTCGGCAAGGGCGGATAAAGGCTGGAAAATTTGCCGGCGTCGATCCAATCGGACAAATAATCGGTTCCCGAATACTTTCGAATGATTTTCAGAGCTTTTTTTGCCGTCTTGTTGTTCGGATTTATATCAAGCGCTTCCAGATACATATCCAACGCGCGGTCAGTCTCCCGCCTCCGCATGTAGAGTACCGCGAATCCCAACAGTACAGAAGGGTCGCGCTGTTTGATTTCACGCGCCCGCTTGAGATAGGTGAAAGCTCCGCCAAAATCGCCCGAATATAAACACGCCATCGCCAGTATGTAATGGTATTTGAAAGAATCCCGGTATAACAGAACATTAGGTTCCAGCATCCGTATGGCTTCCGCGTATTTCCTTTGACGGAGAAAACGGCTTGACTTGGTTAGTAAGTCCGCGCGCATGTGCTATTTGTCGTTGTCCGCGGCGCTTGCATCAATACCCGCCTCACGCAGACTTGCCTCCAGAAGCGCTATCCGCTTTTGATACATGACGAGCGCCTGCGCATAACTTCGTTCCCTCCGCTGATATTCCTCTATGGTTTTAAGGGCTTCTTCATGACTCCGCCTCAAAAGTTCAAGAAGTTCTTGCTCCACTTTTTTTTGATAAATAAGCGCTATGCGGTAAACCGAGGCCTCATATTTCACGCTTTGCGGATAGCGCCGGGTGATCATAAAAAACACGTCTTGAGCCGCGTCAAGCTGTCCAAGCGCGAAAAGGCACTCGCCGGTCCAGTAAAGCGCGGCGGATTTTTGCGCGCTGGCGCCGGCGGAATCGTCCGGCATCCGGTCGGCGTAGCCTTTCAAAAGTACGATGGCTTCATCGTAACGCCCAAGCGAATAAAAAGCCCGCCCCTTGAGGTAGGGAATCTCCGCTTTACGGCTTGCGCCTCCATTTGTTCGCTCTAAAACATCCAAACTCTTTATAGCGCTTTCAAAGCAGCCGCCCGCTTCTTCCGCAAGACAAAGCCAATACACCGCCTCGGCGCGTTCGTCGCCGGTAGCGGCGGCTCCATGCGCTTCCCGAAATTTCACAGCCGCGGCTATCCATTCGCCCTGTCCATACAGCGCGACCCCCTGGCGGAAGGCGGAAGAAAACGCCGTGGACGAGGCCGCCGAAGCCCCGCCTGCGTCGGTTTGAGAAAAAACCATGCCGCCGGCCAATAAAAACACTATGAAAAGAAACGGGGATTTTTTCATGTTTGTCATATACGCCCCTTTAAATGTTTTACCAAGGCCGATTTATCATCAGCCTCAAAGAAAGCCGAACCCGTAACAAGGATGTCGGCTCCCGCTTCAAAACACTGACGCGCATTCGCTACATGTACGCCGCCGTCTACCGAAATTTGGAAAGAGAGCCCCCGTTCCTCCCTGATTTTCACCAGTTTCTTCACTTTTTCAAGACATTCGGGGATCATATTCTGCCCGCTAAAACCGGGATTAACCGTCATCACCAGTATTATATCTGTAAACGGCAACGCTTCTTCAATAGTTGCCACCGAAGTTGTTGGCACGATGCTGATTCCCGCCTTTTTCCCGCTGCAACGGATCAAGCTTAAAAGGTGATGGGCGTGTACCGCGGCTTCCGCATGAAACGTGATATTGTCCGCGCCCGCGTCAATAAAACGAGGCGCTACGCTTTCGGGCTTTTCCACCATTAAATGCACGTCAAAAACAAGATCGCTTTCTGAACGAAGATCGGCGACTACTTTGTGTCCGAATGTAAGGTTTGGAACAAAGCTGCCGTCCATTACATCAAAATGCACCCATTCCGCATGCGCGCGTTTGATAGAATCTACCGCGAAAGAAAAATTTGAAAAATTCGCGGACAACAGGGAAGGGGCTATAATAGCTTCCATACTACTATAATAATCATAGAAAGAGGTATTGTAAAGACGGAGTTTACAAACGCTACAGCGTCCGCGTAACGTACGCGCAGCGCCGCATAACCGTGTCAAATCATATCGGAAACCGCCTCTTTTAGGAAAGAACATTCTCCCTCTCCGCGGCGGGAACATTCATCTTCCTTGCGCATAAAAATCATTTTACCGTCGTTTCAATGATTCGTGCATTCGGCGTAATCGCCCAGCAAACATTCAGCGATTTTTTCGTCGTATCTTAAATACCCAAGTATTTTAGCTTCTAGG
>JAITIK010000169.1 GCA_031279555.1 Treponema sp. | reverse complement strand
AACTCTCATGGACGGCGGTGAAATGCGCCCCCTCAATCTTGGATATTTCCCGCACCGTCATGCCGCCCGTGTGATACAGCAGATACCGCCGCCGCTGAACCTCGGTGAGCGCGTCAAGGACGCGGGCGACCGTTTCCTCCCGCTGTTCACGCCGCAAGGCTTCCCCCCGCGCGTCGATCTCGCCGATCAGCAAATCTTCCGGCGACGGCGCGTGGCGGGGCGCGGCTTCGTCCGGTTCGTCATAAGGCGTGTTCCTTTTGGTCTGCGCGTTCTCGTCCCGCGCCTGTTCGAGATAGATGCTGTCCGAAAGCTCTTTCAGCGCGCGGAAGTCCGCCTCGGTCTTGCCGGGGTTCCCCGCGAGGTAGTCCGCGAGCGTCACCTCCACGATGCCGTCAGCGAAGCGGTATACGATGCCCGCGCTGTATTTGTTCAGCGCGTAGTCGCTGTCCGTGTAGTTTTTCATGGATCGTTTCTCCGTTCGGATTTTTGAAATAGGCTCAAATCCGAACGGGAACGGCGGTGAGCGGGCTCTCCGCGCGGTCAGCCGCATGGGGTGAAAGCGGCAGCGCGGAATGTACGCTATGGGCAGGCGGCAGACAAAAACAGATACGCGGCAATCTCCGGGCATGGCTTCTCCTTTCCGTTTTCAAAGCCACGCCGGACGAATGATGACGCAAACAAAAAATGCGGCAAACAGCTTGAAAACTGTTTGCCGCGTTGATTTTTTAGGCAATTCTATCCGCAAATGAATTGTAAGGGTTAGAACGGGTATAAGGTCAATAGGGGTTTTTGAAAAAAACGCGCTTCCTCAATATCCCAAAAAACCAGTAAAATCAAGGCTTCGCGCGGATGGTAAATTAATCCTCTCGAATGGAAAACCTTATACCAGTCTAACCTTTCTGTATTTTACGGGTCTGTGCAGGAGGGAGCGCATAAAAAAAGCCCTTTGGCTTAGACGCCGAAAGGCTGAAAGGGCGGGCGCGAACGGTATTTCTATTTTGCTCTATGCCGGATATGGCTCACGGGGTCGCGCCGGGCCTCCGACACGGACGCGGAAACTTGCAAAAGGTATCGTTCAGGGTCTGTCATGCTCAACTCGTCAAGCAGATATGTATTGTACACGGGGCCGATGAATGTCAGTCCGTTCTGTTCCGCGTATTCGGCTATGCGCCGGGGAAGGCCGTTCGTCTGCCCGTAATATCCCCGCGTGTAGCCCGTGAGATACAGCCCCGCCGCCATACTATCTTTGCCATTGGGGTCATGGGAGAAGAATCGCGGGGGCCGCGCCGGATCGCCGAGAAACCGTTCCATGCTGTCAAACCGGCCGCCGATGGGGTAGGCAAGGTTCAATTCCGGCGTATGCCGGGCGGCGCAGAACCGGGCGAACGCTCCGAAAAAGCCTTCCCCGTACTTGTATTCATTTGCTTCGCCCAACACGATCCGCCTTTCGGGGCCTTCACGCACGAATATTTCCGATTCGTCCGCATGTAACCCCTTGATGATGAAATCAAGGAATGTGGCTATGATTGAGTGGGCTTCCCGCAGGAAGCGGATTTCACCGGCCAGTTCCTCTTTCTGTTTTTGAAGCAGCTTGATCAACTTCTCCGGCGTCCTGCTTTCGGCCATTTCCCGTATCGTATTGAGCGGAACCCCAATCTTGGTCAGAACGCGAATCATTTTGACCGTTGTTATCTGCATGGGCGCATAATAGCGGTAATCATTTTCCAATCTGTCTCCCCGCGCAGCAGGAGAGAATATGCCCTTGTTGTCATACTTGCGCAGGGAGTGGGGCGTAATGCCGACAATCCGTGCGAACTCCCCAATGGACAGATAATCGTCTGGTTTCATGGCCTCACCCTCCGCTCGTTGACAGAACTGCCCGTCAAGTGAAAAGAACGGACGATTGTTCCCGCCCGCTCCTTTCGCGTTGTGCATGATTGGAAATTCGGCCTAACCATCGCGCTGTTTATTCTTTTGGCAACGCGGCGTATTCTTCCTCAGAAATTCGATCCAGCCATTCCGTGCCGCCGCCGTTGCCGGGATTGGTGCCGATGGCGATGTGCGCGAACCAAACATCGGCGCTGCCGCCGTGCCAGTGCGTCTCATTTGGGGGACAGAACGCCACGTCGCCGGGATGAAGCACCTCAACAGGCCGCCCTTGCAGTTGATGGTACCCGATGCCGTCGGTGGCGATCAAAACCTGCCCGCCTCCATGCGTGTGCCAGTTGTTGACGGTGCCGGGCGCGAACACCACATAACTCATGGAAGGGGGATTCAGCGGGTTGTCTCTGTCCAAAACAGAGGACAAATACACCGGGCCGCTGAAGTAATCCGTCAATCCCCCGCCCATAGGCTCGGCGCTTCTCTGAAACATAAACGCGTTGTCGGTGGAAACCGTACGCCCAGCATATTCCTCCGCGCCAAGGCCGGCATACGTTTCGTCCGGAACGGCGTCCGCCCATTCAACGCCCGTACGTGCCGGGTCAACGGAAATCTCAACGTGCGCGAACCAATTTTCCGGCGCCGCGCCATGCCAATGCCGGACGTCGGCTTCGACGGTGACGCTGTCGCCCCTGCGGACAATCTGCGCCGGCTTCCCTTCCTCTTGGTAATAGCCGACGCCTCCGGTGACGAGCAGGATTTCCCCGGCCTCATGGCTGTGCCAGCTATATCTGGACATGGGTTCAAATGTGATGTTGTTCATCTCAGGAAGGTTGTACACGTCCTCATGGGCAATCATGGCGTACATATACATATTTCCCGCAGAATTGCCGTTTTCGGCAATTCTGTCGCCCAAGGGAAACGCAAGGCCGTCATCCGGCATCGCCGATTCCGTCTCGTTTGATTCAGATATGAGCTCCGACGATGCCCCGTCCGGCGATTCCGGCACATCATCGGAGTCCGCAGGTGACGACGGTTGCCGGTTTTGGCTGTCGGCGCAGGCCGTAAAGATGAGTAAAAACACTAATAAAATTACCGATACTGTATAAAACTTTCTTGGCATGAAATTTCCCTCCCGCATGACGCGTTCACAGATTCCAGTCACCGACCACCGCTTCAAGCGGCGGCTTGATTTGGCCCTATAAGGGCCTGTTGCTGTCAGCGCCTAAAAGGCGCGGTTCCGAAGACCAAGACCTTTGCCGGCCGCCCCTGAAAGGGGCCTTTCGCCATTTCTCCAATTTATCGGTTTCTTCTTGATCCTTGATGTATCTTCGGAGTTGTTCTTCGTTGCGCCCTGCCGTGTCAACATAGTAGCCCTTCGCCCAAAAATGCTTGTCGCCGTACTTTTTGAATTCAGGGCGCCTGTCGAAAACCATCAGCGCGCTTTTCCCTTTCAGATACCCCCTGCACGCTGAAACGCCGGACTTCGGCGGTATCTTCACGCACAGATGGACATGGTCGGCGCATACCGTTCCTTCCAATATCTCTATCCTTTTGTACTCACACAACTTTTTCAGGATTTCCCATACGTCTTTTTTGATCTTGCCGTACATCACTTTCCTTCTGTACTTCGGGATAAATACAATGTAAGAGTATAATTAGGGCCTGCTGAACAACTCAAAAGCACTGAAAATCATGGACTTTTTGCCTGATTTGTGTTATCATAAAGAGAGAAAATCAAGCGAAAGCCAACATTTTGGGGGTAAGGCATGTACAGGAAGCCCGACAGGAACCAATTCAGTTTGG
>JAITIK010000160.1 GCA_031279555.1 Treponema sp. | reverse complement strand
CTCATTCCTCAAAAGGGGGCCGACCCGCTGTTAAAACAACTCTCCCTGCGCCGGAGGATGCGTGGAAGCCGCAACGCCGGAAACTGACTGAACGGCTTTGCCAATAAGCTCAAGAAACCGCGTTTCATCAATAACCGGTACGCCCAAATCCCGCGCTTTCTTGTTTTTCGTCGAACCCGATCCCGTATCATTGGCGACAAGGTAGGAAAGCCCTTTCACCACCGAAGTCTTTGGCGAACCGCCCAACGCCTTCACCTTTTCTTCGGCTTGACTGCGCTTCATCGTAATAAGCTCTCCGGTGAAACAGAAGGAGATGCCTTTGAGCGGCAGCTTTGATTCATCGGGAGGCTCCGCTATGGCAATGACGCCGGCGCCAAGTACGGCATCCATTTCCCGCGCCGCTTGCCGCATGCCTTGCACGATGGTTTTCGCCGTCACTTCACCGATGCCTTCCACAATGGCAAGCGCGTCGGCGTCAGCGGCGCGGAGTTTCTCAAGTGTATTAAAGCCAAAATCGACGATTTTTTCCATGATCGTCTCGCCAACGCCCTCAAAATCAAAACCCGCGATAAATTTGGCGAGCGGAATCTCCCGCGCGGCGTGTATGTATTTGACGACCTTGTTCGCGGAAAGCGTTCCCATGCGGTCGAATGCGGCGAGTTCTTCAGGTGTAAGCGTGTACAGATCGTGTATCTGGGTGACTCTATCCGCAGTAAACAACTGTTTAATCAGTTTTTCCCCGATTTCCCGAATGTCGAGGATTTTGACCCATTTTTCCAGCCGGTGAAGGAGCAGTTTGGGACACGCCGGATTGGGGCAGTACAGGCGACTGTCTTCGTCAACAAGCGCGGCGCCGCACACCGAACATGAGACGGGAAACACAATGTCCGACTCTTCCGGCAGATCAACATCGGGAAGCGCATCCGTTGGCGCCACGCTTTCAATTTTGGGGATGATTTCCCCGCGCTTCACCACAGATACAACCGAACCGATCTTAAGATTCATTGAACGGATCATGCCGGGATTGTTGAGGCTCGCCCGTTTGACGGTTGTTCCGGCAAGCCGCACCGGATCGATGATGCCTACCGGCGTGTATGTCGCTCCGGCTTCGCTCCACTCAACAGCGCGAAGCGCGGTATAGGCGATTTCAAGCTCAAACTTGAAGGCGATTTGACGTTCAGGGCGGACGCGGCGGAGATCGTCCATGTTGGTTGCGCGGTCTTTCACCACAAGTCCGTCTATGTCCACGTCAAGGTTTTGCCGCGTGTCCGCGATAATCGCGCGGTACGCGATAATCGCTTCCACATCCGTAAATTCCTTTGTTTCGGAAACCGTAAAACCCCGCGCCATGAGCCACGTGATCTTCTCAATTTCATTTTTAAAAAAGCCGTCATTTCCGGTTGCGGAAGCGTCATAGGCGAGAAAAACAAGGTCTTCACAGCCTGCGCCGTCCTTGCGTCGCATGATGCCATTCGCGGCGTTGCGACAGTTCGCCTTGTTCGCGTACTTATCCTTCCACACCGCACGGGGCATAAGCGCCTCGCCCCGTACGCCGCCGGAAAAGTCCGCGTTGATCGCGGGCAGTACGCCGCTCATACGCAGAGCGTTCCGCGTTATCTCATCGCCGATAACGCCGTCTCCACGGGTGACGGCGCGGACGAGCGCGCCTTTTTCGTATTGCAGTTCAAGGCTCGCGCCGTCGAGCTTGAATTGCACCACATAGACAGGCGCTTGTATCTTTTGCGTCCATGCGCGGAAAGCATCCGGATCCGCGGCTTTATCCTGACTGCCCATCGGGATAAGATGGGCGACTTTGGGAAAGCCGTCTATGTCATCCACGCCGTCCGCGCCTATTTGGGCTAACACGAGGCTTTCCGGCGCAAGCCGTTTCAACTCGTCCCAGAGGAGGTCGAATTCCGCATCTGTTATTTCAGCCTCGCCATTGTAATACGAAAACTGATATCTCTGTATGAGGGTTTCAAGTTCGATAATGCGTTTCTTTTTTTGCAGGTCGGTCATAAATGGCTCCATATATAATGAAGATGATTAAAAGCGCTTTGGTTGAAATCAGCTTCAACAGGCGTCGCCGCCCAGCGGCTTGAACGAAAACCGCAAGCCGCCGCCCGCCAGTAGACAACAACGCAGGCGCGGCGCAAAGCGCAGGCATGGCATCGTAAAAAAAGCGGGAGTTTTGGTCGTTTACATCGAACGCTCGCCATGTCAAGCGCAAAAAGCCGCAATCTGTTTTAATGTAAGCTTTTCCCCAAGACTGACGCCCCATAGCGCGTTCTTGGGAAAGCCTCATGTAATAGCTGAATTGCGGACAATGCTTTTCAGACGGCGCTTTTTGATTGGAAATCCGGAATATAATATCCGGCCGCGACTATTTGCCACAGATGTTGCGCCCTCTGTGGCGGGGAGGCTTTTTTTTAGTTATTCAATGAGCCGGTTCCAAAACGCGAACTTGCGTTCGGGTTGGTTTTGGAACTGCCTCCACTATTTCTTTACTGTGAATGTGGCGTCGTCATAATATGGCGCCGATATATTAGCGTCTTATCCTAAAGATAACTCAATTATAGGGAGAAAACGCCGTTTTGTCAAGTGATTTTCTATAGCGAAGCCGTAGTGTCAATCGGCCGCTATCTTGCCGGCGCAAAAAGTCGTCCGGCTATCATTGATGTAATCAACCAAGCGGGCTTTTGCGGCGGCATATCCGCGCTGGGGGGTAGGCGCAATGTTTTCAGGATAGGCTCATCGCCGCGTTTCTACCGGAATATTGTCTACAATGGTATGAAGAAAGAGTTGCTGTTTTGTTTGGAGTGTGCAATAATATAAAAACAGGCGGGAAGAAATGGGTATGCTTCACAAAGCTATGGCGATTGCGGCGATTCTCCTTACGGCGGCAAGCGGATGTACGTCTGCGCCGGAAAAAGGATGGAAAAAATAGCCGCGACCGCGCCGGATGCGGTCGCCTGGTTGATTAATGCATTTAAAACCATCGTATTCGTGGATGCTGACAGGCGGACGACTGGAAAATGATGATATGAAATATGCGTTGCTGTCTCTGGAACAAACGACGCGGGAAACAGGCCCATTCATGGCGATATCAGCGGAGGCGGGAGCGATGAGTTCTGAAAATTTCGCCAATTTGGTTGATTGGTTGAACTACCGCGATGAGTACGCTGCGGCGACCGTCATTGGAACCTTGAATAATGCGCATCCGGATGCGAAAGCGCTCATCCTGTACGGAGGGTATCACGGGATTAAAACGGTATATGACGAGTCGCTAGACAACGGCGAGAAAGTAAAGCGGACGCCTTTGGGTTATAGGCTGGCTGAACACTACGGCGCCGCGTTCACTTCTTTGGGATTTTTTTCCGACATTCATATCGGAAGAGACGATCTGGCGGATGAATGGAGACGGTTGATTTCCGGTCCACGAATTGTCCTGTCGAAAGACAGCGGGTTGTTGCAAGATATTTGATGATAACATCCGATTTATGGCGCGGTCTTTAAAAGAGTACGCGCTGAAAGACCCGAAATGGGATGAGTATCCACGGAGAGAGATGGACGCCGTATATCTCATAACTTGTTATTATCTCAAATTATATTATGGAAAGCGCTTTAACTATACGATCTGGAAAAAGCCTGGCGCCGAAACGGGACCGTCATTGTTGCAAGCTGTGGAAGAACTTGAAGCCTATGCTTTCACCGAAAACGGCGCGCCCTCAGAATTGATAGAATTTCATTATACGCGGGAAACCATGCGTCAATACTGTACCGAGATGTACTATTCGTTGCTGACTGAACTTCTGGAATATGGCGGGCATATAGCTGAAATTCAGACGCCCGCTCTCGCCGCGCTTCAGAACGCCCGCGCGTTGTTCCCGGAAGACATCTGGTCACTGTACTGGATGGCTTTTATACAAAGCGAAACTGGGGCATACCGGGAATGGCTGGCCAATTTTCAGGAGTTGTTTGCCAATGATCTGTTGTGGCGCATGTCAATTCTGCCATTGGCTTATAAAAAAGCCGGAATATGCGCGGCGGAACTGGGGGATCGAGGGCTTGCGGAGGAATATACGGCGCTGTCTGAAAGCCTATATAACGAACAGGATGCCAATCCCGCGCATGGTCCTTTTAGCGTTGAGACAGAGCATCAGTTTGACAATGCGGCCGGTCAGTCTTTCTCTTAGTAGAGGCTGTTTCATAATTCCGGCGTATGCGCGGACACAGAGGCGTGTGGGAGAATCCTCTTGGTTTTCCCGCGCGTTTTGCGAATTTTCGACTTTAGAAAGCTGAAGTTTCCGGATAACGTCGCTCTGTATATCCAGGAACTCTTTGGAAAACGGCATGGTTAAAACACATCGCCGCGGCAACGCCGGCGTGTGGATTATTCATAAAGGAAGGCGCTATGAAGTACGGTCATTTCAATGACGAAGACAGGGAGTACGTGATCGAAACCCCTGCCACGCCACTCCCCTGGATCAATTATCTGGGGAACGAGAATTTTTTCAGCCTCATCTCCAATACGGGCGGAGGCTACAGTTTTTACCGCGACGCCAAGTTGCGCCGCATCACCCGATTCCGGTACAACGATGTGCCGTGGGATTCAGGCGGTCGCTGTTACTACATTCAGGACGGCTGCATAGGACGGGGCGAGGTGTGGAGTCCCGCGTTCCTTCCGCTTAAAAAGCCGCTTGACCGTTACCGGTGCAGGCACGGCATGGGGTATACGATCTTCGAGTCCGAGAAGAAAGGGCTCGCGTCAACTCTAACCTGTTTTGTCCCGCTAGGTGAAAACTGCGAGATCAACCGGCTTGCCCTTGAAAACAAAAGCGGACTGCCCAAACAGGTGACCGTGGTGAGCGCCATCGAGTGGTGCTTGTGGAACGCTGTTGACGACGGGACGAATTTTCAGCGCAACTTTTCAACCGGCGAGGTTGAGGTTGAAGGCGGTACGATTTACCACAAGACCGAATACCGTGAGCG
The DNA here is from genome assembly GCA_031279555.1 of Treponema sp. Classification (GTDB taxonomy): domain Bacteria; phylum Spirochaetota; class Spirochaetia; order Treponematales; family Breznakiellaceae; genus JAIRKH01. The sequence continues at coordinate 3,636 of JAITIK010000160.1, read as the reverse complement.
GCGCAATCACTACGCTTATTTCAGCGTGAACCAGCCGCTTGCCGGTTTCGACACGAGCCGTGACATATTCCTCGGCAAATTCAACGGTTGGGACAGCCCGCAGTCCGTCTTGTCAGGCGGGAGCGGCGATAGCGAAGTCCATGGTTGGGCGCCCATAGCCAGCCACCGCGTGAGTTTTGAGCTTAAAGCCGGCGAACAAAAGACGCTTGTTTTCGTATTGGGCTATGCGGAGTTGCCGAAAGAACAGAAATGGGAGCGTCCCGGCGTCATCAACAAGACGCCCGCAAAGGAGATGCTCGCCCATTTTGATACGAATGAAAAAGTTCAGGCCGCGTTTGACGCTTTGAAAACGTACTGGGACGCGCTCCTCAATCGTTTCACGGTTCAAACCGGAGACGTCAAGCTCGACCGCATGGTGAATATATGGAACCAGTATCAATGCATGGTGACGTTCAACATGAGCCGGAGCGCGAGCTATTTTGAGAGCGGCACTGGCCGCGGCATGGGCTTCCGCGATTCTTGTCAGGATTTGCTCGGTTTTGTACACCTCATACCGGAACGCGCCCGTGAGCGCATTCTTGACATCGCGGCGATCCAGTTGGAAGACGGCAGCACGTGGCACCAGTACCAACCCCTTACGAAGCGGGGCAATGCGGACATCGGCGGCGGCTTCAATGACGATCCCCTGTGGCTTGTGGCGTGTACCTACGCATACATCGCCGAAACCGGCGATGCGGACATACTCAACGCGCCTGTTGTGTTCAACAATGTGGAAGGCGCCGAACAACCCCTGTTTGAACACCTGCGGCGCAGCGTGAACTATACGATTACCCACTTAGGTCCCCACAACTTGCCGCTTATTGGACGGGCGGACTGGAATGACTGTCTCAATCTCAACTGCTTCAGCGAAGAGCCGGGCGAGAGTTTCCAGACCACGGCGAACAAGGAAACCGGCGTTGCGGAGAGCGTCTTCATAGGCGGTATGTTCGTGTTGTACGGCAGGCAGTACGCGGAACTGTGCGAGCGTTTCGGAGGCGAGGCTAAAGGAGCGGCTGAAGCCGCGCAGATTCGGGATGCGGTTGCCAAAGTTGAGAAAGCCGTACTCAAGGACGGTTGGGATGGCGAGTGGTTTGTCCGCGCCTATGACGGCTACGGGAATAAGGTCGGCGGCAACGAATGCGATGAAGGCAAAATCTACATTGAGCCGCAAGGCATGTGCGTCATGGCTGGGATCGGCATCGCAACGGGCGAGGCGAAAAAAGCCCTTGCCAGCGTGAAGGCGAAGCTCTCCTACAAGTACGGCGCGTCTTTGCTGTGGCCATGCTACCGGACGTACCATGTTGAGCTTGGCGAGGTGTCGAGTTATCCGCCCGGGTTCAAGGAAAATGGCGGCGTGTTCTGCCACAACAACCCGTGGGTGAGCATTGCGGAAACCGTGGCGCGCAATGCGGATGAAGCGTTCGCCATTTACAAGCGCACCTGTCCCGCGTACCTCGAAGAAATCAGCGACATACACCGCGCCGAGCCGTATGTCTACAGCCAGATGGTCGGCGGACAGGAAGCGCCCCCGCAGCATCAAGGGGAGGCGAAGAACTCATGGCTTACCGGCGCCGCCGCGTGGACATTCGTGAATGTGAGCCAGTACCTCCTGGGTATTCGGGCCACGCATGACGGGCTTCAGGTGGATCCCTGTCTGCCGGAACGGTTCACCCATGTGCGCGTCAAGCGTCTTTTCCGGGGCGTTGTATACAACATAGATATTACGCGCACTGGCAAACCAAGCCTTGTCGTTGATGGGAAAAGCGTCGCGGACAATATCATTGCTCCTGTGGCGGGAAAGACCGCTGTACCGGTGGAAGTGACGATATAGCTGGACTATGCGGGGATTGGAAGAGGATTTCAGCGGAGATTCCGCGGCTTCCCTTCCAACCCTTCGCCCTGCTCCGGCGGGACTACGAAAAACCGCAGTCGGGCTTGCTCCCTTTGCGCGGGTTTTTTCCGGCGCATTTGGGGCGGGGGCCAATGTCGCGCGTCGCCCTATTACCCGTCGCAAACAGCCGGGACGTTAGGCGAAATGCCTGCAAACTTTTTTGATAAATTATTGACAAAATTATTTTGAAACGATATTGTAAAATTGACGGAGGAATTTATGGCTGATGTCTTTGATTATAAGAAGGAATATAAAGAATTGTATTTACCCAAGACTGTTCCCGCAATAATAAAGGTTCCTGAAATGACTTTTGTGGCGGTTGATGGAAAAGGGGATCCGAATGATAAAGACGGGGAATACGTGAAAGCCATTGAATTATTGTATAGCATTCAATATACAATAAAAATGAGCAAAAAGAAACAAAATGCGCCGGAGGGGTATTTTGATTATGTTGTTCCTCCGCTTGAGGGATTCTGGACGGTTGAAAATAAAGATGATATAGGAAATAAATCAAAATATATATGGACCGCCGTAATAAGGCTGCCCGAATTTGTCAATAAAAAGATATTTGAACGGGTTTGCAATGAAGCGGCAAATAAGAAGAATATAAACACAGAAAAAGCGAAATGCATAAAAATAACGGAAGGGCTGTGCGTTCAATGTATGCACATAGGCTCATTTGATGAAGAGCCAAAGACAATCGCAATAATAGAAAAATGTATTGAAGAAAACAATTTGGCGAATGATATAAACAGGGAAAGACATCACCATGAAATATATTTATCGGATCTTAGGAAAACAGAAAAGGAAAAATTAAAAACAGTATTAAGAATACCTGTTAGGGAAAAAATAAAATAATGCAAAGGCGGCGGGCGCTTCGCATAAACACAAGACTGCAGGCGAATAAAAAAGCTGGTTGAGGAGGATGTTCCCACCGCAAAAAAACGCCCTTGTCATGGATAAGCTGAACGCCCATACGCCAGTATCCCGGTATGACGCATTTATACCTGAGGAAGCGATCCCGCTTCGGGAAAAACTGGAAATCCACTATACGCCTCGACACGGCAGTTGGCTGAACATGGCGGAAATTGAACTAAATGTCCTTATTACGCGCGGATTATCAAAAAGGATTTCGACGATTGAGCGATTGGAAAAAGAAGCGAAAGCATGGAGCCTTGACCGAAATAGGAACGCCAGTTTTTTGTATGTATATCCTGCGGTTCGGCAGTTCTTAGAGGTTTTCTTACGCCATGAGAAAAACGTCCTGTTTCAATTGCTTGTATTACAATGGACACGCGATTTTCTTCGAGGCGCCCTTTGGAAATCCGGCCTTTGGCTTCCAAAGGGCTCCCTTTGCAATATTCTTTAGGCCAATCGACACCTTTTTGTTTAATAACATTATTCAGCGTTTTTAGATAAATTGAAGTCATTCCGCCTGCCGCTCTAGCGCGGAATACATTACATTGCTGTTCAGACCACGCCATGAATAAAATGGATCTGCATGAGGAAATTGGAGGTTAAACCTCTTTTGCAATATCTTTTATACGCTTTATCCCATGCCACGTTTAGGCGGTATGTTGTCTTTCTTCACTGAAACGCCTCCCCGCGTTGGGGGGGGGGCCCCCCCCCGGTGGGGGGGGCCCCCCCCCCCCCGCCCCCCGCCGCCCCGAGACCACGGGGGGGGGGACGGGCGAGGGAAAAGTGGC
>JAITIK010000056.1 GCA_031279555.1 Treponema sp. | reverse complement strand
GTTTTGAGTGTTTCCCTGTCTTTCCGAGGATTAAATCCTCGTTTTTAGCATTTCCCACTCATACGAATGGGATTATCAAAAAGCCGAAAATCGGCGTTTTTGCAGAAACAATATCCCGTAATCCTGTAAATTCTTCAAATTATATACTTATGAGTCGCAAATTTTTGAAATAAAAATATGAACTGGTAGAAAAACCTTACGGCTTGCGTTACGATGAAATTATAACGGCCAGAACATTTTTCTGCGGCGGTTCCCATAGCCAACGGCTACGCTTTCGGAACTCCTTTCGTTTTGTACGCAATGCTGCGCGTACCGCATATCCGCCATGTATTCTTTCCACTAACAATGAACAAGCGGCAAGCGGCATACGATAAACCCGCCGCTTGCCACCTGCTATTTGTTAAAACGCCCTTGCGTTACCAAGTACGGCTACTTGTCGCGGAATGTAAAGTCACTTCCTGACTGCGATACGGCGACAATATCTACCGGTGAATAATCTACATTATAAATAGACGCGCTTCGGTTGAATCTGGCCGAAAAACTATCGCCCGGGGAAAGCGTATGACTTCCCGTATCGTCGAAAAGCGTTACCGGATGAGAGGAAGAGTTGTAAAATGTGTACATCTGGCCTTGTTCAGTTGAACTGCTGCTATAGTTGTACGCTCCAGTATAAAGAGCTTCGCCGACAGATTCACATCCTCCAAGAAATACTGCAAATACCAACAAAGTAGTCAGTATTCCCAACAAATACGTTCTGTTTGCCATTATTTTCTCCTTTACTTATGGCTTCAAAGTTTTGCTATGCATTGAATTCCACAAAATTACTATTTTATGAGTGTTCCGTTAGCGGCGGCACGGATGCCTCCGCCCCCATAAACTTCAGATTCTTCGGAACTCCTTCCGCTTTGTACGCAATGTTGCGCGTACCACAGCCGGTATTATCAGCGCCGTCATAAGCGGCGGCTAATGACACATTGCTCCCGGCGTCTCCCGTCTGAATCGTATCTCATTCCTTGCTGGAATTGCCTCTCATTCTAGCCTTGAATTGCCCCCTATTCTGTATTGGAATTGACCGTCAATTCCCCGGCGAACTCAAGAACGCGAGGCTCTTTGAGGAAGGCGCTCCCTGTGGTATACTGGGTTACAACCTCCACCGTCCATGTCCCGGCGTTCAACGCGGGTATGACGCCGATAAGCTTGTTCGCCGCGTTCTCCGCCAAATGTCCGCTCACTTTGACGCGCAGTCCGGCGCCGTCCGCCGATACAAAATACACGCCCGTTTCGGGCTTGTCCCCAGCCACTTTTATCTTATGCCCCGCCACGCTGAATTGGCCTCCGGGCGTGGCGGTCTCATTCACCGCTCCTGTGGCTACGTCCACAAACTCGTCAATGTAGCCGTTCACGTCGGCCAAGCCCTCGATCTCCACGACCACGCGGCTCGCCCGCGCCCTCAGCGGGGCGCGGGCGCGGAAACGGAAGCTCACCGGATGCTTGTTCGCGTCATGGATGTCGCCCGCCTTGTCAAACAGGCCGTCCGCGTTGGAGCGAATCGAAAAATAGCCGGTGTTGACGGCGAAGCCGTCGCACAGTTGATACGCGGTTTCGTCAAAGAACCGCTTCACGTATTCCACGAGGTCGTTGTAGTTGCCGGTGAATCCGCCCCTGTTTTTGAGCGCGGCGCAGACATCCTCAATGGAGAGGGACGCATCGTTTTTCGTGCGGACGATGTACGCGCCCGGCGCATTCGCAAGATAATTGGGGTAAAGCAGCGCTTTAATGCGGCGTAGCGTCTCAGTTACAGACTTGGATAAAGTGGAAAAGAATAAAAAACCGATCCCGTGACGGAAGCGGCGGCTCCGCTGCGAGACCGGATGATGAGCGGGTTCAAGAGATAAAGACAAACGTCTGTTTTTCGATGGGGATGCGCCGACGTTTGTTTATGTAATGATTGTTGCTATAGACGGTGTAAGAAGTTGTTCTTAGAGAGCGGTTCTGGGGGGGGGGGGGGATCTTGGCAACGTCCGCTATGGCTGATTGATGATACGGCTTATTCACTTTTTACAAACGCTCCTTTCAAACATTTTAAAAGAAAGTATACACGCTTCATAGTTGTTTGTCAATGCTGTTTTTCAAAAAAGTCTTGACAAACAAAAATTTCGTCCGTTTAGCCGCACGCGATCCTCCCCTCCCTCCCAGACTAAACGAGATCCGCAAATCGCGCGAAGCGTGCGAAAGCGCGCCAGTTTCCCGCATAAACGCGGATACAAAGCGCGGCGCGTCTCGTTCATGCGGTTCGTGTTGCGGCGGAACTGCTCATCGCTCATCTCGCAATGCGATTATTACAGATTCATCTAATCCTGTAATTTTTTTAATAATGTCAACAGACAAGCCTTCCGACAAAGCGTTTTTTGCAATATCAACGCTTCTTTTTTCAACGCCCTGTTCAACGCCTTTTTGAAGGGCGGTATTAATGCTTGTGGTCCAATCAGCCAGTTCCATTTGCCGCCGGTAATAATCTCGCAGGAAATCTTTGTCTTGCGTTACAAAGTTAAGCCTTTCATTCGCCTTGCCAATCGCCGCGTCCATGCCAATCACCTCCTCAAGCTCTTTCTCCGGCGTACTCACATCAAAATAGGCGAGCCACCGGCATAGCGCATTATTCTTTCTGTCCTTGTTTTTCATCTTCCTGAATTTCACCATACTCAAAAAATGTATCTCAAGAACATCTGTCAATACATAATCTTTTTCTATATCCTCACGGATATGAAATACTGTATGAAACCGCTCCAGCTTTATATTGTCAAAATCCACGATGTTTATGGTGATTACACGCGACAACTCATCGTAACCCATTCCGGAGGAGATAGACCCGGCGTATTCCCGCGCCCAATAATACAGCGTACGTTTTTCCATATTATGGAAATCTCTTAACTGCACTTCAATTTCATATTTGTCATCGTTTTCGTCCAAAACGCGCAAATCCAGTATGCTGGTTTTATTGTCGAGTATTTCGGGTGTTATGACGCGATTTTCAAGAATTTTGACTAATGCAATGGGCTTTTGCCGCGAGTCGGATAAGACAGCGTTGAGGAAGCCCAATAATTGCTCCTCATCTCCTTTTCACCCATAATTTTGAGGAAAAGATAGTCATTAAGCGGGTTAAGACGTTCCACAATAAGAAAATAGCTTGTCTTTCAATCTTTGTCAAGGGGCATTCTAAGAAAATCACAGCCAGCGAACAGAACCAGCGTCCGCTCCTTCTGAATCCGAGTTATGGTGAATGGGGAGAACGGAACGGCCTCAGCATATCCCCTTTATCGACTGCTCCAAAGCATCCCGGCCGCAAATATCCCCCAGGACGCCAAGACCGCCGCCGCAAGCATAAACATACCGGACGCTGTCGCCTTGTGAGCCGCGACTGGCGATACGCCATGCGCATCCGTAGGGGACGGAAGCGGTTCGCCTGTTTTGGATACTTCAAAGAGGATGGCGTCAATATCCGCAACAAGGCTTTTAGGCGATATGCGGCGCTTCTGTCCGGCAAGCGCCGCAAATATGCGGAGCGATTCGCCTAAAAGCCCTCCAAAAACGCCCGGAATGCGCAGGTCCTGCTGGATGCTCGCCTTCGACAGCATGATGAGTCCTTCTAGGGTTACGGCGCGGTGGATTCCGGCCAATAAAGCGCCTTCCGTTATCCTGAATGCGCCGAAAGACGCCAGCACCCGTCCATAAGGCGCGATCAGATTGAACAGTACGACGCCGGCGATCACCATGAAAGTCGTGGGCATGTTGTTTTTCTTGCCGAGCATCGCCGCAAAGAACCAAAACAACAGAAATTGGGCGATTCTGCCAAAGGTGTTTGGATTGAACAGCAGGGACGGCATGATAAGCAATCCGGCTATGCACAACGCTTGGCTGCCGCACCGGCCTACTATCTTTGTTCCGCTCACTTCATGCTCGCCCTTCGCTCTCGCGCCGTCTGAAGATACGCCTGCAAATCGTCTTTTCGTTCCTCGGCGACAAGGGTTTTCAACTTGTCAAGGCTATCCTCGAATTGCGCGATTCGCCGCAACAGTTCTCGCTTGTTTTCAAGGAAAAGCTCGGTCCACTGCGGGACGTTGAGCATGGCGATGCGGGTGAGGTCTTCAAAACTGCCGCCCCCGAAACGGGTGATGTTCCTGTCCGGTTCGCAGTCAATGAGAGCCGCCGCAATGACGTGGCAGAGTTGGCTTGTAAAGGCGATTTTCCGGTCGTGATCTTCTGCGGTGGTCTCGGTTATACGGCTAAATCCCATGCGGTAGATGACGTTTTTGATGAATTCGATGTTTTCGGCTTTATTGCGTTTAAGCGGGGTGAGAATGTAGTTTTTTCCCGTGAAGACGCAACTCTTCGCCTGCGCAAAGCCCCCTTTTTCACTTCCCGCCATAGGATGTCCAGGAATAAAGTCAAGATCAGGACGCAGCTTTTCTTCCATAGCCGCAACAATGGGAGTTTTCACACCGGCGATATCGGTGAGGAGGGATCCCGCGCCAAAAAAGGGCATCCATGCGTCCAAAAACGCAAGCAGGGTCGAAGGGTTGAGGCACAGGTACACAACGTCGCACATGGGAAGCATTTCTTGCGGTTCTATAAACCCCTCGTCAATGACCTCATCTTTCTTCGCCGTTTCAAGTACGGCAACGTCAATGTCGTAGGCAAGTATGCGCCGCGTTTTGCCGCGCAACGCCAAAGCGACAGCGCCTCCCATTAGTCCTAAACCGACAACGCCGAACGTACAGTCTTCGATCTTTTTCATTAATAGCCTCTTGGAGAAGCGCGGCGTCCACGTCTACGCCAGCCATTTTCCTTCCAGTTCCGTGTATTTTTCCAGCGTCTTCATCAACTCGGCGAAGGCGGCGGGGGTAATGGACTGTTCGCCGTCGCACAAGGCTTTTTCCGGATTGTCGTGAACCTCCACGATAACGCCATCCGCGCCCGCCGCAACCGCGGCTTTGGAGAGCGCCGGCACCATCCACGAGAGTCCTGCGGCGTGGCTCGGATCAACGATAACCGGCAGGTGGCTCTGTTTTTTCAAAGCCGGAACCGCGCTTATGTCGAGCGTGTTTCTGGTATAGGTTTCAAAGGTGCGGATGCCCCGTTCACAGAGGATTACATCGTTGTTGCCGCCCGCCATGATGTACTCGGCGGACATGAGCAGTTCGGTGAGAGTCGCCGCATAGCCGCGTTTCAGGAGGATGGGTTTTTTGCAATGTCCGAGTTCTTTGAGCATGGAGAAATTCTGCATGTTGCGCGCGCCGACCTGGATAATGTCGATGTCATTGAACAGATCGATTTGCTGCATATCCATCAGTTCCGTAACAATGGGCAAACCGGTCGCTTTTTTCGCCTCAAGAAGCAGTTCAAGCCCATTCGCCCCCAACCCTTGGAAGCTGTACGGGCTGGTGCGGGGCTTGAACGCGCCGCCGCGCAGAAAGCCTGCGCCAGCTTTTTTCACCGCCTGGGCAATTGAAACGATCTGCCCATGGGTTTCCACGGAACAGGGTCCGGCGATAACGCCGAAAAAGCCATCTCCTATGCGGCGAGCCGCGCCATCGCCGCCCGCTATGCTGACGCTGGTGTCATCCGGTCGCACCTTCCGGTTCGCCCGCTTGTACGGCTCCTGCACCCTGATCACTTTTTCCACCAGGTGATGGGCTGACAGCGCTTCCGCGTCAATGGCTGCGGTGTCGCCCACAAGACCGAGTACGGTCTGGGAAACGCCCCGCGAGACATGCACCTGAACGCTTTGTTTCTCCAAATCCGCCGCGAACAAACGGATTTTCTCTTCGGGAACGCCTTGTTTTATCGCTATAATCATGACGCCTTCTCCTTTCTATGTAGCATTTGCGTTGCGGAAAGCAATGATGCGAAAGACAGCGGTATTGAAAAAAAACGTATATAGCCCGGACTGACTACCAGCATGTTGTACGCGCCGTGTATCGCAGTCGCTGATAAAAACCGCCATATCGCAAGGCGCGGATTGGTTTTAAGCAGCGCCGCCGCCGTTCCGTCACGCGCTCCGCATGCTCCGTGCAGAGGCGCGGCGGTAAACGCCCGTAGAACCGCTATCCTCATATCGGAAGCGCCGTAGGACGCGCTCTCGATCATGGCAAATCCCAAACCGGCAATAAGTCCGGCGGCTGTCCCGTATATGGAACTATCGCCGTCTTCCTCTTCTGATTTTAACAGTTTGCCGCTGATTCGGAGAATAAGCGGCACAATGAGCAGTTTGCTTCCTTCTTCAACGATCGCGATGCGGATAAAAACATTGAAAAGAATATCCTTCATGGCAACGCCGGTCGCTGGAGGCATAAAGTACTGTACGACTGCGGCCAGCGCCAAAGAAAGAACTCCGGCTAAAAGGCAGAGCAAAAACCAAGACGCCGGCGCCGAAAATTGACGGCGCCGAAACCAGAGAAATGCCGCGACAACGGGCAATGCGGATATGAATATCAGCAAAAATAACACACCCATCAAAATAAACCGGGTTCAACCGCGCCTATTGCATTAGGCTTTTGAAACAGCCTAGTCATACTATATCTATTTTGTTATGATACGTCTATGGAGGAAAAAATAATACTGCTTTTAGGACCGAAACATTCGGGAAAAACAAGCGCGGCGCGGGCGTTGGCGGAATCCTTGCGTTGCCGTTGTGTTGATCTTGACGCTCTCATCGAAACAAGAACCGGCAAGAAGCCTCGCGCGCTTTACCGGGAGGGCGTCGAGGCGTTCAGGCGCGCCGAGGCTGAAGCCTTGGCTGATGCCATGTCTGATGCCGCGCGGGAATCGCTCGCAACAGATCCCCGCGCATCAGCGTCCCGCAACGCAGGCGGCGGCGAAGACGTCCGCTATACCATCATCTCGACGGGCGGCGGCCTCATAGACAACGGAGGAGTTGTTTCCGTTGTCAAAGCGTTAAAACCACAGGGCAATTCGGAGCGATCCGTTATATTAGTGTTCCTTGAGGTTTCGGCGAAGACCGCGTGGAACCGCATCTGCCGGAGCGTCAAAGCGGGCGGGGAATTGCCTCCCTTCCTCCAGACAGAAACGCCGGAAGAGACGCACCGGCTTTTGCATGAGCGGAGGAATCGCGCTTATAAAGAGCTTGCCAATTTCACGGTCATGGCGGAACACAAGACAGAAAAAGGCATAGCGGCGGAAATTCTGCAAAGGGGGGGTGTTTTTGCAGATAAAACTCAAAATATATGACATACTATTAATCGTTGCAGTCATTATTTTCGCATCAGCAACCATTTTTATAAAATTTGACGGCGCGACGGTCTATCAGGAAATAACGCTTCCGGCGCATGATACGCTTGTTTTAGCTCATTTCTGGCAAGACGATGCGATGAAAAGCGCCTTGCATACGTTTGCCGAAAACTTTCAAAAACAGAATCCCGATGTTTTTATTGAATTTCGTGATTATTCCTATGCGGCTATGCAGGATATGTTGCTTGTTCCCCTGCCTAAAGAGATCTCTGATAAAAAACTAAAAGATTTCGCGTCTTCCGATATTTTTGTGTTTGATCCCCGCTGGCTCTCTGAAATGATCCGCAATGACACGCTTGAACCGCTCTCGGATTACATACAGAAAACTGAGGACGAGCCGGTCGACGAATGGGTTGTCCCGCTTACGGCCAGCATCGATCTTCTCTTTTACAACATTGACGTTTTAAAAGCCGTGGGTTTCGAACGTCCGCCGAAAAACTGGACGGAATTTGAAAAGTACGCGAAGGTTTTAAGCAGCCCTGGCCGCTACGGTTGGACGTTTTCTTTAGTTTCTGATGGCTACCCCGAAATATACCCGTGGATATGGGCGGCGGGAGCCGCTATGCTGGAGAAATCCGGCGGCGAGGCGAACCCCGCCGGGATACGCCCGGTGTTCAACAATCCCACCATTGTAAAGACGCTTGGCTTTATCAATTCTCTTAAAAATGCGGGCGTTATTGCGCCCAATGTATCTACAAAGACGAAAACCCAAAAATTCAATGAATTTACTAGCGGCAAAGCGGGCATGATGGTCGCTTCTATAGAAGATATTGAGGCTGTCCGCCGAAAAATGGGCGACACCAGCTTCGGCGTGACTACCATTCCTCATCCCGACGATTTTGCGGGCAGCCGTCCTGTTTTCGGTGTGAGAAACGCCTATGCGGGCGTTAGAAAGGATAGCGAGCGTAAAGAGGAAGCGTGGGCGTTTATTTCTTATCTTGCCGGACACAGCCCCCTTCTTGCCAACGCCATTCACGCCCTGCCCGGAAATGGAAATACGCCGGTTTCCTCTAAGGATGATTACCTTTATAAAAAAGTCTATGATATGTACGAAAGCAGCGAGCAAATGCGGGAGTTTATCGGCGTTCCAGACGTTCTTACGCTTGATGCCATTATACGGGACGCGCTTGACGCGCTGTTTGAAAATGGGCAGATTCCTGATGAAACGGCGCGTACTATTCAGGGACGTTGGGAAGAGTTGTTGGGAATTTCCAAAAATTGAGGCTTTCCCAAAGCGCGCAGAGCGGCGGTTTTGGGAAAGCCGCCTTAGATTGTGGAAGATGGTTATTAGGGATCGCCACTTATCGGCATCATCACTGATACGGACATTTTCCATGTGTTTATCAACGCCTTTGGCGCCCGTAAAATTGGACTGGAAGACATCCGCGAATAGGCTCTGTTCTTCCCTGGTTCATCCCACCTTAAACTTCGCGATTTCCCTGTTCAAGATGGTGATGGACTCACGGTTGGTACCGCTTATATCATTGACGTGGTTTGCCGCGCCCACGATCAATT
>JAITIK010000044.1 GCA_031279555.1 Treponema sp. | reverse complement strand
ATCCCCGCCGTTACACGACGGGGACCGGGCTTTCCGGGGCTCCGCTTCGCTCCGGCCCCGCCTTCGGCGTGGCGGCTGCGCCCCCCTCCAATCCCTTGCGCGGCCGGCGCCTTTGTGTGATGACGCCGCCCCGGAGCAAGCTCCGGGGCATGGACCACGCCTTCCAATCAAGCTGTCGGCTTATTCATTGGACTATTGAGCCTGTTCCAAAACCCGGTTGGTTTTGGAACAGGCTCTTGGAAAAAGCGGTCAAATGTCCGCTTTTTCCCTTAAATCCAGGGTTGCTGTTCCAAAACTTCAGTTTTGGAACAGCCCCAAGTGACACAAAAATAGTAATGCAGTACATTTTAAGAGGGGAAAGCATAAGCAGGAAAAATACATAAGTTATATATTTTTCGATAATGGCTGTGGAATCTTCCGTCAGTGATTTTCCGGCCTACGGACTCTCCGGGTTCCGTGGGGAGCATCCTGCGCGGCCAAGTCCCTGGCGTCCAGCATGACGCTGAGGGTTGTTTCCAGATAAAACACGGGCGCCGCAGAGGGAGTGTTCAGGGAAATTTCCGTCATCTGTGAACACTGTATGCCATTGCCATAAAAAAGAAAATACCCTATAGCCGATCTAAACCGTTAAGCGCCCGATAGTTTCCCTCTCTTTTCTTTATTCAAAAATGCTTTCTGTAAATTTCAAGGTTTTGCAATTTTCCTTAACAATACGCACAATATCATCACTTGCCCCGTTAGGCAATTCCACATCAATATCCATAGTTACCTTGATTTTAGATCCCGCCAACAGCGCCAAATGTTGTAATACTTCCTGACTAACATTCCCCGCCGTCGAACCTAATTTATTTGGCTCAATCGTAACCGTCCCATAGAAATGGGTGAATTTTTTTGCAGTAGGACCACCGCCGGGCGCCGCTTTTGTTCCGCTGAACAAATCCCCATTACTCTGAGAATCGGCAACAGAGCCGTTTCTTGTTCTATCTGCATCTTTAGGAGGTTCCGCTTGTTTTTCAAATTGCTTTCTGGCGGCATCCAGCTTTACCAAATAACCATCAAGAGAAATATTCAAGAATCCGCTTTGTCCCAAAATCAATCCCGAATATTTTCCATTGTCATCCTGCCCATCCGCATAAGCAAAATAATCACCGGAACTTATGCCTGCCTGCAGGGCAGAGAATAATACAGCCTGACTCCTTAAGCGATGTAAATATACATATCTTGTATAATCTTCCCACAACTCTCGAATTGAAATCGAATCCTTGTCTTTCCATAGATTAAATTGCATCATTTCCATTTGTAAAATCTTTGGTGAAAAGGCGTCGATCAGATTCTCATCATCCCTCATTTTAGCCGCAGCTTTTGAAACAGGATTTTGCTGCCCGGTTATTTTATTGATATTCCATCCAACCGGAGCAATGCCATTTTTACTATCCCCGCTTTGGGCAGGAACAATCAGCCATTGATACGCGTCCTGTATTCGGTCATTGATAACGCTTTCATACCGTTGGATGGCGTCTTTTGTTTCCCGCTGTTGAATATTATCCAGCATAAGCGTATCGGTGTCGCGGTTAATTGAACGCCATGCCATAAGAATTCTCATGTCCTGTTTGAGTTGAGCCATAATATTTGAATCGGCAGCAAGGAAACAAAGCATATTCCGGTATATTCGAGGCGAATTACCCCGGTTCTCAAAATAATCTCTGGCAATCGTTACCGCAAGGGAATTAACCTCATCCTGCTTATAGGTTTGGCCGGGGGCAAGTAGAACAAGGCGCATTGCTTGATTATCCGGCATATCCCCGGAAGAAGATAATGCAACATGAACACCTTCAAAGGGTTCTTTATTCTTGCATATTCCCTTTATAACCTTTTCAAGCTCAAAAAAGATTTCATCATCACTCTGTAAGGCAGCACGGTCAGCGACTGTCTTTTTCAAAGTAGGGCGGGTGTCATACCAGTAATGTTTATCAATGCCGCTATAAAGGTACGTCAGTTTATCAGTAAGGTTATTTAGTGATTCTTTATAGATTGCAGGAATTTCTTCCGGTTGCATGACCCCCAAAAGAATTTCGCTCTCACTAATACCCCTGTTGTGTTTGCCCCTTGCATTAAAATCAATTGCATCAGGAGCGCTCCCTAAAAATATGGTTCGGGCTACACGGCTTGAAGCAAAAAATTGAGCATGATACCCTCCTGCCTTGGCGTCCATATTTGAAGGCATGGCGTTTTTGCCATCAACTTCACTTTCAATAATCGGGTTCCAGCCATCGCTCAAATATCGTGTTAATTCATCACGGATTGCAGGTTTGCCAATGGCAATTGAACCGGGTAGTATCATGCCACTTGCGTCATTATTGCTATACAAGTCATAAATTACCGCAGCCATTAACCGTAACACGCCGCGGGTTTTCTGAAAATGCTCAATCGTTGCCCAATCATTATACAAGCGGTCAAATATTTCAGGGTGAATAGGGTAACATTTTTTTATTTTTGCGAGATAATCGGCTTCATGGCAGGATGCAGGGAATATCTCCGGTTTGCTCTGGTAAATATTAAAATAAGCATTACAGGTTTTTTCCACCGCCGCCTGGTCTTTAATTGTTTTGAATAAACGCCGCCGCACAATCTCAAAACCTTCTTCGGCAACTACAGGCTTCCAAATTGCTTCCATGCGTCCAAAAATATGTTCAATATGGTCTAATGCCTTGGCTCCGGCATCGCCGCCTTTTTCAATTTCAGATTCGGGGATTGCAGCGACTACAATACTATTCTTGCTTTTCCGTGCCGCCTCAGTCAATTCCTGTATAAAAGAAAGTATTCCCTCAAATGTTCCCGCGATAATTTCGCCCTGTTTGTAGCCATATATTTTTCTCACATAAGCTACAAGCTCATCTATAAGAATCAGACATGGCCCGCAGGCATTTAACAGGGCGCACAAAGCATCGGAGCCGGGTGATATTCCTTTTCCATCTGCCTCTTTGACATAGTTATAAAGCTTCACATCATTTGATTGTTCAGCCAGTTGTGCGGCTATTTCACCCCATAGGGTGTTTATGCTAATGCCCGGAAGATTGGCAGGTCTCCTTGCTTTGGCAGGATCCAAAGCTGTTCCCACAAGGACAGCGACTTTTACCTTTGGCATACTGCTAACGCCTGAAAATTCCAAAATATCAGCAAGCCCATTCAACTGTTCAGGTTGTGCCGCCCGCATCATATGGTACAAAGCCAACATACTATGGGTTTTACCGCCGCCAAATGCTGTTTTTAACTGTATGACAGGTTCCCCGCCTTTCCCCGCAACACGCATCACCGCCTTTGAAAGCATACCCTTCATGCCTTCGGTAATATACGTCCGGGCAAAAAATTCTACCGGGTCTTGATACTCCATTAATGCCGTGCCGCGAATAACCTGTGAAAGGTCAGCGGCAAATTCAGCCTGCCGGTATTGACCGCTTGCTACATCATGATGCGGTTCCGCTATAAGCCGCCACGGGCTGGTGTATGATGAAACAGCGCCGTTTATAGACATATTGCGTCCTCTACACCGGGTAAAAGAATGTCCATAGTATATGCCCTCCTGTTTTCAATTTATAGTGAACCTTGCAATATTTTACAAAGGCTGTTATAGAGTACTTTAAAACTATGTGATTTATTTATTTCCGGGTTTAGAAAAGGAGCTATCCGGCGGGAGCCATCAACCTTTTGATAGTTCCTAAAGGCAAAATGTGTCTTTATAAATTCATCAAGCATTACCTGAGCGGAACGCTCTTCCAGGAAAAAAGCGATGGTCTTCATTATGGGTCCACATCCCTAAAAAAACCATGTTTCCAAAGATATCCCATTTGATCCCCTTCATCCATATATGCTTTAAGCTGTTCATCATCCTGAGCGCGATACACAGAAGCATAGCCATTTCTTTTGGCAAGCCAGATAAGCTCTTCCAGCTTGAGGGCATTCAGAAAATCCGGCGAATGGGTTGACACAAAAACCTGGCCGCCCCTGTAAGCGTAGGCGCGGAATTCCTCGGCAAGTTCCATCATTAATTGCGGGTATAATTGATTCTCGGGTTCTTCGACACAAAGCAGGGGATGTGGCCGGGGATCATATAACAATACAAGATATGCGAACATTTTCATTGTTCCGTCCGAAACATACTTGTCAATAAAGGGATCTTTAAACGAACCATCCTGAAATTTCAATAACAGCCGTCCATCGGTCGTTGATTCAGGAGAAATATCGCCGATGCCGGGCACCCGTTTTTTCATTTTCCCCAGGATGACATTAAATATTTCGCGGTTATTTTCGTATAATTCATTGGCAAAAAGCTGCAAATTGTCGCCATTGGCCGATAAATGTTCCGAAGGGCCCGAAATATCCTTGCTGCCCCTGGCAGCCTCAATGTGAAAGTCGGACACATACCAGTTTTCTATCATTTGTCGAAAAGTATTAGCCGCTATAAACCGCTGGAATTGTCCAACGCCTTTGACCGCCAGTATATCGCTTTCAAGATGCTGCTCTTCCCGCTTCAATTCCTCATCGGTTTTATCAAAATCTTCTTCATTATTTATGGCATAGCCCTTTCCATTTTTAAAATCCAGGAAATGAAAAGGAGACCCGTATTCACCCCGTTTATAGCGCAGAATTTCATGGTGAATGACAGGACGGTTATTTTCATTGCCTATTTCAAGAATATAAGTTACCAGGCGATCCTTGTTATTGATTTCCGTGCGATACTGCAATTCAATGGCAATATTTTCCTTTTCATGGTCACGGGAGACGACCTCCTTAAAGCCGCCGCGGCTTTGCAATGCCTTGGTTACATTATGGGTCAGACAATCTTTCAGAAACCCGAACACATCAAAAAGCGTGCTCTTGCCGACGCCGTTTGCGCCGACAACAACACAAAAATCAGGGATGTTTTTAATTTCAATGTCCTGAAATACCTTAAAGTTCTTTAAGCATATTTTTTCAATTTTCATGGTTGACTGCCATCCTTGTCAAAAAAATACTTTTCTCTTGCCATTATAGCTCCAATTCCCCCTGCAGGGGGGCTTTTTTACGAATATCGGCTGCTTCCCTGTTCAGGGTAGACCAAATACTCACCAGATCGTTATATGCCAGGGCTTCATCGGTCCAGCCCTTCCGCTCACAGATGTTATACGCCCGGTAAGAAAGGGCTTTGATGTTTTCCAGTTCCGAAGCATCGCAGGAAGCCAAGATCTCCGCCGTTTTTTTTACATCCTGGCTTGAACGGCTGTAACAGAGCCGCTGAACGATGGTCCAGATAGACGGGTTTTTCGCCGTCCTATTGCTTTCTCCAATTTCTTTGCGGGTTTTAAGCCGCACTTTCCCCCTGGCCGATTCCAAAACGCCGTCCTCAACTAATTTCATTAAATTTGACAGCTTTGCCTTGGCCAAAACTTCCGCCCTGCCGTAGTCGGCCGTTTCAAGCCCGTATTCTTCAAACCACCCAATACAGAAGCGGCTGTCGGGGTCAAGATCGCCTTCCTGAGCGTTGAGGTAAGCGTCAAGTTCATGATTGATAAGGATAAGGGCTTGCCTGACCATCATGGGTTTACCGTCGGCGCCGAGGATTTCTTTGTATTTGGAATAGACGGCGATGCCGGGGCCGATGGACGCCTGCGCCAAGTCCACCGGCGCTATGTTGCCTGATTGCAAGTCGTGCAGGCCGGCTTTTAACGCCTCGCGCAATTCCACTTCAAAGGCGCGGCGCGATATTGACGGCGCATCTTCGACACGGGGACGGCAGACGATGGCGATGGAGGACGCGAGGGCGTTGGTGTTCCTGGCAACAGCACGGCTCATCATTTCAGTTCTAAGCGGCCATGTTCCGGTAATTGAAAAACCGGCTTTAATAATTGCCTGTAACATCGTTTCCCAACCGGATGACACCACCCCCGCACTGTCGTTTTTATCATCGTCTTGATTTTCGCTTTGTTTGAAAGCATAATATACGGTTACTGGATAATTGGGAGAAACTATTGAACGCATTTTGGAAAATGCTTGCAACATCCCTGATTCAAAAAACTCTTTTGCTTTTTCTTTGCTACCGTCAAAACGATAGGGGGTAGCTATTAATTCTTCTGCCTTGGGCACAAGCATTGTTGAAAAAAGTTTTGGGTATACATTCTTTAAAGAACGACGAAGCCAAATGTAAAAGAAATCTGATAAATCGGCATAACCTATATTGTCATAATATGGAGGATCGGTTGAGATAACGATTGAACTACCAGAAATCTTTGTTGCATCTAATTGATCCGCAAAACCTTGAGAATTCGATGGGAACAATTTTATACATTTATAAACCCATTCAACAAAGTTGTCCCAACATCCGGACGATAAACAAAATGGATTTGCCTCAGCATAGTCCCAAACCATTGGGATAGCTTGCCGTGCAAAGACAGTCTGCATTTTTTCACCACTACTATGCCAAGAGCAAAATGAATTATGGTATCCTGTTATTTTACTCACAATCATAGCTAAATATATCCCTACCGCTTCGGCATAAGCCTTTGCGCCACAACCGCCCGCATCCAATCCGCGCTCATCTGTGGAATCCATAACCAGTCTTGCATCTTTCTCTGCCTGCACTATTGCTTCACTTATCAAATCACTGAATGTAGTAAGCGAGATAAGTTGACGAGGGGTAAAAAGGTCTGAAAATTTGTTCATGCCATACAGTGGAACATTTACGGCTATTTTCCCTTGTAACAGCCCGTCCGGGTAATCCTTTGGTCTTGGAACATCTGCCGCCTTTATATGAGCATCGTCAGGTGAAAGATACACCCGCCCGCCATGACCATCAGCAACAATCGCCATAAGCCGCGATCCCATGCGTCCGGCTTTGCCTTCTTCACGTATATATGG
>JAITIK010000021.1 GCA_031279555.1 Treponema sp. | reverse complement strand
ATGTTCTTCCGTCCCCTGTGATTTTACATGGCTCGCTATCACACGCTCGCCGCCATGTCCGCTCGCTCCGCTCACAAAACGCCCGCCCGTCCGAAATTCTCCCCCCATAATTGTCTCTTCGCATCGGGATGCCGCTCACATGTTCTTTTCGCCGCCACACTCTTTATCGCCGCCAACTGTCTTCGTTGGACTATATGAAGGCGCCGGCCGCGCCAGAAAACGCGCGCGATCCCCTTCCGCCCCCATCTCAAGCGATTGCATCTCATAGCGTCCGCCAATCCCCTCACACGCCTCTCTCAATGTTTTATCTCCATCTTCATTGACTGCCGCCCGCCTACACTTCGCGGGGCATGCCTCTATGATATAGCGATGCCGATGCATTGTGAGATTTATGCGTATATTCGCTCATTCTTACATCATATCTTTTTCAGACCTCCATTTAATCCGCCGCAGAGCGGCGGGGTATTAAACCCCAAGTCAATAAGCCAATCGCCTTCATAGCGGCGCGTTCGGCAAAACAGCGATTGTATCGGGAATCGGGAGCGGTCCAAATATGGGTTGGAATCTAAACCGCGTTTAAATATTCCCGGTCTCCGCGCCGCAGCAAAACGCGGGCGAGTATTTTGCCGCTAACAATATCGCCTCGACCATGCTGTCTTCACGCGCGATGTTTTTTCCCGCGATGTCAAACGCGGTTCCATGATCAACGGAAGTACGCAGTATCGGCATTCCGCCGGTTATTGAAATGGTGCGGTCAAAATCAAGCGTTTTTGCCGCTATGTGTCCCTGATCGTGATACAAAGACAACACGCTATTGTACACGCCTTTTAACGCCAAGAGGAACGCCGAGTCCGCGCCGATGGGTCCGGCCACCGGATACCCAGCCGCCTGAAGTTCTTTGACAGCGGGAAACACTTCGCGGACTTCCTCGCCTCCGAATAATCCGTGTTCGCCCGAATGGGGATTTAATCCGGCTATCGCCATCGCGCCTGCGGTTACGCCTAATTTTTTCAGCGCAACGAGCGGGCGTTTGACATAATCAACAATACGGTCTTTTGTCACCATATCGCAGGCTTTTCGCAACGAGACGTGTCTGCTCAGGAAGAAGACGCGCAATCCTCGCGTTTCAAACATCGTCAGCGGGTCCGCGACGCCGGTCAATGCGCCGAAAATCGCGGAACTTTGAAGGACTAACGGCAAGCGCCGAAAGCGCCTTGTCCGCCGCCAGGAGCGAGACCTCCCGCTTCCCGGTGAAGACGGCGTTTGAGGCGTTGACGGCGAAAATGCGGGACATCAAACGCCGTCGCTTCCAGACCCAAAGCGCCTTTTTGCAGTTTCACCTTGACCGCACGCAGTTTCACCTTGACCGCACGCAGTTTCACCTTGACCGCACGCAGTTTCACCTTCGCCGTACGCAGTTTCACCTTGACCGCACGCAGTTTCACCTTCGCCGTACGCAGTTTCACTCTGACCGCACGCAGTTTCGTCTTCGCCGTACGCAGTTTCACCTTCGCCGTACGCAGTTTCACCTTGACCGTACGCAGTTTCGTCTTCGCCGTACGCAGTTTCACCTTCGCCGTACGCAGTTTCACTCTGACCGTACGCAGTTTCACCTTGACCGTACGCAGTTTCACCTTGACCGTACGCAGTTTCACCTTGACCGTACGCAGTTTCATCTTGACCGTACGCAGTTTCATCTTGACCGTACGCAGTTTCATCTTGACCGTACGCAGTTTCATCTTGAATCAATCCAAAAGCATGGCGCAATCGGCGCCGGCATACAGCCCGGAGCGGACGGCGCGAGCGATAAAGGGTGTGACGGCGCGAAAAACATGTGAAAGACGTCCTGAGGTGAAGAAGCTGTTGTGGGGCGGGGAATTCTGGACAAAGGGCTGCGGGAGGCGCGGGCGAACGCGGGGATGGACAAGCGATGCGACGATAGGTCAAGAATCAAGGGCGAACACCAGAGGAATGTCAAAAAACACATGAGGCGAGGCGGCTTGAGTTGTTTCCTTATCAGAATAAAGCTTGAAGGTTAAAGATGCCGCTGGGCTTGCCCTGCGGTTGTTCATTCTTTTGAAAACTATCGCATGCATCATCGCCCCAAAAAGCTCAAATTCATGATCCACGATCCAAATATTCCAAAACCATTGGCGATAAGCTGAATTGTTAAAAAAAGGGGATAGTCCACGGCAACGCTTCTGGAAATTTTTGAACTTCTATGTGGAGGCTTGTTATAATTAGAGTCTGTCTATAATGTGTCTACATTATGGACAGACTCTAATTACCGCTCAAAACCCGTAAACCGGAAGAAACGGCCCGGACAAAAAGCCCGGGTTGACAATTTTTTTCATTCCTAGAACGACACGCCGTCTCAATAATCCGGCCTGCAAACGCCATAACGCTGAAATATAAAAAATACGCCGCTATTTTTTCAGGCGGCATGTTCATGGATAGTATCAACCCCTAATTTACAACCGCCGTCAATGTCCGTCCGCGTTGCGGGCGCCGCAAAATGCCGCGGCATTCCGCCCGCCTTCGCGCCTATTTCGTCCGTTTGTACGCCTTGATCTCCTGAAACAGCCGCGACGCGAGTTCCCCACGCGGAAGCCGTATCTGCTCCATGGAATCGCGGAAACGGAGGGTTACGCTGCCGTTTTCCTTGGTTTCGTAGTCAATTGTAACGCAGAACGGCGTGCCGGCTTCGTCCTGCCGCCGGTACCGCCTGCCTATGGCGCCGCCTTGATCATAGTCCGTGGCGAAGTCCTCGCGGAGTTCGGCGCGTATATCCTGGGCAAGATCCGCCAACCCGTCTTTTTTCTGCAAAGGCAAAACCGCGACCGTAATAGGCGCGATTGTGGGATGGAAGCGCAGTACGGCGCGACAATCGTCTTCGGCGCCCTTATCCGCGATCTTTTCCTCGTCGTAGGCGTCGCACAGCGTCATGAGGAGCGTACGGGTAAGACCCGCAGAGGTTTCGATAATAAAGGGAATGTACTTCTTGTTGCCATCATCCTGGTCGATGTACCGCAAATCCTTGCCGGAATAGTCCGTATGGCGGGTAAGATCGTATTGGGAGCGATTATGTACGCCTTCCAGTTCTTTCCAGCCCATGGGGAACAAGTACTCGATGTCATAGGCGTCTTTTGCGTAGTGGGCGAGCTCGTCCGCTCCGTGCTGATGCCAGCGCAGATGATCCATCTTGACGCCCAGTTTTTCGTAATACGCCCAGCGCCGCTTTTTCCATTCATTGAACCACTCGACATCAGTTCCGGGCTTCACGAAGTACTGCATTTCCATTTGCTCAAATTCGCAGGTGCGAAAGATAAAGTTTTTGGTGACAATCTCGTTTCTGAACGCCTTGCCGATTTGGGCGATGCCAAATGGCAGCTTCATGCGGTTGCTTTGAATGATGTTTTTGTAATTGACGTAAATGCCCTGAGCGGTTTCGGGGCGCAAATAGATGACGTTGTCATCGTCGTTTGACTCAACGGGACCGATATGGGTCTTGAACATAAGGTTGAATTTCCGCACATCGGTGAGATCTCCGCCGCATTCCGGGCATTTTTTCGCGGATACGCATTCCGGTGGAATCTGATCCGCCCGAAAACGCGCCTTGCACTTCTTGCAATCGACAAGCGGATCCGTAAAGTTCTCAACATGCCCCGAAGCTTCCCATGTGCGCGGATGCATGAGAATCGCCGCGTCCAGTCCCACGATCTCATCATGAAGCTGGGTCATCTCTTTCCACCAATTTTGCGCGATGCGGTTTTTAAGTTCTACGCCCAACGGCCCATAGTCCCATGCGCCGTTCTGCCCGCCATATATTTCGGACGATTGAAACACAAAGCCGCGCCGTTTGGCAAGGCTCGTGATCTTTTCCATTGTAGCGGCTCCCTGATAAGTTTGCAATTCAGACATATTTTCTCCTCAAGTAAATCGGATGTACCATAGTTTGTACGTTCTTTTCTCAGTTTTTATTATATGGCATGTTGCGGACGCTTGACAAGCGGGAGGGGAAACCGGATCGCAACCCGCTTTCTCTTCCCCTACCCTTCAGGATGGGAAACGCTTTTTTTAATGAGAGCCTTTTTCAGAATTGGCCGTCGCCCATGGGCTATTGCCAAGAAGCGCCGCCACATGCCCGTACCATAACTTCTATGACCGCTTCGCTTTCGGGTGAGTACGGTTCTCCTACGCTCCGGTCGAAAAGTCCGAATGTCTCGCCGGAGTCAAACGCCCCGTTGTCCCAGTAAATGGGAACAAGTCCAAGCTCGTGGGCTTTGCCGTAAACATAGGAAAAATACTCAAGCCGCGTCTGTTCGTACCCTTCCTGCCATACGGCGCCGCTTTCGCCGATAATGACCGGAATTGATTTTCCCGTGATAAATTTATTGGCCAGGGCTTTAAAAGTAGCGTCCACCGCGGCTTTATCCGGCGCTAAACCCCAGTCATGCCGGGTTCCCGCGATACAGAATTCGTAGGGGTCGTAGTAATGCGCCGCTACGATGAGTTTATTCGCCGTGTTGTTTTTGTCTTCAGGCAGTTTGAAATACTCGGCTATGG
>JAITIK010000157.1 GCA_031279555.1 Treponema sp. | reverse complement strand
ATGGCGGCTTCGGGGACTTTGGTGGTACTGGCGATGACTGTGGAAAGACCCATAGCTGAAGAAGTAAAATAGAAAGGGGCGATCCACTTGCCGCCCATATTTCTTCCGGTTGAAGCGCTGATCGTCACTCCAATAGCGTTACCTCCGTAACCTGCTATGGTGCAGAAAGCGCGATCCGCCTCAAAGTACTCGGTGGCCTGGGAACCGGAAGCGGCCATGTCCTTCGGCATAAAGCCTTTGTTATGCCAATCCCGCATGATGCCGGCGTATTCGGAAAACCGGGACGTTTCATAGAGGTTTACAACCTTGCCGTCGCCGCCAAATACCACGCCCATATAGGTGGAGGGATCATTAAGGACGTCCACATCATTTTCATTAATCAGCAGGGGGATCATATAACTATCCTGCGCGTTGGTTCCCACAAAGGGGAACACGTCGGGGTATAGCCCTTTTATTTTATCAAATACTGGTTCCATATCACGGAATGAGTTTATGGCATCTATCGAAAAGCCTGTGGCGGCAAGCATATCCTTGTTGTAAATCAGAGTAGGGGTTACTACCATGCCTTTGTTAAGGGGTACGCCGTAGATATGACCGTTCACCTCATAGGTCTTGAAGGCATCTTCGCCGACGTCTTCAAACAGAATATCCGCTACCTCTTTCCCGTATGTTGTAAGCAGTTCTTCCAAAGGTAGAACCTGATTTTGGACAATATAGTTATGTATATTCCAGGGAGTAAACAATTCTATCTGCGAACCGCTTTGCATGGCCAGGCGGATTTTTTCCTCGTATTCCGCCGGGCCGAGCAGTTGCAGTTTGAGTTTGACATGGGCATCGGGGTATGTTGCCGCGATATGCTGGTTAATAGCGTCCTCAACCTGACTATAGTCGTCGGGGATATTGTTAAACGTAAGCATATAAAACACGACCGCATCCGTTTTTGCGGCGGCGCCGGAAGAACCTTTTGCGCCGGAGCATCCGGTAGCTAACATCAGGGTGAAAGCGACGCAAACGAGCGAACTTAACCGCAGTTTGGTCTTCATTTTGGTTTCCACTTCTTTCATACAAGGACTCCTTCAATGTTGATGTACCGGGGACCGCCACGACCGGGGCCGGTCTCCTTCTGTGTATAAGTTCATTCTATCACGGACTTCTTTTATATGTCAAGCGTTTAATATATTTTTTATAAAATTTTTATCTGTACCGCCTATTTATGACGCTTTTGACAATGTAATATTGAATATAATACGTTTTAATTGAAATTAATGCGGTTTATCTTAATATTTAGAACAAATTTGATAAGACTTGACGGTTATTCGTTTATTTTATAATCGAGTCTCTTTATCCGTAACTAAAACCGGCGGTACCCCCACAAGGGCGCCAGACGCCAAAATCTTTCTCTGTTCCCTAAAAAATGGGGGTAGTCTCCCGCTGTCAACAAATTAAAGGATAGTCATACTCTCACCCTCTCAACAGTTCGATTTATGATTGTGATGGAAATGTGGTTTTTCAAATATTCTTTTCTTGATGTTTCGATACTTTCAAACTGCTGGAAAGCGTATTCGACACCGTCGTCATTGCGTAAAAATCCTGCCTGATGTTATCCACCATCTCCCCGCTGAAGTTCTCAACTTCAAACATTTGCTTCAACTGGTTGTATTTTCTTTCTACAGGCCATCTCTTATAATACAGTTCGGGAAACGCCGCCGCCTCTATCCCCCTTCCTCCGCATTCGTTATCAGCGCTTCCCGCTCGCCGCTTTTTAGCCGAAACACTATCGCCCATGTTTTCATGCCTTCGGTGAGCTTGACAACTTCGCTTCCGCCTCTCATGTTGTCTATGCAGGTGTTGAACTTCTTCCGCACCTGTATGATGCATTCTATTTCTTTATACTGAAAATATTTAATAAAATTTTTTGATGGATGCCCACGCTCAAATATGATTGTCGGTTTCCGTTCCCCAAAGTCCAACCCCATACCATCAAGCGCCTCCAGGCGTTCTTTCGCCAGGCTCCGCCCGCTCGCCGCCAACGGCTCAATCTTCGCATCCACAATGATGTCGCTCTCCACATCATAAAGCAATGGCATACGGGCTGTCGCCGCGCTTAATGCATGCCCCGTCGCCCCGTAATACTCCTGTAACGTCGTATCCCGCGTCAGGACAATATGGCTTGAATCTATCGCCATCACCAGGCGGCCCCGCCAATCTTTTATCGTCTCATTATAGCTTCCCTCACGCTTGCCTGGAATAATTCCCGAAAGGCTTTCCGCCTTCACTTTTTCCACGCCCGGCTGAATGCCCGCAGACTCATGTGTATCGCTTCTTTTATTTTCGGGAAGAGTCGTTCAAGGGCGGTTTGAGAACTTTCCTTCACCATACTGAGCATGAAACACATCAGTTTTTTGAACGGCTTTCATAGTCTGTTTTTCCCAACATATCTCGGAGTCTGTTTCAAAACAAGTTTTTCCCATAGTACCCATCCCATATTCCGGTTTATCACGGCTTTTGAAGGATGTCTATCTTTTAACTTGTTGACAGAGGGCGTATCATCCTCGCTCCTGGGAGATACCCCCCAATTAAGGGAAAGACTCAGTTACAGGATCGGACTGGGCGGAGGCAATATATACGGCGTTGTTGTCAACTTTTCCGCTGTCTTATTACACCGATTACACCGACATGGCGCTGATTAACGCCGCGACAATCGGGACCATGTTTTTGATTACCCGCGCCTTTGAAAAGAAGGCTGTAAAAACTATAAAGGCGGCCATGCCGCTTTCAGAAAAGGTTGAGAAGCAAGGAGGTTTATATGCCGGGTAGTGATTGGATACCAGCAAGGGAACAGGATTTTGTCGATTTATACCAAAAATGATCGGCAGTTCTTGCCGATACGGCGGAAATTGCCGCTCTCGAGTGGGATCCGGCGGAGTGTACGGGATTTTTATAGAGAGTGTCAATACGGCTTAAAACCACATTTCAAGATAAAAAAGAAAAAAGATGGGAATTATACAGTTATCTTGATCAAAGACTTCTAGCGTCAACTCAGAAACCAATGCAATCATTTCGAAAATTTGTCAAACCCATTGATAATCCTGAAGAAATTGGCGAAATTCTGAAGATATTATATCAAACAAACATAGTAAGGGAACTTCTAAAAACGTCAAACAGCAGGTTCGCGGGTTTAGAGGTTCCCTAAGACTTTTAATTCAGAAAATATTTTGGAGGCGATCCACAAAGTGAGATGTGTTATCAAATGAATCCATAGTTGATATAAAAGAAAGCCATATCAAACGCCTTTAGATGGTTGAATAGTTTCTTCCAAAAACAACACGTCCTCCGAAATGCCCTCCGTACCCGACGCCTCATCCGGCAGTTGTTCCCTATATCCTGTTTACAAACATTGTTTAATTGATAATCTTCGCTCAGATTAGTCCGCTCCAAATGCCGCCGCCGAACCTCCGCTTCGCAACCTGCGGTTCGCGCCTGCGCTTTCGGCGCGCCTTCCGGTTTACGCCGCCCTTGCAATAAACGTTCAGGCGTGTTACACTAGCCCCCATGCAATCGTTAGGTATAAATATCGGCTCAACCAGCCTTAAAATGGTTTTATATGATGACAAAAATGTTGTATGGAGCGCGGCGATTCCCCATGAGGGGGATGTCAGCGCGGCCGTGCAGAAACTTTTTAAGGAAAGCGCCATTCAGGAAGGGATTCCGGCGCTGGTGACAGGAAATGAGGGGCGATTCATGTTTGACGCCGCAGGCACCCTTGAGCCGCTTTGTGTGGAAGCGGCGCTTAAAGAGCTTGATCTAAAGGCGGACGCCGTTGTAAGCATGGGCGGCGAAGATCTCATCGTCTATTCGCTTGATCCAGACGGCAAGATAATCAACAACTTTTCGGGCAACAAATGCGCCTCCGGTACGGGCGAATTCTTAAAACAGCAGCTAGCCCGCATGGACATGACGTTGAACGACATCGACAAGGTGTCCGAGACCGCCAAAGTGTACACGCTTTCGACCCGTTGCTCGGTGTTTATGAAGAGCGACTGTACCCACCGGCTTAACAAGAGGGAGGCGACCAAGGACGACATCGTACTGTCGCTCTCGGATGTGATGGCGACCAAGGTCATCGATTTCCTGAAACGCGCGAAAATAACGAGCGGACGGGTGGCGCTGACCGGCGGCATTACGCTGAACAGGCACATCGTGCGGTTTATAAAAGAAAAAGCCCCGCACATTGAGTTTGTCATTCCCGCCGCCGCATCGGTATTCGAGGCGTTGGGAGCCGCGGCGCTCGCTCCGTCATCAGGGAGCAGACTTCCACCGGTTGAAAAACTCCTGAAACCTCACGCCGTGCGCTTCGGCGCATTGAACGCGCTCAAGGATTGGGAGCAAAAGGCGCGGTTTTTCGAGAAGCCGGATGGCAAGGTTCAAAAGGGGAGGACGTACCTGTTGGGCGTTGACGGCGGATCTACAACAACCAAGGCGTGCCTTGTGGATGCGGAGACGGACGAGATCGTGGCGAGCCACTACGGACGTACGCACGGAGATCCGGTCAAGGCGCTCAAGGAATGTATGGGGATCATACAGAAAAAAATAATCGCGGACACGGGCGGCAAAGAGATCGATATTCGCCTTGTGTCAACGACCGGCTCTTCGCGGGAAATTCTGGGCGTGTTTCTGGAGACGCCGGGCGTTTACAATGAGATAATCGCCCATTCGGTGGGAACCACCTACTTCGATCCTGAAGTGGAAACAATTTTCGAGATCGGGGGGCAGGACGCGAAATACGTGTTGCTCAAGAACGGTGTGCCGATAGACTACGCGATGAACGAGGCGTGTTCCGCTGGCACCGGCTCCTTCCTTGAAGAATCCGCATCGGGCGACCTCAATATCCGGGATGCGCGGGACATTGGACCCGTCGCGCTCAACGCGGATGCGCCATGCAAATTCGGCGAGCATTGTTCCGCGTTCATCAACTCGGATATACGCAAGGCGGTTCAGCAAGGCGCGAGCAAGGAAAACATCACTGCGGGCATCGTCTGTTCCATTGTAGCGAATTACCTCAACCGAGTGGTCGGAAACCGCGCCATCGGCAAGAAGATATTTTTACAGGGCGGCGTAGCTAAGAATCCGGCGGTGCCGCAGGCGTTCGCCATGTTGCTTGACAAAGAAATCCTTGTGCCGCCTTCGCCGGAACTCATGGGTTGCTTTGGCGTGGCCCTGCTTGCCAAACGTAAGAACGCCGATGGGCTTCTCGCCGAAAAATCCATTGACATTGACGATCTTCTGTCGCGTGAAATCATCTATGAACGGATATTCACCTGCCAGGCGTGCGACAACCGATGCCCCATCCAGGTCTTGAAAGTAAACGGACACCCGTACATGTTCGGCGGACGCTGCAACAAATACACGAATATGCGCAAAGCCGTGAAAGACGCGCCGGTGTTCGACTATGTTGAAAAACGGCAGAAGATGCTGTTCGAGACATTTGCGGCGCCAGACTGGAACGAAGGCGGAGAGACTCCGAAACGCAACTACACGGTGGGCATCCCCCGTTGCTTCTCGGTTCACTCGCTCTACCCGTTCTACTCGTGGTTTTTCTATAAATTGGGCGTAAAAACCTTCCTGTCGACCGAAGTGGCGCATGAGGGCGTGGCGCGGGCTGAGTCCACCTACTGTTTTCCGGCGGAGATCGCCCACGGCGCGGTGCAGGACTGTCTTGAGAAGGGCGCGGATTTTGTGTTGCTACCTCATTTTCGGGACATGCCTTCGTATGAGGAGCAGGTTCACGCGAATTTCTGCCCCATTACCCAGAGCCTTCCATATTACATCGAAAAGGCTTTTCCGGACGTTGACAAGAAGAAATGGCTGCCCGTCGTGGTGAGTTTCAAGTTCGGAGAAGGCAAAGCGCTTGAACTTTTCACCCTGATGGCTGAAAAACTCGGCGCCGGTATGGAAGAGACCGAGGCGGCCTTCAATACGGCGCTCGCCAAGCAGAACGAGTATTTCGCCGCGTGCGAAAAACTTGGCGAGGAGGCGCTGGAAGACGCCCGCAAAGCGGACCGTCCCGTCATCGCCCTGCTCGGACGTCCGTACAACGCCTTTACCGCCGAGGCGAATATGGGAATTCCCCGGAAATTCACCACACGCGGATATTCCATCGTGCCTTTTGACATTTTGCCCTTCAAAGACGAACAGATTTTCCCAAATATGTACTGGTATTATGGGCAGCAGGATGTAAAATCCGCAAATTTCCTCAAGAAAGAAGACAACATCTACGTCACTTATATCACGAACTTCTCCTGCGCCCCGGATTCTTTCATTCTTCACTATCTCAAGTGGGCGATGGGCCAAAAACCCTTCCTCGTTCTGGAATTGGACTCCCATTCGGCGGACGCGGGCGTCGACACCCGCGTGGAAGCCTTCCTCGACATCATAGACGGGTACCGTTCAAAGAAAAATGAGCTTGAGGCGGAGCGTTACAGCAATGGGTGGCGATTTGTCAGTGAAAAACTGCCGGACGGCGACTTTGATTTGCGTGTAGATAACGACATCACCGGCGACAAACGCCGAATACGCGGTGATAAACGCATCAAGATACTGCTTTCCAACATGGGCTTGATTTCCACCGAATACATGGCGGCGGCCATACGCAGCCTCGGTTTTAACGCGGAAGCTATGCCGGTTGCGACTGGCAAGACCATTCAAATAGCGCGCGCCCACGCCTCTGGCAAGGAATGCGTGCCGAGCCACCTTGTGCTGGGAAGCGCCCTTCAGTTTATCAACAGCCCCAGATACCGAAAGGACGAGTTGTACCTTATTTTTGTGCCGATAACCACCGGCCCCTGTCGTACCGGACAGTACTTCGTGTATTACGAAAACCTGTTCCGCGACATGCGGCTTGAAAATGTGGTTGTCTTCACCCTATCCGCTGACAATTCCTACACCGAGTTGGGACCTGCATTCGCCAAGGAGATGTGGAAGGGGTTGCTCATCGCAGACTATCTCAAGGACATCCAGACCGCATTGCAAGCCACAGCCGAAGACCCGAAACAAGCTGTGAAAGATTTTGAAGCGTCGTGGCGCAAAGTTATGAGCGCGGTGGAGTTCAACCCGAAAAATATATGGAAGGAATTGAAACAGGTGTCTCGGGATGTGCAGAGAATACCGCTCAAACGAACCATAGCCCAATGTCCCAAAGTGATGATCGTCGGCGAGATCTACGTGCGCCGCGATGACTTTGCGGTCGGCGAACTCATCGACCTGATGAGCGAGCGGGGCATCGTGGTGAAGGTTGCGAGCATCTCGGAATGGATACATTACCTCGACTTTGTGCGCGAATATTCCTTCAAAAAACTCGTCAATTTACAGCCGAAAGGCAAACGCATCTTCTCAAAGCCGTGGATGGATTTGAGGAAACTGGAGCTTGAGGAGTGGTGGAAGAAATCAATAGAAGACAAAGTGTTAAAGATACTGGAGCCGACCGGTCTAGTGGCGCATTCCCCGCACGACATGCGGGAGATAATGGTAAAGACCCAGGAACACTTTGTGAACCTTGAGCTTAATTCTGAAATCGCGGTCTCTTCCGGCGTCGCGGCGACCGCCATGCAAATGGAAGACGGTTTCTCCGGCATCGTGAACATCTCACCCTTCGCCTGCCTCATCGGACGGGTCATCGAAGGGTTGTTTACACCTTGGGCGCGAGAGCGCAATTACCCGATCCTCTCGGTTGAAGTTGACGGGAACCTCTTGCCGCCAAACATCGTGAACAAGCTCAATATTTTTATGGTGAATGTGTTGCGCTTCAAGGGAAACAACGATCTGTCCGGTCTGGTTGACGCGCCGGCGAAATCTGAGGGGATGTAACGCGGATTTCTTCCAATTATGCACGCAAAACATCATATCTTCACGCGGGGCTGTGTTGATCCCACACGCGGGGCTGTGTTGATCCCACACGCGGGGCTGTGTTGATCCCACGCGCGGGGCCGCGTTGATCCCACTGTCGTAACATTGAGTTTCACAATTTATTGAAACGCTTGTCTCCCATTGCGCCTTGTTTTGTATAGAAATATACGCATTATATATATCATCCCGATTGGCGTTAATAGAGGATGTAAAAACAAATTTAAAGAAAAGCGCCGATATGAGTTTCTTTAACAATGCGCATAAATCCTCATTGAATGTATCAATTGTTCTATTTTTCAAAAAATACGCT
>JAITIK010000145.1 GCA_031279555.1 Treponema sp. | reverse complement strand
CGGGAAGATCAGGTTGCCCGCTCCGAAAAACTGCGCGAAAATCATAAAGCCGACGACTACGGTGACGAATCTGCGGCTCCCCTGCTTCTGAATTGCTTCAGCCATGTTAAACTCCTCCTTTCTGCTAAGGGACTTTATTACAAAAGTCACTAGAATACCATTTGAACAATAAAACAATACTTTATTACAACACTTTACGCAAGTACCCGGCGCAGTGTAAAGTGTTATTTTAATCGTACGGACGTGTTTTTTTGAATATTTTGTGTTTATTGAGCCTGTTCTAAAACGCGAACGCGCGTTTGGGTTGATTTTAGAACAGGCTTAGTAACCCGCTCCTCGGCGGGCTTCCTGTCCTTCGGCTCGTAGCGATACACATACAGGCCGGATAATTGAATATATCCCGCGCGGAAAGCCGGTATGCCATTGATTGAGAGGGCAATTTGAGGGATGATGATCGCGACGCCTTGCTGAATTCAAGCGTTTTTCCGGCGAAAATATCCGTAATGCCTTGCGCTTGCGGAGCGGACGCATCTGCGGACGCCTTCGCCGGCCATGTAACAGCCCGCGACTTTCATTTTCCGTTTGGACTTTTTGGCGCATTGCCCCGAGATGTTGCCGCCGCAAGGGGCGGCCTTACCGGTGACAAACCTGAGATGTCAGGCGGTATATTCTTTGAGCCTATGCGGAAGGCATTTTTCTCGTTGCGCGATTTGACGCATTTCCTGCCCGCGATTGCGGCGCGCCGGACGTCTCGCAGTCTTTTTTGAGCCGGCTGCGCGGAATCTCCGCCGCGTCCAACGCTTTCTCAAATTCCTTCGCTTTTCCACAAACGCCGCTTTCCGACGTTTGGAAGAGATGTGACAGGAGGCGTCGCGCCACTTGACAATTTTTCGCTTTTGGGTATACTGATTAAATAACTTTTTCGTAAGATAAAGTTTGGAAGACCCCTTTGTCCATCTTGAGATGGACTATTTTATCCATAAGGAGGGTTGCTTATGAATCAGTACGAACTGACGGTTATCTTTCCATTAGAGGAAGATCAACACAAAGCAGGCCGTGAACAATTGCTGAATGATCTGAGCGCGCATGGCGCGGAGATTGAGAAAACTGACGAGTTGGGTGATAAAGACCTTGCCTACGAAGTAAAAAAAAGACGCCGCGGCAAATACGCGCTTTTCACGATTAAACTTGCCCCTGAAAAACAAGCTGTACTAGATCGTGTTTTCAAGCTCAACGGGAATCTTTTGAAATATTTCTTTATAAGAATGAAATAGGAGCGCCGAATGTCTGATATAAATCATGTGGTCTTGGTGGGAAGATTAACTCGTGACGCTGAACTCAAGTATACTGCCAATGGTCAGGCTGTATGCAAATTTTCCATTGCGGTAAACCGGCGTAAGAAGTCTGGCGAACAATGGGTTGAGGAAGCGAATTTTTTTGATATTGTGGTGTGGGGCAGGCAGGGCGAAGCTCTCAACCAGTATTTGGTCAAAGGCAAGCTCATCGGGGTTGATGGAGAGCTTCGTCAGGATCGCTGGGAGCAAGATGGGCAGAACCGCTCAAAGATTGAGATCATAGCTAATAATTTACAGCTTTTGGGAGGAGGCCCAGGTCAATCAGGCGGCGGCGCGCCGTCGTCTTACAGTGAGCGTAAAAACGATGGCGCTTACCATGATCATGCGCGTTCCACGCATTCATCTTCGGAAGACCATTCTCTCCCTACTGGCGGGGATGGGTTTTCTGATGATATTCCATTCTAACGGCGCCGCTAAAACGCCGTTGCAGCGGTTTTTCCACAAATTCGGCGTACGAGCGATCTGCCGGAGAAGGCGCCTTAGCCTTATAGGGGAAAAAAGGCGTCAAACCGCTTTTCAAACTAAGGAAGGAGCATTAATTATATGGCTGATGAAAAATATAACGATAGAGACGCGGCGAGTGAAAGAACCCCGCGTGATGTACGGGATAGAGGCGATGATGGACGCGACGGCGACGACCGGCGCGGAGGCAAGGGCGGAAAGGTCTTTTTCAAAAAAAAGATTTGTAGATTCTGCAACCAGAAACTCAAGATAGACTATAAAGACGCCGATGTTTTGCGCCGTTTCATTACTGAACGGGGAAAAATTTTGCCGCGCCGCATTACCGGCACATGCGCGAAACACCAACGGGCGCTCGCATTGGCGATCAAACGAGCGCGGATGATCGCGTTGCTTCCTTTTGTCGCGGAATAACGTGACGAAAGACGGATCGGGACAAAACGCGGCGGCGTTGGTCCTTCCGCTGATAAGCGCGATTATTTCCGTCGCGCTTTTTCAATTAGGCGGTCTTTTCAGTCTTTTTTTTCTTGTGCCGCTGGGCGTTTTCGCTTATAGCGGCAGTGTAAGGGAGGCGTGGATCGCATGTGCGGTTGCGATTGTGGGAAATGCGACTGTTTTTCTTGCATTGCTTATGGCGTTTCACGGCCAACAAGCCGTAGACTGGAACGCTTTTACATGGAAGTGCGGAAGCGCCGGCCTTGTTTTAGCGTTGTGGACGTGGATCACATCTCCGCCGCCTCGAACACACGT
This sequence comes from Treponema sp., assembly GCA_031279555.1. Taxonomy (GTDB): domain Bacteria; phylum Spirochaetota; class Spirochaetia; order Treponematales; family Breznakiellaceae; genus JAIRKH01. Next base: position 16,630 of record JAITIK010000145.1, on the reverse strand, counting down.
TTTTTCTACCGCAAGCCGGATTGTGGTCAGCGGCGCGGTTGTTTTTATACTGTTTTTGCTTGATATTTTCAGAGACTATTCGGCGTTTTTACAGAGCGTGGAACATGCTGTGAAATACGCGATTGACTTTACGGCGGACTCCGGAATAGCTGGGATCGCATTTGACTCGCTTGATGACACAAATGTTATAGGCGCAATGATTTCTTTTATTTTCAACGGCGCCGGACTAGCCGTAATGATTTTGTTTTTTGCGGTGAATAGGCAGGTGAGCGTATCATTAGCCCGGCTTGTCAAGCCTATGGAGAAGGCGCCTCGTTTGGCGGATTACCACACGGAAGGCTGGCTTGTTTGGCTCTTGATCTTTGCCCTTGTGGGAGTGGTATTTTTCAGAAAAACCGGGATGTCGGCAATGGAGGTAGTCGCGTGGAACATAACAACCGTCTGCCTCTTTTTATATACGGCTCAAGGGTTGGGGATCGTTTTTTATTATTTGTCAAAAACGGCGCGTTCTCCCCTTATGCGGTTGTTGCAGATTTTGTCAGCGGTGATCATTATTATAAGTCCGGCCGTCAACCTCTTTGCCTGTGGAGGACTGCTTGTCTTGGGCATCGCCGAAAATTGGGCGCCGCTTAGAAACAAAAATGAACCGCCCCGTTAGAAAGGACGGAACATCTTGTAGGCTTCGCCGTTGGCGCCGCCGTCATTGTCAACCGTTCCGGAATGTAGCGCACGCTATGCGCATATTGCGACCAACTGTTGACCTGCTGTGAATAATGGATCGTCATCTACTCCGATGATGCAAACCGGGCGCGTTCCGGTTTCTTGTCCTAAGAGATCCTCAATAATGAGAGATTCTCCACCCCTTGAGTATTCGAGGGAACCATTTATATACCGGAAACTCCACGCGGAGATCGCGCGGGTTGCGTATGGATTCTGCGAGGTTGCGCTTGGCGCATCAGCCGCGCATAGGGTTTCCAAAAGGAGCTTGTATGAAGGTTATTTTGAACAAAGATCTTGCCACACTCGGCGAGGAAGGTGATGTACGAGACGTCGCCCGCGGTTATTTCAGAAACTATCTTTTCCCGCGGGGCATAGCGGTACCCTATAACGACAAAACGGTTAAAATTTTCGAAGCCCGAAAAGATGAAATTGCGGCGAGAAAAGCCGAGAAGCGCAAAGATGCGGCAAGTCTTAAAGAAAAATTGGAAGCGTTGTCTCTTGTTTTGACTATGCCCGCAGGCGCGAACGGAAAATTATACGGCGCGGTGACGAGTCAAACCATTGCCGAAGAGCTTGCCAAACAGGGCTTCCAGTTTGAACGGAAACGTATTGAACTTCCCGGCAACAGTTTTAAAAGCGTAGGGAAATACAAGATCACGCTCAGGCTCTATGAGGGAGCGGTCGCCGAACTTCCGTTGACAGTAGATGCGCAAGCGGCGGAAACGAAGGCCCATGCCCCCGCAACGGACAAAAGACGGCGCAGGCGCGACGAACGGCGTGTTGAGGAAGTTGCATCCGAAGCCCAGCCGGAACAGGCGGCGGCGTCCAAACCTGCGCCTGAGGAACAGAACGGGCAGGCTTGACAGCTTGGCAGGTTTGGAACAAAACAGGCTTGGATGCGACCATAAAGTATGGCGGTATTAAAAGACAAAATTCCACCGCATGACGATACTGCGGAGCAGGCGACTCTTGGGGCGTTGCTTCTTGACGCGGAAGCTATAGCCGTAGCAATCCAGTATCTTCGTCCCGATGATTTTTATTCAAACGCCAATAAAGCCGTCTACGAGGCTATTCTAGGACTGTTTAACAAAGGCGTCAAGGCGGACATCTTAACCATTACCGGCGAGTTGAAACAAAACGGCAAACTTGAAGAAGCGGGCGGAACCGCGTATGTCGCATCCTTGACCAATGTGGTGCCTACAAGCGCAAACGCCGAGTACTACGCGCAAACGGTGCAGAATTACTCCCTGCGTCGCGCCATGCAACGGGTGTCCAGCGAGAATATAGCGCAGTCCTTTGATGAATCGCTTGAGCCGCGAGCTATATTAGAGGAAATCCAGCAAAAACTTTTTGATTTAAGCGACAACCGGCAGGCGTTCAAGGTGAAAAGCGTACGGGAACTGATTCCCAATGTGATAGCCGCCCTTGAACGCATACAGGCTGCAAAGAAAGAATTCACCGGCATTCCTTCGGGGTTTGACGAGCTTGACAAGCTGACATCCGGGTTTCAGCCCTCCGAGTTTATCATTATTGGAGCGCGTCCTTCCATGGGAAAAACGGCGCTCGCCTTGAGTATGGCGTCGCACATTTCCATACAAAAACACATGCCAACGGCGTTTTTCTCTTTAGAGATGTCCGACATGTCCCTCATGCTCCGCCTTATCTCAAGCGAGGCCAAAATAAACAGCAACAAACTGAGAACCGGTTATTTTCCGAACAGCGATTTTGTCAACATTCAAGAAGCCGCCGGGCGACTCTACGACGCGCCCCTGTACCTTGTGGATATGCCGAATATGAAACTTCTGGATTTGCGCGCTCATGCGCGGCGGCTTCGGGTGCAGCAGAAAGTGGCGATCATTTTTATCGACTATTTGGGGCTTATCAATGTGGAAAATTTCCGTATACCTCGTTTTGAACAAATAGGCGAAGTTTCCCGTTCGCTCAAAAGCCTCGCCCGCGAGCTCAATATTCCGATTGTGGCGCTCTCCCAGCTTACCCGCGCTGCGGAGGGCGAAAAACCGAACCTGTCAAGTTTGAGAGATTCCGGTTCCATTGAACAGGATGCCGATGTCGTGATGTTTTTGCACAGGGAACGGGAATATGAGAAAAAAGGGGAAGCTGGCGCCACTAGCGGCGCGAATAATGCGGGAGAAAAAAAAGAAGGGACAACAAGCCTCATTTTAGCGAAGCAGAGAAACGGGCCTGTCGGCACCGTTCAACTGACATTTTTATCGGATTATACAAAATTTACTAATCTTTCAAAAGAAAGTCCATGATTTTCTCCTGTACAATACTAAGGGAGATCAGGAAGATAAGGGAAAAAATGACGTTTATTGACAATTATAACCTTGAAAATCTCAAGAACGAGGCTGAACGACTCGTTTTTGATGAAATTAACACGCAACTAGGGAGCTTCCCAGAAGGCGAGATATGTACATGCAACGAGTGCGTCATCGACATGGCCGCAATAGCGTTGAATACGGTGAAACCTTTTTACCGCCATTCGCTTCTCGGTACGCTCTACGCTTTAGAAGTGATCAACATTGATGAGGAATATGCGCAGAGCATACGCATTGCCGTCACGCAGGCGATTGAGAAGGTCAGAAAGAATCCTGCTCATAGTTGAGTTGTAACTCCGGCGTATTTTCCGTTTTTTTGCTCAAGCGTCCATTCGTCCCCATAGAGACGAAATTGGGCTAACAACAAGCCTGTCTGCGGATTATGCCACGAAATAACGCCGTCTGTATCCACAGAGACGAAAAAGTTCCCGCCGTCAACCAGGTGGACGGGAAAACCGCCTTTCTGCTCAAGGGCGGTGTACGTTCCGTTTTCGCCAACCATCACCGCCCGCCCGTCCAAGAGAGTGGATGCCGCTGTCCCGCCGGTTTCCGTGAGGGCAAAGGCAAGGTTTTCACCAGGCGCTTCCATTAAAATCGGAGATTGCGCGGTGTTCGACATATCAAGCCTGATTAAGATCGTTTTTCGCTCCCCACGCTCATCATTTGAAACAACCCCGCCATACACAGCGCCGCTTGCGGAGCGGTAGACCCGCACCCCGACCATTGCGGGATAGGCGAGCGGAACGGTCTCGCTGGTGACAAGGTTCACCTTTAAGAAAGGCGCTATGCCGTCTCCCCGTCCCACGATGAGGTTTCTATCATCAAGAAAAGTCGCGTCCAGAGAACCCGCAGAGGAGAACAAGAATACGCTCTTATTTGTTCCAAGCGAAAGCGTTGTTATTTCCCCCACAGAATCCAAAAAGACCGCCTTTCCGTTAAAAGCCGTGACGGCGCGCAGAGGAAATTTACTCTGATAGGACAGTTCCGCATCGCTTCCATCTATGGTCAGATAATGCGGTTTTTTCCTGTCTTCGCTCCATAAAATAAACCCGTCTTTCGCCGCTGAGATGCGGGTAAAATCAGTCGCGCCAAACGAGACGCCTTTTTCCGAAAGAAGCGTCCAGTCCAACGGCATGATGGCAAAGGAGCCATCCACCAGAAAAACGATGGAGTCGCCGGCGCCGCCTCTTACAACGGCAATCTCCTTTGCCACTAGCGGATTTTTAACGGCAAGCTCCAGCGAAGCGCCAGTTTCGCTGAAAATCCGCACATTCCCATCAGTGGCGCCGAACGCCGCGCCATGTTGAAGCGCAGCCAGGCTTTCAATACGGAAGCGTGAATCAATAATCGTGTGATGATGTTTAGCTTCAAATTTTTTCAGGTTGTTAATCGTAAAGAAATAAATCGTCTGAACAGCCGCGCCATCTTCCGCAATGCAGATAAAATCCGGCGACTCACTTTTTACGGCGTAGACGGAACCGTTCACAACGCGGGAATCGTAATCAAGGATTTTGCCGGTAACGGCGTCGATCACAAACAAGCCCCTCGCTCCAGAGGAATCAACTCCAACGCCGGCAATAAACCGGTTGTTTCCAAACAGAATCGGCGTTTGCAAACCGGCGACCGTTCCACATTGCTGTATTTCCTTCTTCTGCGCTAAATTCCAGTATGAAATCACTCCGGAGGGCATGTAGGAAATCATGGATGTTTCCGACTTGCCAGTTGCCGCAAGGGTTGCTCCGCCGGCTATATCGGGAATCGTATAGAGGAGTTCACCGGTGTCGCTGTCAAGACATACGGTTCCGGTACGATCTGACGCAACCACAATAAGGAACCCTCCCGCTCCTGAATAGGCGATGAACGCAGGATCCGCATTAAAATCCCTAGAAAACAGATGCTCTTTTGTCTCATAATCCCACGCTGAAACGCGGCGCCGCTTGCCGTCGCTCTCTATCACGGCAAGATGCGACTTTTCAGGACGCAAGCGCATCGCCTTTAACGGAATCTCACTTATCTGAAAACGTTCCTCTGCGGCTCTGCGTTGCACATTCCAGAATCCCAAAAAACCGTCCTCCCCTGCGGTGATGACACGGCTGCCGTCATAAACAACGGCTCGTATAGACCCTCGGTGCCCGCCGGAAACCTGAAATGAATCCTGCGCCTTCATAGACATTGATGCGCACGAGGAAAACAGCAAAACGTATAGGGCTAAACGTCTCATTTACTACCTCTTATTTCATCTGAACAAAATCATAGACACCTTGTGTTTGACTCGATCTATACGGACTCTCGCAGAAGCTGTATAGATCGTTTTATTCGCAATGGGCGCCGCCGCTTCGCCCCTTTCAAGGCGGCGGCCTGCGGCGCAACCTTCGCAAGACGCAACTCGTCTTTCAGGTTTTTATAAATTATAAACGAACGAGGTACAAAACATCGCCGCATACAGCGAACAGCATCAAGGCGAAAATCAGTACAACGCCGACTGTTTGAAAAATCGAGATAAATTTGGGGTTCAAAGGACGCCGTTTGAAAATTTCAATAATAAAAAGCGCGATAAGTCCGCCGTCCAACACAGGCAAAGGCAGGAGGTTCATGACACACAGAGCAATAGAGATGAGGCACAGAAAATCCGCCATGTTCCGGATTCCGTCCGCGAAACTGTTGCTAAACCCGGCCGCCGCTACATCGCCCAGCATGTAGGTGATGCGAACCGGACCGGAAACCGCCTGTGTAAGGTCAATGCCCTTGAAGAGCAGAGCGAAACTTTTAACCGATATGGCGAGCGTCTTCCACGCCTCGCCCAACCCCTTGCTAATCGCGGCGAATGGGGAGAGGCCTGGCGTCCGGTACTCAAGCATGCGAAAGTTAAAGCCAAGATCCACGCCCTCGTTTGTATAGACAGGCTGCAACTCGGCCCGCGCTGTCACTCCGTCCCGTTCAAAGTCAACGACAAGCATCTGCGGGCGCTCCTGCAAGACCGGTATCAACGCCACAGAATACTCAATGTCCCTTCCATTAATCTGGAGGATACGGTCGCCCTGTTTAAGACCAGCAACTTTCGCGGGACCCGCCTGCGCCACTTCGCTTACAACCGGATCGAGCCAATAGTAAACGCCAATGGTTCCAGCGCCGGTATTTTTATCAAGGTTCGGCGTTATGACTATATCTTGAACGGCGCCGCCGCGATCCACCTTGAGGGAAAGGGTTTTCTCCGGATTGATCACGATCTTTTCCCGTATTTCGCCAAAGGTTTTAATGGGCGCTCCGTCAATGGCAATGATGCGGTCGCCGCTTTCAAGGCCGGCGACATTCGCCGGAAACGCCGTTTCTTCGCCAACAACATCCGACGCCAGCACAATGCGGTTTTCCATGTCCACTGTTGTGAATCCAAGTCCCCAAATAATCGAAAAAACAAGCGCGGCAAAGACAAGATTGAAGAATGGACCGGCAAAGGCCACCATGATGCGTTGCCACGGCTTCGCGCCAAAAAAGGTTCCTTTTACCGGAGAAATGTCGTTTTGGTTATTTTTATAGGCTTCCTCAAACTCATTTTCCCCGCGCATCTTGCAGTAACCGCCCAACGGAAACATGCCAAGACGGTATTCAACGGCGCCGATTTGTTTTTTGAGGATGGGTTTGCCCCAGCCTATGGAAAAAGCTTCCACGTCAATGCCCGCTATTCGCGCCGCTATAAAATGCCCCAACTCGTGAACAATAACGACAACGCCCAAGCCGACAAGCCCTAACAGTATTTTTAATACAAACATATTTACAATATAACACGATTCCGGGAGTATGACAAGAACCGAAAGCGAAAACCAAAGAACGACGCCGCGATGCGCATATCGCCCGCGATACGCGCCGCATACGCTGCATGCGCGTCAGCCTCTGTGTTTTCACATTTCCTGTTCTAGCGGTTTGTTGCGCTTCACGCATAAAATTTCCAAAGATCGCCTTAAAGTCGATTTTTTACCGTGCGAACTGCCATCGAACCAAAGGTTCGCCGAACCTCGTAAATAATGCAACGCTTACAAGATACTCCGATCTAAAGGCTAAACTTGATCCGCAGAATCAGGCGAGGCGCTTCCGGTAAGCCAACAGGATACATAACTTCATCACTTCTAGGTCTTCACCCCAGGATGCCCGCCACTGAACGCCTGCTTCGGCCCGCCCAGCAGCCATCCAAGATAATCCGCCGCTTTTTTATCGTATCCGGTTTCCTCAGTTCTTTCTTGCTCTTGTTTGCCACACAATACAGCGGTTTCCTCTCGTCTTCCCCAAAAAGCATGTTCAGTGTCATACCGCCGTGGCATCCTGTACCGCCAGGATCGGGCCGCCATATGCGGCCACGCGCCGTATCGTCGCTTCCCAGCGCGTCATCAGGGTTTTCGGTCGGTCAAAGCCTTCATTCCCCACCATCCGATAGATTGACTTGGCTTCGGCACGGTCTTCGCCAGCCTCCCAGATCGATTTACCCGGCTGCTCGCTCAGGTTTCCATAGTTCTAATAAATCGGTTCTCCAGCCGGATAGAATGAAAATTCACTCCAGCAGATTCTTCTTCCATATCGAACCTTTTCCCCTGCGCCATATTTCCCTCCCAGAGTGTTCAGCTTTTTGGAGAATATGGCGTGTATAAGAGAAAATTGAAATTTAGAGGGAGTGGGAGCTGCATTTGCACAAGTCCCTTGTTCGATAAATATCACATGAGCCTGTTCAAAAACGCGAACTTGCGTTCGGGTTGGTTTTGGAATAGATTTTAGAAGAAAATCGCCAATTCTTTAGACGGGCCGAAGGCATATCCCGCCGCAACCACGCGAAGGAACGCCTGCCATTATCGTTACGGCAGACAGGCAAACAAGATGTTGAAAGATATAGAACTGCCAAAATTGTCTGATTGGTAGTCATCTTATACGATAGATTGTTCAAGAATTGAAATTAAAATCGAGAGAAAATGGCAAAGAGAAAGGCATTTTCTGTGTTACTGAATGCAAATAGGCGACATCTCTATTGATCATTGACAAATATTTTGAAAGAGTGGTTGACAAAGTTTCTTTGAGATGGCATTATCGAATTGGATTTTTTGTCAAAGTAAGGGAGAAATTTATGAAACAGGTTAACGATGGCTATGAGCGCTTAAAAGTTCATGTTGGAAAAGAAGATGAAGGTTCAAACATACATATGTTTAACGAACTATGGGGTAAAATTATCAATGATATTACAACCCATCCCCGCGATTTGCAAACCATACCAATAAATCGTAGGGAAGGAGTATGGTTTCATGTAAGCGTAAGCATAGGCAGAGTAACAATACTTGTTGACAGCGCAAGAACGAAAAAACCTTCTTCAAAATTAACTCAAATACGACTATTAGACAAAGATGAATTTAGGGTAATGCACCCAATATATTTGCGTAGAAAAAAGGGGGAAGAAGTTAGTAAAGAAGCGGCTAAAACTACAAGAAATCAGGTTTATATTTATTCAATATTTTATCATTGCGGGTGGATATAAATAAAACAGGAGAAATAATATGCGCAAATTGCAAAACATTGGCTTTCAAAAAGCTGGACGCTGGTTATATAAGTCAGGAACGGTTGATTTTGTATTGGAAGAGAGTCTCGCTGGCTGTAGCAATGTCCTATATGCTTTTATTGTTAATGATTCAATAAAATATGTAGGAAAATCAACAAATACATTAAAGCAACGTATGCAACAATATAAAACACCTGGACCGTCTCAAAGTACGAATATTGAAAATAACGCCAATATCAAGAAAGAACTTGAGACAGGGAAATCTGTTGAAATTTATGCATTTGTTGATTCTGCTTTGCTTTCATATGGCGCTTTTAGAATAAACCTTGCCGAAGGGCTTGAAACTAGCATTATTGAAGATTTAAAGCCAGAATGGAACAAAAAATGAACTACCCCGCCGCTCTGCCGCAGGGTATCAGGTTTTTCTGCGAAAAATCTGTCGTTCGATAGGAAATTTATTATACTGGGAGTCTGCCACCCCGCCATTTGGCGGAAGAATTGAACCGCCCCAGAGGAGCGGGGGTATTGACCCCTCGAATAAAAACGCCCGCATTCATGCGGACGGCTAGCGTAGCGGGTTTTTATTGCACATGACATGCCTGTTTGCGCTTGCCTGCCCGGTATGCCCCTCGGCCTTCGCAATGGCTAGGTCATTCCGCGCCCCACATAGTTGGGGAATGTTCCCACGCCAAAACTCCGCCACATTCTTGCAGACATGGTCTTTGTTACACAAAATGGCAATGAAATTCTCAGCAATACTAACAGAACTTTTGGAGCAAAAGGTGGACGGCGGCGATCTGGCCAGTTGCACTATTGGAAAACTTGTTATATTATGGGAGTAAATTATGAGCAAAGGAATAAAACCATGCAGATGACGATACGATGGTTTGGGAAAGGCTTCGATGCGGTGACGCTTGAACAGATACGCCAGATTCCCTTGGTAAAAGGGGTAATTTCCACCCTTTACGGCACGCTTCCCGGTGAAATATGGGAAAAAGAAGACATTGCGGCGCTTAAAAAAGAGGTCGAGGACGCAGGGCTATGCATTGCGGGCATTGAGAGCGTCAATATCCACGACGCCATTAAGACCGGCGCTACGGAACGGGACAAATACATAGACAACTATATCACTACGCTGGAACGGCTTGGACAAGCCGGCATTCATCTGGTGTGCTACAATTTTATGCCGGTGTTCGACTGGACGCGCACCGATCTTGCGAAAAAATTGCCGGACGGCAGTACTACGATGGCGTACGATCAGAACATCATCGACACTATCGACCCCAACGACATGTCTTCTTTGATTGAGCGGCAGTCGAACGGATTCACGCTTGCGGGCTGGGAACCGGAGCGGCTCGGCAAACTCAAAGAGTTGTTCGCCTTGTACAACGGCGTCACCGAAGAAACGCTCGCCGCGAATCTCAAATACTTTCTTGAAGCCATCATGCCCGTATGTGAAAAATACGATATTAAGATGGCCATCCACCCGGACGATCCGGGCTGGTCTGTGTTCGGCCTTCCCCGCATTATGAAAAACAAGGACGATCTTGTCCGCCTTGTCACAATGGTGAAAAATCCGTGCAATGGCGTCACGCTTTGCACCGGAAGCCTCGGAACCAATCCCAAAAACGACATCCCGTCCATAATACCGGCGCTCAAAGGGCGCATCCATTTCGCCCATCTCCGCAATGTCCTGCATACCGGCGAAGGGACGTTTGAGGAATCAGCCCACCCCACAAGCTGCGGTTCTCTTGATATGTTCGCCGTTGTGAAAGCTCTGTATGATTCGGGCTTTGACGGACCCATACGCCCTGATCACGGACGCGCCATTTGGGGCGAAAAGGGTATGCCGGGCTATGGCTTGTATGACCGGGCGTTGGGCGCGGCCTACCTTAACGGCTTGTGGGAAGCGGTTGAACGCTTGGGAGGCAAAGCATGAAACTGAACAATGCCGAATTGTCAAAAAAAGAACAGTGGGAGAAAGCGGGAATTCTGTTGCCTCAATTCGACAGGAACGCCATGATCGCCGAAACGAAGCGCGCGCCTGAGTGGGCGCATTTCGGAGCCGGGAATATTTTCCGCATATTTCCGGCCGCCCTTCAGCAGATCCTTCTGGAGCGGGGGCTTGCCAAGACGGGCGTCATTGTCGCCGAAGGCTATGATGGCGAGATTATCGACAAGGCGTTTTCGCCCTGCGACAATTTAACGCTGGCAGTCACTTTAAAGGCGGACGGCAGCATTGAGAAGCGGGTGATCGGTAGCGTCGCCCAGGCGTTGAACCTTGAAAAGCCGGATCAGTTTTCCGTTTTGCAAAATATTTTCCGCTCGCCGTCCCTTAAAATGGCGAGTTTCACCATTACCGAAAAAGGCTACAGCCTGAACTCACGCGAGGGGAGCTTTTTGCCCGATGTTCAAGCCGATTTTGATTCCTACGGCGCAACGAGCTATATAGGAAAAGTGTCCTCGCTCCTTATGGAACGATACAAGGCGGGAGCCTTTCCCATCGCCATGGTGAGCATGGACAACTGTTCCCATAACGGGGACAAACTCTTCGCCGCAGTCGCCGTCTTTGCGGATCAATGGGCGGCGAAGGGCTTCATTGACAAAGGGTTCGCCGATTATGTGCGGGATAAGGCGAAAGTCGCGTTTCCGTGGTCGATGATCGACAAGATCACGCCGCGCCCGGATGAGGGCGTACGGAAAATGCTCGAAGAATCCGGCTTTGAGGATACGGCGGGGCAGATCACCGCAAAACAGACCTATATAGCCCCGTTTGTCAACGCTGAAGAAACCCAGTACCTTGTTATTGAAGATTCTTTCCCCAATGGCAGACCTCCGCTTGAAAAGGCGGGCGTTTTATTTGTCAGCAGGGAAACGGTTGACAAAGTGGAAAAAATGAAGGTGTGTACGTGTCTGAATCCCTTGCACACAAGCCTTGCGGTGTTCGGCTGCCTTTTGGGGTATGCCAAGATAAGCGATGAGATGAAGGACGGCGATCTGGTGGCGCTCATAGAAGGCATCGGTTACAAAGAAGGGCTGCCGGTTGTAGTCGATCCGGGCATTATTTCGCCGAAAGCGTTTATCGATCAGGTGGTGCGGACGCGGCTTCCTAATCCCTTCATGCCCGACACGCCCCAGCGGATCGCCTGCGACACATCCCAGAAGATTCCGATCCGGTTCGGCGAAACCATCAAAGCCTATATCGCAAGCGAAACGCTCAAGGTTGACGATCTGCGTCTTATCCCGCTGACGCTCGCGGCGTGGGCGCGTTACCTGATTGGGATCGACGATACGGGCGCCGCCTTTGCCGTAAGCCCTGATCCGCTGTACGAGAGCCTTTTCACTCATGTGAAGCATATCAAGCTGGGTGACACAGACGGCTTTCATGACGCCTTGCAACCGATATTCTCGGACGCTTCCATTTTTGCGGTGAATCTCTACAACGTGGGGCTTGGAGCGCGGGTAGAAGGCTTGTTTGCGGAGATGGTCGCCGGAGTTGGGGCGGTGCGCAAAACGTTGCGGAAGTATACGGCGGAAACGGCGGGTTCGGAAAAGGGCAGGTTGTAAGAATCCGCATCTTCTCAACGCCCGCGTTGATGTTCTTGTCCGGCAATGGATGCATCGCATGTTTTGGCGACGTTATGCAAACTGCCCCATTAGGGGTGTTCACACTACGCGGTGCCGCTAATATAACTAATGCCGGGCATGTCCTAAAATGCGAGTTGTGTTCGGGTTCACGCGAACCTTCGTTCGATGGGAAATGCTTTGGAAAAAGCGGGTTTTTGACCGTTTTTTTCGAAAGCTTTTCTCAAAAACAACCCGAACGCAAGTTCGCGTTTTGGGAAAAGCTCGTTACGCATCAAAATAGCTTGTCTTGAGCCGCTTCTCTTTTTCAAAGCGTCGGATCGCCAGTTCAATGAGCCGGTCGATAAGGTCTGAATACGAGACGCCGCTTGCCTCCCAGAGTTTCGGGTACATACTGATTTTCGTAAAACCGGGCATAGAGTTGATCTCGTTGATAACGGGCGAGTTGTCTGGACGGAGGAAAAAGTCGATCCTGCTCAAACCTTCGCCGGAAAGGGTTTTGAAGGTTTTTATCGCCAAGTCTTGTATCAGCGCAACGGTTTCAGGGTGGAGGTTCGCGGGAATTTCAAGACGGGCGCCATTTTCGTCAAGATACTTCGCGCTATATGAGTAGAATTCCCGGCTTGAGATCACTTCTCCCGGTATGGAAGCGGTAACGGTTTCATTTCCCAATACGGAACATTCTATTTCACGGCCTGTGATACATTCCTCAATAATAATTTTTGTGTCATATTCAAAGGCTTCCCGCACCGCCCTGCGGAATTCAGTTTCGTTATGGGCCTTGTTCACGCCCACCGACGACCCCATATTTGCGGGTTTCACAAAGACAGGTTCTCCAAGCTGGCCGACAACGCTTTTATAATCGGGGATGCGCTCATGCGATTGTAAGGATATAAACGCGCCTATGGGAAGACCCGCATCTCGCAAAAGCCGTTTCATCACGTCCTTGTCCATGCCCACAGCGGAACCAAGCACGCCCGCGCCCACGAACGGTACGCCGGCAAGTTTCAGAAGCCCTTGCACCGTTCCGTCTTCGCCGGACGGTCCGTGCAGGATTGGAAAAATCACGTCAAGGGTCTGCGCGGATTTTTTTTCCCCTTTTAAGGGTTGCGCATCAGCATAGAGCAGTTCGCCACAGCTTTCCGGCAATAAAGCCACTTCAGCGCTTTTCGTGTTGAGCGCAATGCGTTTAGGGTTATCCGTGTTCAGGATGAAGCCGCCACAACTGACGTCGGCGGCATCTTGCGAGCTGCGCCACTTTCCAGTCTTGTCAATGCCGATGAGGATTGGGTTGTATTTGTTCCGATCAATGGCGTCAAACACATTCAGCGCGGACTGGAGCGACACCTCATGTTCCGCAGATTTCCCGCCGAATAAAATGCCTACATTGAATTTTTGTATATGTTCCACATTCAAGAGTATAGAACAAAAAGAAGCGGAGCGCAAGGAGGGCGGCGCCATAGGATGCGCGCCAAGTACGCGCCATTATTAATAGTGAGGAACTGCGCATTTATTGGAATACGCAACGGCGCCGGCGCATTCCAATAAAATCTACCTCTAAAAACATCCGTTTCAACAGGCTTCGAGACGCATCCATCAAAGCTCCCTCAACAACGCGCCGCCCGCTCACTACCGCGCATATTCGACGATTCTTGTCTCCCTGATGATCGTTACTTTGATGCGTCCGGGATATCGAAGATCGGTCTCTATCTTCCGCGCTATCTGCTTGGCTAACGAGCGGGAACGCTCATCGTTGAGCGCGTCTTGATCCACGATGATGCGCAACTCTCTGCCCGCTTGAATGGCATAGGCTTTTTCAACCCCCGAAAAACTTGCCGCGATATGTTCAAGATTTTCAAGCCGCTTGATGTAATTGTCGATGGTCTCGCGCCGCGCTCCCGGCCGGGATGCGGAAATGGCGTCGGCTATCTGCACGATCACCGATTCGATGCAGATCGGCTCTATATCGTTGTGGTGGCTGCCTATGGCGTTGATGACGCGGGGGTCTTCGCCCATTTTCCGCGCCATATCCATGCCGATTTCCGCGTGGTTCAGATCCGAGTCGGACTCGACGCCTTTGCCAATGTCGTGAAGCAGAGCGGCGCGCTTTGCCAATTCGCGGTTCGCGCCGATTTCCGCCGCAAGTACGCCGGCGATGATCGCCACCTCTTTGGAGTGGTACAGCACATTCTGCCCATAGCTTGTGCGAAAATACAGTCTTCCCAAAGCGCGAACGCTGTCTTGCTTAATGTTATGTATACCGAGATCAAAGAGGACGCGCTCTCCTTCCTCAAATATTTTTTGCGAAATTTCCTTGCTTACCTTGGCGACAATTTCTTCAATACGAGCGGGATGAATCCTTCCGTCTATGATAAGGCGTTCCATTGCGACTTTTGCGATTTCCCTACGCACCGGATCAAAGCAGGATATAACCACCGCTTCCGGCGTATCGTCAATTATAATGTCGACTCCGGTGAGCGTTTCCAAAGCGCGGATATTTCTCCCCTCGCGTCCAATAATCCGCCCCTTCATTTCATCATTCGGGAGCGTCACCGACGCGACTGTAACCTCGCCCGTAGCGTCAGCCGCGACGCGCTGCATCGTGGCCACCAAAATTTCCCGCGCTTTCTTTTCGCCGGCGACAGTAGCCTCATTTTCAATCTTGTTGATAATGGCTTGCGCATCATGCCGCGCCTCATGTTCCAAATTTTGAATGATAAGCGCCTTTGCGCTTTCACTGCTTAAACCCGATATACGCTCCAGTTCCAAACGGCACTGTTCTTCTTCTTTTTCAAGCGCCGATTTTCTCGCTTGAAAATTCCGTTCCTTTTCCACAAACGCCTGTTCAAGTTTCTCCATCTGGTTTGTTTTTTTATCTAAAGCCTCTTCTTTTTGCACGACGCGCCGTTCGTATCGCTGCAACTCAGCCCTGCGTTCCCGAGTTTCCCTTTCCTGCTGGTTCTTATCGCGAATAATTTGATCTTTCGCTTCAAGAAGTATCTCCTTCTTTTTCGCTTCAGCTTCCCTTATCGCATCTTGTTTTATGCGTACAGCTTCTTGTTCCGACGCTTTTACTTGATATCTGGCATACAGCCATCTGATTGTCCATCCTAAAATCCAGCCCAAGATTAACCCGGCAAGAGGGAGCAGTATATACCACACTGTCATAACTCTACCCCTTACCATGAATTTTTATGATAGTTCGTTTATAGTTTATAATAGATTGAAAGGAATGTCAAGAAGGAAAGAACCGTTATATGGAGCGGCGCGTGATAGCTTCGCCATTTCAATTCGCAACAATCTCAAATCAAACTGTTGATGGGCGCGTATGCCGTTTTCTTAACTTCTTGACAGTGGGATAGATGTACGTCCCGTAACAAACCCGCATTTGAACGAGAAGACGCCATCCTTGCTCCATCCCCATTTTCCCGATCCATCTTCGGCTTCTCTACGAGGCTTTTTTGAGGGAAGCTTCTCATCCCCAATATGAGGCGGACAGCGGACGAAATTTTGGTTTGCCATTCACTCTTTTTCAAAAAACAGGAGCAGAACGACAACGCCCGCCCCGTCCTTTCAGGCGGCATCGCCAACATCGCGCAATACGGCACGGTTTTCCTGTGCTATCCAAACTGGTGGGGAACCCTGCCAATGAGGGTTTTACCTTCCTTGAATCTTACGATTTTTCGGGCAAGACCGTATATCCCCTCATTACTCACGGAGGCAGCCGCTTTGGATGCAACCTTGAGGACATAAAAAAGCTCCGCCCCGGGGCCGTCATCGGCGAAGGGCTTTCCGTCAGCGCCTATGACACCAACCCCAACGACAACACCAGGGTAACAACGCCGAACAGAAATGTAACCGCGTGGGTACGCAAATTGGGAATAAGGGCGCGGTGAAGGGCAAACTCGCGGCAAGGCTTATCATAGACATTGCCTTTATCCTTTTGTTAGTATGCGCCTACGCCTATCGTGTAACCGGAGACGCCACACATGAATGGATTGGCGTTTCCGTGCGCGCGGTGTGTATCGCGCATAACGTCCTTAATTGGAAATGGTATAAAAACATTTTCAAAGGCGCGTATACCCTGCGGCGCGGCGTGATGACCGCCGTCAATTTGTCGCTTGCGTTTGCAATGGCGGCGCTTGTCATCACCGGATTGTTACATTCCCGAACCGCGCTTGCGTTTCTGCGTTTGCCCGGCGGTATGATGATACGGCTGATACACACGACCGCCGCCTACTGGCGCATACCCCTGATTGGCGTTCATATCGGCTTGCATTGGGGAATGATCATCACCGCTTTCCGCAAAATGGCGGGAATCCAAGGAAAAAACCGCATAAGAAAAATTATGGCGCGTATCGCCGCGCTGGGGATCGCCGCTTTCGGCGTGGTCGTCATTTGATAGGGATATGTTTTCAAAACTGTTTCTCGGCTTCTCGTTCGACTACTGGCCGGA
>JAITIK010000096.1 GCA_031279555.1 Treponema sp. | reverse complement strand
TATGATACCCATGAAAACGCCAATCGTTGAGATTGACGGGGATGAAATGACGCGGATATTGTGGGCTTTGATAAAAGACAAGCTCATAACACCTTTTGTTGATTTGAAAACCGAATATTACGATTTGGGGCTTAAAAACCGTGATATTACCGAAGACAGGGTGACATCCGAATCCGCGTATGCGATTAAACGGCTTGGAGTGGGCGTGAAATGCGCCACTATTACGTCAAACAAGGCGCGGAAGGCTGAATATGGACTAAGGCATCTGTACCCAAGCCCCAACGCCACAATTCGGGCTATTCTTGACGGCACGGTTTTTCGCAAACCCATAGCGGTTTCGCGCATCAAACCATCGGTTTCCACATGGGAAAAACCCATAGTCATAGGACGCCACGCCTATGGCGATGTGTACAAGAGCGCGGAACTGCTGGTTCCCGGCCCCGGCAAGATTGAACTTGTGTATACGGTTGGAGACGAAAGCGAGACGCGGATATTGGTCGCGGATATGAATGGTCCCGGCGTGGTGCAGGGCATGCACAATACGGACGAATCGATCAGGAATTTCGCTCGTTCCTGTTTCATCTACGCGATTGATGAAAAAATTCCGGTGTGGTTCGCCGCAAAGGACACGATTTCCAAAATCTATGACGGCAGGTTTAAGGAGCTTTTCAGCGAGGTGTACGAAACCGAATTCAAAACGGCGTGTGAAGCCGCCGGCGTAGGCTATTTCTACACCCTGATTGACGACGCCGTGGCGCGGGTGGTTAAGGGCGAAGGCGGCTTTCTCTGGGCGTGCAAAAACTATGACGGCGACGTAATGAGCGACATGATCGCAAGCGCGTCCGGCAGCCTCGCCATGATGACAAGCGTGCTGGTGTCTCCCTCTGGCGCGATTGAGTATGAAGCGGCTCATGGCACGGTGCAGCGGCATTACTACAAATACCTGAAAGGCGAAAAAACAAGCTCTAATCCGGTTGCGCTCATCTTTGCATGGACAGGCGCGCTCGCAAAGCGCGGAGAATTGGACGATACGCCGGAATTGACGGCTTTTGCGAAAAAGCTCGAACACGCGGTCTTGCAAACCATCGAAGAAGGCGGCATGACCGGCGATCTCGCCCGTCTCGCAACCCCCGCTCCCGCCCAAACGCTTACCTCATGGGAATTCATGGATGCCATTGCAAAACGGCTCGCCTGATGTTTGATCATATTCTCGGACAACCCGCGACCGCCCAACTTGCCGCTGATTTTGAACAGGGGAAATTGCCGCCCAGCATTCTGTTTGCTGGTCCGGCGTCGTCCGGCAAAGGGACGACCGCGTTGGAATTGGCGCGTATGGTTTCGTGCGCCGGATATTTATCCGCCGGATATTCATCCGCCGGATATTCATCCGCCGGACATTCATGCGGCGGCGCGGGCGCTGACTGCGATTGTCCTTCCTGCGTCAGGCACCGTTTGCTCTCCCATCCGGACTTGCTGTGTCTTGGTCCGCGGGATTTTTCCGCGGAGATTGCCGGAGCCGCCGACGCTTTCGCGCGCGCGGTGGAGGGCGGGCATGACGTGAATGCGCGGGAGAGGACGTTTGTACTGTCCCTAAAAAAGCTGCTTGCGCGTTTTGCGGTTGTTCTATGGGAAGACGATCCAAAATTTGGCAAATTGACCAATTTGATCCTTGCGCTTGAAGAAGATGTGGAAGAAATCAGCGCTCTCAAAAAAAGCGGCGCGGAAACCGCGCGGAAGCGGTGCGCGGCGATCCTCAAAGACGCGGTGAAACTCGAAGCCGAGGGCATTGCGGATACGATACCCATCAACCAGATACGCAGGGCCGCGGCGTGGGCGCATCTTGCGCCCAGCGGCGAGCGCAAGACGGCGCTCATCGAAAACGCTGACCGCATGCAGGAAGGGGCGCGGAATTCTCTGCTGAAAATACTGGAAGAACCGCCGGCCGCGCTTTCGATCATACTCACCACCTGCCATGAGCAAGCCTTGTTGCCGACCATTCTCTCCCGCGTACGCCCGTACCGCTTTGTTCAGCGTCCGCTGGAGACCGAAGCCGAGGTGATACGGCGCGTGTTTGGGGCGCGGGAACCGGAGAGCGCGAAAAACGCCCTCTCCATTGCGGCGTATCTTAAAACATTTCTGCCCGTCACGGATGATGCGTTGCGTCCTCTTGCGGCGTATCTTGCGGCTTCGGTCGCTATGACAACGATTTTGCGCTTGCGTCGCCCCGCCTCCGCCCTGCCGTGGGAACTGACGGCGCTCGGCAAGTACGCCGCGCCTATTGCGGAAGCCGCGGGGCTGGGCAGGCCGGTCAAGAACATGCAGGTTTTGATCGAAAAGCTGCTTGCATCTACCGGCAATTTTGAAATGCGAGGGCTTTTTTCACGTTTTTTGCAGACACTGCTTGCGCTTGTCGGCGAGAGCCTTGCGGCGGCGCCTGTCGATGCGCGCGGCGGCGCGGCGGGGTTTTCTCCCGCATATCTCGATATATGGCGCAATTGCGCCGCGGAAGCCGGAGTGTCTGTCTATTACAATCAAAAGCCCGCCGCAACGCTCAACCGTCTGACAACCGAAGCGCGGCGGGCTATGGCCGCGCTTTGGCGCGTGTAGCGCGTTTGACGCAAAACAGGCGGGCGAAAAATCCTGAGCCTTTCCCAACAGCGATTTTCGATTTTTAAAAAGACCTTGAAACAAATACACGCTTCTTTTTGGATCGCATGTATGCTTGCGGCATTAAGCGTATAAGTACCTTCTATAGAAATGAAACTCAAAGGGAACGAAGTCAACAGGGGAAACCAATCGTTGATATACCGGAGCGTCCGCAAAGGTCAGCTTATACTTATCAATTTCCGGGCCATATTCGTCGTTAGTTTCTTCGAACCAGGAGATAGTTTGGACATCCGCCAGAATTAACCGCCCATATTCCGGATGTCCTTGGATACGAAGCTCCATTTCAATTCGAGCCTTGTCGGGCCGGAAATTTTTATAATAATGAACGCGCCCCGCGCATCAGGGCGGGCGCGTTGCGGGGGAGGCCGGAGCCGCGTCAAGGGGCTTGCTTTTACGCGGCGCCGCGCCCGCGTCAGTCGACGTAGATTATGGTTTCCTGGCCCTTCTTTTCCGGCGGGGTGCCTTCGCCGAATTTGACATGGATGTAGCTCCCCATGCCCACGCCCCTGCCGGTGGCGTTTCCCTCTCCGTCAAACTCGGGCTGGTCGTCCGGCGTGTTATACACGCCGTTCCTGATGGTCCAGACCCTTCCTCCAGAACCCTCGAAGCCAAACGCCCGGTATTTCAAGTCAAACTGGAACAGCGCGTCCACATCCCTTTCCGGGAGAGCGCCCTCGGCGTTCTGATATAGAATCCCCGGCAGGTTTCCTTCTATTTTATACGTATGACCCTCGTATGCGTATCCCTGGGAATAAGAAAAGTCAACAGGGAGAAACCAATCGTTGATATACCGGGGCAACAAGCGCACCACTGGAGCGCCCGCAAGGGTCAGCCTCGCCTTGGGGCTGAGAGGGGCGG
>JAITIK010000082.1 GCA_031279555.1 Treponema sp. | reverse complement strand
TGTGAAGGAGATATACGGACTCTGTATATCAGCCGCTGGCAGGCCAGGAATCATCGCAGTCAGTCCCGGCCACATTACTGCCGCAGTAGGGGGATTTCGGATCGTCATTAATGGCAAAGGAGGGCATGACTCGCTCCCAAGACCGCATCGACCCGGTTATTGCTATCGCCCAGATCATCAATGCCGCTCAAACCATCGTAAGCAGTTCCGTTGACCCCTTTGATAGAAGGTGGTGAGCGTCACTCACGCAACGGCGGGAAATACTTGGAACGTGATCCCTCAAAACGCGCTGTTAGAGGTACTATCCGCGCCAATGGAACGCTTTAAGAGCATCGCCGAACGGTTGGGGCGCCTCTGCTTGGGAGCGGCTCATAGTACGGATACCCGTATAGATTATCACTGACAACTAGATGCGCCCTCAGTATACAGAACGAACCACGGCTGATGGAATATGTTATTGAGACCGACAAAAGGATCGGGCTGCTGATTAAATCCGGGTGTTTGGATATGAACGATGGAGATTTCTCCCTGTATCAGGAAAAAAATCCCGCAGTGGTTTTTACTATCGACGTAGGAAGCCTTCAAATGATTCATCATCCAGGTTTTATCGCGGATCCGTCTCAAGCGTCGGCGGCATCGGAATTCCTCGCCACCTTGGGCGCGGTTGCTTTGGAAAGGCTCGCTCAATGATTTATATGGCATTCAGGACAATGCTGCGGAACCTTTTCCGGTTTTGCTGGTTTATCGCAAGTCTGCCACGCCCTGACCGTTACACTGTCTCCCACGAGTGGGAGGGAGACGGCGATATCCGCTTCGGTCTGCGGGACATCTGCTGGTGGCTCTATAAGTACTACTCTATTACCAGCAGGTGGAACTCCCCGAACCCGGCAAAGGCATCGCGGAACACTTCGCCGCTTAGGAAGCGGTTGTTAAATAGTCCACGGCCCTTTGCGCGAGTAAAGACGCGACTTTGCGGAAATTTCCTCTAAATTGTTCGAGACTTTTAACGTCATCAAAGCCGAAATTGTTTATTTTGCCGGGAATAAAAAATCCTCGCCGCAGGGCGGCGGGGATTTTAAGATTTTTGTTTGAGATTCAGTCGAACAATGCGGATTAACCGCCATCTCTTGTCTTTCACAGCCGTTCGCGGCGCCCTTCCGCTCTCTGTGATCTTGCCCTGCTCGTTGTCACATATTCGCCGCCGCGCCCGCCCGCCGCGCCCGCGAAATGTCCGTCCGCCCGAAATTCTTCCCCATAATTGCCCCTTCACGCCGGGGCACTTTCCAAATGTTCCCTTTGCCGTTATACTCTTTACCGTCGCGGCTGTCTCCGCCTGACCGCATGGCGGCGTCGGCCGCGCCAGAAAACACGTGCGATCCCGCCCCCATCTCAAGAAATTCCATCCCATGCCGTCCGCCGATTCCTCCGCATGCTTCTTTCAATGGTTCATCCGCATCTCCATTGACTGCCGCACGCCTACGCTTCGCGGGACATCCTATGTGACGCGGCAACACCGACACGTCGTGAGATTTGCGTATATATGCGCCCATCTTTATATTATATCTTTTTCAGAGCGTTATTTAAACCGCCGCACAGCGGCGGGGCGTTAAACCACAAGGGAATAAAATGCCTGTATTCTATTCTAATTACTTACACAACAAGGAAATTATTTAACTGTGAAGGACTGTCAATTAATGGCCGCAACATTTTATTCCGGCAGCAAAGATAATGTCGCCGGTCTTTCATAATACTTCGCCATCTTATCATAAGCTTCTATTGAGACTGTATCGAGCTTTTCCCAAAACGCGAACTTGCGTTCAGCGAACTTGCGTTCAGCGAACTTGCGTTCGGGTTAGTTTTGAGAAAAGCTTTCGAAAGAACGGTCTAAAGCCCGCTTTTTCCCTCTAAATTTAAGGCGGCTTTCCCAAAACTGTCGCTCCGCGCGTTTTGGGAAAGGCTCTATCTTTATGGATATTCTCCATATAATTAAAACGGGCAGGATGCATAAATGAACTACCCCGCCCTGAAGGAGGCGGGGTAGCGTTGGATAGGAAATTATCAATACTGCGCGGTTTCGTGCCCGCCATCTATGTATTGATAAAAAAATTCGCTCTGAAGGGCGGGATATTACACCCGCGTTTTCCAATAAAAGGACTATGCCAGCCTATCCCATAACGTATAAGATTGCAAGCGTCACATTCCATGGATTGGGAAGGCTCCACTTCAATTCCGCTTCGCCGCCGCTCTCATCAGCCTGTCGTTGATCGCGGCGCCAAGCCCACTATCCGGCGATTTTTGCGCGTGTATGGCGGACGGCTTGAGTTTGTCAATGGTATGCAGGATGTCAAACAGATTTGCCGCGGCTTCAAGAGTTTTGTCCGCTGTCCCCGTATTCGCGCCAGTGGCAAGCGTGAATATACGCTCATCACCGCCCGCATTCGGCGCGTTCCGCATGTTCCATGCGCCGCGTGTTTCCTCATCAAAAAAAAGGTACGCTTCATCGGGACAAAAGGAGAGTCCCGCCATGTCGCTGTCGTTATGCAGAAAGAGCGGCGCTTTCGGCGCGTAATGACTGGCAAGCTGGCCGGGCGAATGGGGCGCGGGACGCGGCGTGTCCTGCGCCGGAGGATGCCCCATTTCCACATGACCGATGAGCGCCTCAATCGCCTCGCGGGGGGCGCCGCCCGGTCGTAAAATACGCGCCGGCTCTTCCGTAAGGTCAAGCACCGTTGACTCGACGCCTATGTCCGCGCATCCGCCGTCAATAATGAAATCAACCCGTTCGCCCAACTGCTCTTGTACATGACTGGCTTTTGTCGGGCTTAAATAACCGAATGGGTTTGCGCTTGGAGCCGCGACGGCGCCGGTTGAGTAGCGGATAAGTTTTTGGGCTATGGGGTGGGATGGAAAACGCGCCGCAACCGCCGGCAAACCGCTTGTCGCCAGAGCCGGGATGGACGGTCGCTTCGGCAAGACCAGCGTAAGAGGGCCGGGCCACAGGTTCCGGCATAGTACGCAAAGTTTTGTCCGCACAGATGGAGGGAGGCTTCCGACATCAGCCGCCATGTCCAACGAAGCCAAATCAGCGATGTGTACGATGAGCGGATCAAAACGCGGCCTCCGCTTCGCCTCAAAAATGCGCGCCAGAGCGGAAACGTTAAAGGCGTCGCCACCCAGTCCATACACAGTCTCCGTGGGAAAAGCCGCCAGCCGCCCAGCCTTGATCGCTTCGGCGGCGATGCGGATGTCTTCATCGCTACTTGTAAGCATGCGCATTTTTACAGCCACTGCCTCCGCTTGAAAAAGATCAGCATCCCTATGGCAATAGCGGCCATGACTCCCCACACGACGAAATATGCGTAACGCCAGTCGAGTTCGGGCATAAACCTGAAATTCATGCCGTAAACGCCGGCGATAAACGTCAACGGAATGAAAATGGTTGAAATAATGGTAAGAACCTTCATCACCTTGTTCATACGGGTTGATATGGTGGTGAGGTTGATTTCCATGATGCCCGCAAGGAGTTCGCGGCAATTCTCCACGGTTTCGGCGGCTTGCATCACATTGTCGTGCAGGTCTTTGAGGAATGGTTTCAATTCCGGGTTTATGAGCGGCGATTCCAAATGCATAAGCGCCGCAAGGCTTTCACGCAAGGGCGACACAATCCGTTTTACACGGATAAGGGTTTGTTTCACCTTTTGAAAATCGGGCATGAGCGATTCATCGGTCTCGTCAAACGCTCGTTCCTCAAATTCATCTATGGCGCCGGTTAAATCGTCTAAAATCAAGTAATACTCGTCAATGATGGAATCCATTATCGCGTACGCAAGGTAATCCGCGCCTGACCTGCGGATTTTGCCGGCGTCGCCCAGAATGCGGCGCCGTATCGGATCAAATGAATCGCCCGGCGATTCCTGAAAAGTGATCACCGTATCCTCCATGAGGACTATGCTTATCTGTTCAAACTTATTTTCTTCGCTGCACGAGCGGTTCATCGCCTTAAATGTGATAAAGAGATAACGCTCAAAATCCTCAACCTTGGGCCTCTGTCCGACATCCCGAACATCTTCCACCGTAAGCGGATGAATACGGTACAGTTCCGCCAGTTTGTTTATGGACGCGGCGTCCTCAAGTCCGTCGACATTGATCCACGTGACGCCGGAAAATTCGCGCCGCGTCAACATCCCTTCAATGGTTTCGGCGTTTTGCTGCCATGCGCCATCAGGGTTATACTCAATAATAGAAAAATGCATGTCCGTCCTCACAACCAAAGGTACACGCTGTGCAGCTTGGCGCTTACAAGCCACGTGCCTGTTCCAAGAAACAGCGCCCCAAGTATGGGCGCGACCCACGTGTCCGCGTTGAGCAGAAAACTCCGCCCCATCAGCGCCAGCAAAACGCCGGCGCTGATGGAAAGGTACATAACGCTCCCCCTAGTCAATGCGGAAATGAGAAAGCTCGTGAGCGTAATCGCCGCGACGCTCATTTCAATGGGTTTGAAGAGCTTTGAATAACCGTTTGTCACATTAAGCGCGGTGTTCCACGAAAAACCGTCAATGGGCGCTTCAACGGCGAACATGACGCTGACCGATACAAGCATGATAATAGGGTATCTTTGTTCCTGAGCGTTGAAGCCCGTAGCGTAAACGCCTGCCGCAAACAGGGAAAAAACACCAAGATACCGTCCGAAAACCAGCATTCTGCCGGCGATGCCTATGTATATGCTGGAAAGCTCGTTGACATTGGCAAAGGGAATCATCACGCGGCAGGCTTCAAAGGAAAAAGACAAAACAAAGAAACCAAAGTATAGTATTTCAGGAGATTGTGTTTTTTCAAAAAAAAGGTAAATGTATATAATAGCCGCAAGCGCGTACAGCGCCGATATGATTATTGATGTGAAAACTCCGTACGCCGAAGGACGCAAAAGGTTTGGGATGAGTCCGGATGGTCTTTGGACCGCGCCTTCAACCACGGCCGGATACGCCGGCGGATCAACACGAAAAATAACCGCCGATGAAGCCGCAACCGCCGCGAGCGCCAACACCGCGACGCACACGCCGATTTTGAAGAATACGTTTCTTTCTTTCAATGTCATGTCTTGATAGTACTCGATTGCGGGCTTATTTTCAATATGCCCGTAACTATGCGTTTAAAAACTTGTTATTTTTGTGTAGTGCGTATGAAAAAGGCTGATATAATGAAACATAAACCGGCGCTTGCGGTGCTTGCGCTTGCGCTTGCCTTTGCGTCCTGTTCGGGGCGAATCACCGGCGTCTTGCGGGAAGACGGCTCCGCCGATATAACAATTCAGAGCGCCTTGCAGCCATCGGTTGCGGCTCTCATAAGCGTGGCGTCTGGAAACGCGGACTCTATTCTTGACGCGCAAACTATCGCCCGGTCCATGCGGAACGCCCGGGGCGTCAAAGCGGCGTCTATGCGCAATATAACGCCGTCAAGCATAGAGGGAAGCGTAAGCGTCTCGCAGGCAAACGATTTTCTCACGCCGCTTGGCGGCCAAATGCAGCGGTTCATCACGTACGAACAAACAACCGGCGGCGGCGGACGGCTTTCCATTGCGCTGAATCGCACGACCGCCCCGCAATTCGTGAAGCTCCTGTCGCCCGACGCGGAAGATTACCTTTCCTGCCTCATGGCGCCCGGTTTAACAACGGACTGGCAGTACATCCAGACCAAAGCCGAATATATACGGCAGCTCAAGGCGACTTATAATGCGCTCAGAAACAACAGGGGACTCGGCAACGCGCTCGCGTCTGAACTTGAAAGCGCGGCCATCAGCCTTGCCCTTGACTTTCCGGGTGTCATCCGTTCCGTCCAGGGCGGGACATTCTCCGGCAAACGCGCGGAATTCGCGCTCCCGGTGATCGATCTTTTGACATTGGAAAAACCTCTCGTGTACGAGGTGGTATGGGAGTGAATGAGGGAGGGAAGCGCAATGCCGCCTCAAAAAAGCGGCGGACTAGCGGTCTTGCGGCTTGTCAAGGGCGTGTGGAGCCGCCGGCGGGGTTCCGGGAAAGCAGGTAAACGCGCATGGGATTGAATTTCGAACAGGTCTGGGTGGCGCCAATGGAGAGTCGCCAGCAAATCAAGGAGATTCAACAGGAGACCGAGCGGCAAATTGAGGAAGCCCAATAGGAAAGCGCAAGGCAAATTAAGGAAACCGTCCGCCACATGAAAGAAATCCAAACAAATATGGGGGACGTAAGCAACCGTTTCGGCGAACTGGTTGAACATCTTGTCATACCCAATATCGTCCAGAAGTTCAACGCTTTGAACTATCATTTTGAAGACACCGCCAAAGAACGCAAGTTCCATAATCCAGAAATAGGTCGCGTGGAGGCGGAGTTTGGCATACTGCTGGAAAACGGCAAATACAGCGTCGGCGTGGAAGTGAGAGCGAAGCCTAATGAAAACGACATAACCGATCACATCAGCCGCCTTGAGTATTTGAGAAGGTATAAAGATAAAAGGAGGGGACGCCCGGGAGATACTGGGGGCCATAGCGGGAGCGGTTATGCCGGAAGACGTGATGCGCGCCGCGTTGAAAGCCGGGCTGTATGTGATAGAGCGGTCAGGGGATACGGTCAAGATAGAGGAGCCGCAGCGGATACGCGGCTGGTGAACTAAAAGAGATCGCTATGAGGGCTGGAAAAAGCGTTGGCCTTCCAACAACAATATTTTAGATAAAATCCATTTGTTAAAACGCACGGCTGGCAAACCGCCGAAGTGACGGCATGGGAAGGGAGCGCAACTATGCTGGAGCGCTTTAACCCAATCGGTCAAAAGCAGCCGCCGGCTTGGTGTGAACAAGGATCATAAACACGAACAGCACGAACAAATACACGAACCACACGAGCAACTATAAAAATTCAGGTGAGAATCAAAGCCCTCAAACAAAAGTTCGCGCCGTTCGCGCTGTTCGTATTATGGAATTTTCTCTTTAAATATGGTATTGTACATAATTAGAGTGAACAAGGATCAAGCGGCATCAAGAAATAATCCTATTATAACTTATCTCAATATTTTTTTCTTTGTCGCTTTGACGGCCGGGGCCGTGTCGCTGTTTAAACCTGCGGAAGCGTACCTGCATACGATGCTCGCCGGATTCAGGAATGACATTATCGGCATGGCGGAACAGGCCATTAACAGAAAAATATCCTACGGGTCCATGAAAACAACGCTTTTTAACCTGCTTGATATAAGAAATGTAACAATAGACGCAAGAAGCGCGGCGCAGGAGAATACGCCGGAAGGCGGCAGGGAACCGCTTTCATTGCTTTCAATTTCCCGCATACGGGTTTCATGGTCGCTCATGGACATTCTCACCCTGCTGATGCAAAACAAGGCGGATTCCATTGGCAAATCCGTTCATGTCATACGAATCGACAAGCCGGTCATCACCATTGATCTTGAAAAAGACGCGGATATCGTCAAACTGCTCACAGGACAAGAGGGCGCGCCGCTCGCGTTGAAAGACATACTCAACGAGAATGTCGCGCTGCTGATCAACAATGGGACGGTTCACATGGCGTTGAAGGGCGGCGCGGGAGAAACGTCCGGCTTAGAGATTGGGTCTTTTACCCTTGACGCTTCCAATTTGCATATTGAGGCGCGGATAAAAAACAACCGGTTCTTTTTCGACGGAAGTTGCAAAGCCGTGGCGACGTCATCAAACATAGACGAAGCGTTCAACCGCGCCCTGCCTGTTTCCCTGGGGCTGGACATCGCCGGGTCAAGCAGCCTTGACTTTATGGACATTGACGCGGGCTTTACCCTCGCTTCTTTTTCAACCCCGCTTTTTGACACCGCGCCATTGCGCTTCAACGTGAGGCGTAATGGCGCGGCATTGACTCTCACGAGCGCAAACGAGCGTTTTCCCTTTGACGTATCGTTTGAAGGCGATCTCTCCGCCGGCAGCGTTTCAGCGACTGTGATCGCCGAAAATTTTTCGCCGCAAAACCTTATATTCTTCAACGGGGAGCTTCAGCCCTATCAGGAATGGCTTGATACGACGCTATCGGGATCGGTTTCTTTCACGGCGGAGAATGGCGGAGCGATTCGGTATGCGGGACATCTTTCAGGCGGCGTTCCAGACCACTTGCCGGTGGGACGCGCTTCTTTTGCCGTTGACGGATCCGGGGACAACAATTCCATATGGTTGAACAGCCTGTCGGTGCAGACGGAGTGGGGATCATTCGGCTTCGGCGGAAAGATCGACTTTTCGCCGTTCGCCCCAAACGGAACGCTTGCCGTATCCGGTTTCACCCTTTCCAAAACAGCGGACGTACATGCGCGGCTGAATATCGCAACGCGAGGCAGAACCGCGCGGCTTTCGGGAGCTTCCATAGAACTTGGGAGCGTTTCGCTCACATCGCCCGCCGCGTCGATTTATATGGGAGACAAAGGCTTGCAATGGTCGCTGTCTGTGGATGAATTGACAAACAGGAACAGGCCGGAACCCGCTTGGGAGGAAGATGAAGAGGCGGATGGCGTCGCCGAATATGACGGGATGGACGTTGATGAAAAAATTCCCCGGAAGCGCATCCTTGTGGAAGGCGTCTACGATTATAGCCCCCAGAACTTGGATGCAAGTATCGTGATCAACGGCGCAACCGCAGCCGACATCATGGAAATGGCAAGGCCATTCATCGCGCCGCCGGATTTGTCCGATCAGGCGGCGGGCATTGTACATGAACTGCAACTTACGACAGAGCTTTTCATTACAACGGATTTTACGCATTTTCTGTACAATGCGCCCGAAATAAACCTGCGGCGCCGAAATGTTCAGGCGTATCTCTCGCTTGCGGGTACGGAGCGGAGCATCGAGATGAACAAGGGGCGTGTGGACTGGGGATCCGGATCGCTGGACGGGTTGCTTTACGCTGATTTTCTGAACATGAACGCCATTTCATTTGGAGCGACGGTTTCCTATAAAAACACCAGCTACAGCGTTGAAGGCGTAGTCCGTGACGGAAATACGATACACGTTCAGGGGTCTTACGGGCTTAATGCGTCCATTGACTTGGGCGGGCGCGCGTTCGCCGGTTTTATCGAAGCGAGCGATGTTCCGGTTTCAATAGGAGAGGCGGTTTCTTATGTCAGCGTCAACTCCTCATTCCAGTTTGACTCGCTTGATTCGTGGATAGTGAACATCCTATCGTTGAATTTGTCGAATATCGCTACACCCGCTTCGCCGTCTTCAACAATACGCCTTGCCGGAACAGTAGATCAAGATCATGCGGATCTGCCTATGATTTTTTTTGATGACGGCTTGGCGTTGACGGGAAACGCTTCTCTGCTGTGGGACAGGGATATTTCCGATATTTCCGGCGTCATCGCCTTCCAGAATGAAAACGGCGACGAACAGTACTATGTGGAGCTTTCGTGTGAAAATGTGTTGGGAAAAGGCGAGGAAAACCCCAGATACGCGGGATGGCTTACCGGAAACGGGATGCGGCTCGCCCATTTTTTTGAACAGGACTATAAAGCGGTGGTATCGGGAAGCGCGTCCATAGATTGGGAGTCCATTGACGCATTCTCCGCGAATGTTACGATTGACTCGCTTGATGCGGTGGTTTCCGAATCTGTGGTTCACCTCAGCGGGACAGCCGCGGCAGACAATGAAAAAGTCAGCCTGAGCGATGTACGGATGCAGTACGGCGGGTTGCGCGGCGAGATTCCCTCGTTTATCGCGGATTTAAAAAGCGCGCGTCTGCCGCGTATGCAGATTGATGGAAGTGTTGTTGAAAAGGTCTTTGCCTTGGATTGCGGCATAGAAGTGGAATATGGACGAATCGCTTCATGGTTTGACATAGCGCATGTCGCGGATGCGTTCAATGGAAAATTCTTCGTCAATAACGCCCGCTTGGATGTTTTGCAATCAATCGAGCCTTTTGAATTTGATTTTTCCCATAAAGATGAGATTATTTCTCTTTTCGGGGGGCCTTCAGGCATGCTTCGCTTCCAAATTTCCGATGAAGGCGACTTTTTCGCGGATATTGCGGCGCCATCTCCGGTACGGGGGAATATCGTCGGCGCGATTGCCAATGGCGGCATTGACGCTTTCGCATCTGATCTATATGTTGATCTTACGGCTTTGTGGGGACTCCTGCCTCCTCAAAAAGATATTATCCTGGCAGGCGGTTTTGTAACGGCTTCCATTGAGATACGCGGACCTCTTGCGGCTCCGGAATTCTTTGGACAGGCGATAGGCGAGAGCGTGGCGCTGCAAGTGCCTGCGTATTTGAAAGATTCCATTCGTCCAGTTCCCATAACCATTGACATCACCGGCGCCGAGATGACATTCGGCCCCATACCTGCGGCAGTGGGTCAAGGTGCGGGCATGGTTTCAGGGTGGTTCCGTTTTGACCGGTGGGTGCCAAGCACCTTTATTCTGGACATCACCGCGCCTCCTTCCACCCCGATTCCGTTTGCCTTTGATATTATGGGCATTGTCGCGCACGGCGATGTCGCCGGTACGCTGCGCCTTGCGATGGAAGACAACGAATTCAAAACCAGCGGCGACCTTACCGCGCAGGATACGGTTGTAACTCTTAATTTTGAGGAGCTTGAAAACCAGCCGGTCATGGAGGTTTTGGACAACCCCACATTTGTTACAGATATTGTCGTGCGCAGCGGGCGGAAAGTCGAATTTTTGTGGCCCACAGCGGAGTTTCCCATCATACAGGCCAGCGCCGATTTAGGGGCTTCACTCAAGATTGAAAACAATACATCCACCGGCAGCCTCCTGCTTTTAGGCGACATTCCCCTTCGCGCGGGCGAAGTGTTCTACTTTGAGCGGAGTTTTTATCTCCAGGAAGGAACGCTGTCTTTTAATGAAAACGAGATACGCTTTGATCCGTATATTTCGGCGCGCGCTGAGGTTCGGGATCGCGCCGACAACGGTCAGGTCACCATTTCGCTCATCATTGACAAGTCGCCGTTAAGCTCTTTTACCACGCGGGTTGAGTCAAATCCGGCTCTTTCACAAGTAGAAATTTTTTCTCTTTTGGGGCAAAATATGACTGGCGCATCTTCCGGCGATTCAGCCGGCGCGATGCAGAATCTGTTCCTCTCGTCAAGCGCGGATATACTCTCGCAATTGTGGATCATACGGAGCGCGGAACGCCGGATACGGGATTGGCTGCGTTTGGATATGTTTTCATTTCGCGCGCCGATAGCCCAAAATGTTTTGTCCATGGCGTTTCTTGATCGGAACCAAGCGGCGGATGCGGATCAAAGCAATTCAACTCAGAGAAATAACGGAGTTGGTAACTATTTTGACAATACAACTGTTTTTTTAGGCAAGTATATCAACTCAAATATGTTTGTCCAGGGAATGCTTTCGTTGCGGGATGATGCCGGACAGAATATTGAGGGGGTGACGCTCGCTTTTGACTTGGGTATAGAACTGAAAACCCCTTTGTTCAATATGCGGTGGAATTTTGATCCCACGCTTGATAGGACGGCGCTGAACCCAAGACGTTTATTCGTAGACGATATGTCTTTTACTTTGACTTGGAGGAAATCTTTTTGAAAATCTTTTTTAAACGGCGTGTAGATGAGAAAGGCTTTGGGAAAACTGGTTTAAAGGCGGCTTTTTCAAAATTCGACATTTTGAAAAAGCCCTTGTTGTACTTTTATTTAATGACTGCGGTCGCTTCTTTTTGCTGGTCACAAAGCGCAGAATGGTACCAGAACAAACCCATTAAAGATGTTGTTTTCACCGGACTGCGTAATATCTCCGCCGCTGATCTTGACGGTATAACCGGGTATTACAAAAACAAGCCTTTTACCGACGAACTCTACTATGATCTGCTCGGAAAACTGTACGCTTCCGAATTGTTTGATGAAATTAATCCCGAATTTATTCCGTATGATAACGAGGCGACCTCGGTGCGCATTGCATTCACCGTAACGGAACGTCCGACCATCAGCAGGATAGAATTCGCGGGAAACAGCAAGATGCGGCGGAGCGATTTAGCGGCGGCGATTTCTCTTAAAGCGCATGACGTGGCAAATCAGACGAAAATAAAAGCTGCGGAGCAGGCTATCCTCGACGCATATATCGCAAAAGGATTTCCCAACATCAAGGCGCGCTCTCAGGTTAGGCCGGATAACAACGGCACGGTGATTGTTGTGTTCAATGTCATTGAGGGCGAGAAGATAAGCATTGCGGCGTTCTCCTTTGAAGGCAACAAGCAATTTCCCGCCAAGACGCTGCAAAGCCAACTTGTATCCAAAACCAAGGGGTTGCTGAATGACGGGGCGTTCTCCGAGTCGAAGTTGCTCGAAGATCAAATGGCAATCATAAAATACTACCGGGATCGCGGTTATATTGGAGTGAAAGTCACTCCCACGCTCCACAGAGAGACGGACGAGAAGGGCGATGTGAGCATGACCATTACGTTTTCCATTCAGGAAGGGGAAATCTACCGCTTCGGCGGCGTCACTTTTGAAGGCAACGTCATCTTTTCCTCCGAAGAATTGTCCAAATTGGTGCGTTCAAAACGGGATGAGATCGTCAATGGAACACGCCTTGATTCAGACCTTGTGCGGATACGGGATAAATATTACGAGAACGGGTACATCTTCACCAATATAGACGTACGCGAACAAAGCGAGAACGGTTATTTCTCTTATCACATCATTATTTCAGAGCGTGGACGCGCCCACATAGAGCGGATACGGATTCAGGGAAATGAAAAAACCAAGGACAGCGTACTCCTGCGCGAGATACCCATGGAAAGCGGCGATGTATTTTCCAGGACTAAATTTATGGAAGCTTTGCAAAACTTGTACAGCCTCCAGTTTTTCTCAAATGTGGCGCCTGACATGCAACAAGGCAGCAATGAAAACCTTATGGAACTGATCTTCACGGTGGAAGAACAGTCCACCTCAAGCGTACAATTCGGACTTACGTTTTCCGGCACGTCGGACCCGAAGACATTCCCCATTTCCGGTACGTTCAGCTTGAATGACAGGAATCTGTTTGGCAACGGAAACAGCATCGGACTTGAAGCCAACTTCGCTACGGACATACAGAGCGTGATCCTGAACTACACTCAGAATTATCTTTTTAACCTGCCTCTATCATCAGGCTTTGATATAACCGTGTCCCACGCGCAACGGCAGGCGCCCATTGACAATCTTGCGCCGTACTTCTATGGCAATGAAGATTACGCCTATCCAGATGGGTTTGATTCCTATGCGGATTACTATAACGCGGGCAAAATTCCGCCTGACGAGTACCTTATGGATTACGAGCAATGGCGGTTTTCCACAGGCGTTTCCACCGGCTACCGCTGGCCTGTCATATTGGGAAACTTCGCGCTGGGACGCTTTGGGTTGGGCGGCGGCGTACGCATAGGTTTTGTCTACAACAGTTATGATGCGGAAAAGTACCGTCCCTTTGATCCCACGATACGGGATAGAAACAACGAGCTGACTCCTTCAAACTCCATCTGGGGAACCATGTCTTTAGACAAACGGGATATTTTCTATGATCCTACGGAAGGATTCTATTTGATCGAGCGAGTTGGGTATTACGGCATTCTGCCCATAGAACCTGAGCATTACATAAAATCGGATACAAAGGCGGAACTCTTTTTTACCCCGTTTGATATTCCGGTTGGCAAAAATTGGTCGTTTAGGACGACATTCGCCCTTCATTCGGGACTTTCGTTTATCTTTCCAGATTTTACAAACGCACGGCCTGTAGTTGAAAACGTAAACAAGCTCGCCATTGACGGCATGTTCAACGCCCGCGGCTGGAGCAACGAGTATGGAAATAAAGGCTTCGCCATGTGGGAGAACTGGGCGGAATTGCGCATCCCCATCATTATGCGGGTGCTGGCATGGGATTTCTTCTTCGACGCCGCTACGGTGCGCCCGAATTGGGGGACATTCTGGAGCGGCGGAAAGGATCTGCTTGAAAGTATGCGGTTCAGCTTCGGCGGCGGGTTCCGCTTCACCATACCGCAATTTCCCTTGCGGCTGCTGTTTGCCAAGCGTTTCAGCCTTGATCGCGACGGATCAGTCAAGTGGGTGGGAAAACCGCAAGATTTCCCGGATGTGGTGCTGTCATTTGCGCTGTCGACGTATTGACAACAGGCGGAGGGCGGCTGAGCGAGAGTCGTCCAGCTTTGATGATGCATGCGGCCGCCGCTTTGCAACTTTCGTCAAAGAAGAACCGGTTGTTTTTTATCCTCGCGTAAGCCCCAGTCTCCGAGACGGACGTTTCTCCCGCGCCGTTTTGGAGCGGGGCTGGCGTTCAAGACATCAGGCGCGGCGTACCTGAAAGTACCGGCCCCCGCCGGGCCGGTAACATTAATCCTTGACCTTTTGAGGCGGCTTCTTTGTCTCATCGAATATGCCCGACCTGTCTATTGTTTGCGGTTCAAAGGCTCCAAACCCGTATTCGGTAAAATTCTCGCGGTTCAAATAAAATTCGTCTAACAGAGACAAAGCTATATCTTTTCTTTGCCTGGCGATGAAAAAACCGCATACGCTGTTCATCGCGGCCAGATAACCCAGCCTCTGGTTTTTGCCCGTTCCCTGCTCCGGTCTTCCTTCAGGGCGGCTTTAATTTACCCGGCTTTTTTCCGCCGGGCTTCTTTATCTTGGGCGGCCATGGGATCAATCCAATTATCACGGCGTTTCAAGCCTTCGACCTTTTTCCGCGCTTTGTAAGCCGCCTGCCTTTCGGCGTTTGTCAGAGGCCGCGCCCTTATAGCCGGTCCCGGCATTTTTTCTCTTTTTGCCTGGCCCGTTTCGTATATTGATGTACGCTCGGCCCCGGCCCGCCTGAAAACCTGATCCACCGGGAATATATAAGATTAAATTCGGGCATGTCGTTTTTAAACGTTTCCACTATTTCGCCGCGCCGCTTTATCCGGTTGTCCATAGCGTTAATTATAATCCGCCGGCATTCTGTTTTCCGCGGCGCCCCTTCACCGAAGGTACAAAGCGATTGCCCCATATAACAGGGCTTGGCGCGTGAGGCCGCGTCCGCCGCGCGCCGCGGCCAAAACCCCCTGTAAAAAATTCATATAAATTTTCACTTGAAACTGGTTTACATTCGTATATTCTATGCTATAATGGGGTTA
>JAITIK010000045.1 GCA_031279555.1 Treponema sp. | reverse complement strand
ACTTTCCATAGACCGTTTCTTATCACAATTTTTTGTTTCTTGCTCAACCCATTTTTTAAGAGGTTTATCCTGTTTAGATTTGTTTTCATTTTTGTCCAGCATTTGTAAATTCAAAATAGGATTGTAACATTTCCAACCCAATTCATCTTTTGTATTTTGTGGTATATCATCAAATAACGCCATAGGATGCGTATGAACCTTATTAAAATTGTTATTTTTATAGTCCATATTAGGATACAACAGAGCAAGTATAGAAAAAGTATATCTATCATCTTTCTGAGTCCAAAGTAACTCTTCTATAAAGTCTTCGCCAACATCTCAGAATTTGCGTATTTCTTTATTTATCTTTTCGTTTGAAAACAATGAAAATCCACCTATCTTTTGTTTTTCAACATCATCTGAAAATGCACGGCGCGTCTGTGCCAAAACAGAATCAGCTGAACTACCAAATATTTTCCTTAGGATAACAGTAAATAGCCATTTTCTGATAATTTCACGATCATTTTTGTATTCAGTTTTTGTTGAAAAATTTATGCAAATGTTTTTGTGGTAGATATAATACAACACTGGTAGAGTTGCATTGTTTGATGTTAGCGTGAAAATGATTCAGCCCAAAAGTCATTAATAGTTCAAACAGGCTTATGATTGCATTCCGTATATCTTTCCAGTTTTCTTCTATAGTTTTTATGAAATTATTGTTAGAACTGACAACACGAAATCGTACATCACGGTGATACAGGTATAAAAAGGATTTGAGAATATAGTTTTTGTCTATACCAAAATCAAGTGAGTTAACAGTATCAACCAAACCGTATATTTCTTCACGGGCATTTTTCTTTTTCCACGTTGCTGTCACTATCGACATAAGAATATCAGAGAAACCAAGCGGCATGCCACCCGAATTTATCCTGACAAAAATATTCACAGCTTTATCAGGTTCCGCTTCTTCTTCATAATAATTAATGCTAGAAATATTAAATACGACCTTATCAAAACGTTGAAGCGTTTTTTTAGAATACTTGACAAGGTTATGTTCTTCAACAAACTCGTCAATCCAAAAATCATCATTACTATGTAGACTGAGTATTCTTCCTATTCTAAATCATTTTTCATTGTCATCATCAATATATAAATCTAATTCCTCAGCATCTGCTTTATTTTGTATTTTCGATCACTTTCTTTTTTTGTATAAGTGGATGTTAGATTTAGATACAGATGCCGCGTAGGATATGTCCATTCACTATAATTCCAAGATCGACGGTATTCGTGATAGGCATAACTCCCACATAAACCAATATAAAGAGATGTTAAACGCTGTTGTCCATCAAGAACCGCATGAAAATCATTCAACCTTGGGTTGGCATTGTTTCACTATGTATTTTCTTGTTTTTAATATATTTGTCAAGGAATTTGTAGGAACGGCGCCTTCATATCCTCTTTTACTTTCCAGAAAAGCATTGAACTAAAAGGATATCCTAGCATGATGGAATCAAATAATCACTCTATGCGGTCCGGCCCCATTTAAATTCACGTTGAAAAACCGGTAAAAGACATTCGTTTCGTTTAATTCTTTCAATAGCTTGCGCTATTGTTATTGGTGTCTGAAAACTACCCATAAATAATCTCAATTTCTATTTTATCCAATTTTCTTAGTTTTGTTAATTACATTTTTCAAAACATTTTGCGTAAATTGCATCTAGCGTTCCGGCTGTATGCGACGGTTGGCGGTCCGAATATAAATACCGAGCCGTCCGCAGGGCGGCGAAGCGCAAGCAGACCGGTTAGACGAAGGCGCGCGTACTTTTACACATTATTTTTTTGCATATTCACCGGCTTTTTTTGCTAATTCTTCAATGGTCATGTCTTCCATTCTCCTGTCTCTTGAGAGCGGGATCAAAACGGTTGAGACCGTTCTTTATTATACTATATGTTGTCGTGAGAAAAATGACAACGCCGTCCACTATATAGGGGGCGGGCGGGAGTTCGCTTTAATTGGCGCGAAGAAATTGACGGCGCGAATAAGGCAAGCGGCGCGAACCGCCCATAGCCCTTCATCGCGGCTTCTTTTGCGGAAGCGCGGCATCAATCCTGGAATGTTTGCGCTTGCAAAGTGCACGACTAGGGAGTGGAAAGCGGCGGCAATTCTTCCTCTATCTAGCTCAGCTTGGTTCGTCCATTTATATCGAGAGTCAAGTCCGCTATAATTATTGGCCAAATCTCTCACGCCATTAAAATTCGGAATTGGCTTGGTTGAATCGTTTTCCAAATATTTACTATCGAAGTCAGAACCGGAACCCGTAAGTTTTATTGTAACACCCATCAAAACCGACGAATGCGCGATGGTTGGATCAAACGGTACCAATAATCACTGGTGTTCCGCTATATTTTTTATAAAAAATTATCAGTTCATTCGCCATAGTAGCATCGCCTGGATCGCCTGTCCTAATGTGATGACCATTGTATCCATGAACATGAACAACTCTGAACCTATCAATAACAGTCTCACGTGAGATATCACTCCGCAGGTGTATGTGCCGCAGGGAAATGTCAATGGCGGAATTGCCGTTCGAGTTCACATGTATCATGATGCCGTTAGCGGCCATGAAGTCTTTCGCCTCGGCGGGAAGGTTCTCATACGATGCCTGAGGATTGTCATAATCGGTTAAAGCAATCCAGGAAAGATCATACCCGGCGAAGTCCGTGTAGGTTTCGACGGCCATAGACGCCGACCTCGTTGGAGGCATATTTATCCCCCCCCTCTCTCCCCAACTTTTCCCATACCGGATGTTTATTTTCAGGCTTCCACAGTCGCTCTCTGTAACCGTCACGGTATACTCCGCCGCGCTTCTGTCTCCGGCTGTTACGGTGTAGGTTTATGGGCCGGTGAAATTCCACGCCATCGGAAGCGGGGCTGACTGTCACGCCCGGCGACACAGCGATCTCAGGCGCAAGGTTGGAGACATCCATTCCATAGGGAAAGGTTTCGCTGATGGATTTCACGTCCTCATCAACGCCCCCCCGCCACGCCGTTGATGGAGAAGCTGACAATGGCTTTTTCCCCGCTGGGTTCAGGAGCAGGATTGGTTTCAGGATTGGCAGGAGTGAACGCGCCGCTTACAGCCGCGTTTTTGCTCAGAGTGAAGATGCCGCCGCCCGTAGGCTCCCGTCCACCGCGCAATGGCTGAATGTACACCCGTTGTTCGGGTCGTTCGACAGGGTGATCGCGGCTCCCGCCGCGACCTTGTGGTCATTGTAACCAACGGCAAGTGAGTATAATAAGGGCTTGTAAAACAATAGGTTCGCAGACTTTTAGGGAATATATACCAGTATGGCGACGATCTTGAAAACCTGGTAAAGAAAGATGAGTCCGTTTTATAGACGCTTATGTTCAAGATCGCGCTTATCAAAGCGGATCAGCGACATGTCAATAAAGCAATCCTGCGTCAGCGGATCGCCCAGTCGAACCGCGTTCCAGACGCTGGAGGAATAGCGTTGGCTTTATTTTCTAATTCTCAAGGCGCGCCCTTGAGACGGCATCCGTGGGTTTTGGCGGCATTTTGAAATGAGGCTTTTCGGAGGCGTCCGCTCATATAGCGCAAAACCGCCCCCTTCCCATACCTCCATCAACTATGCTATTCTTTTGACAAAAGGAGCGGCGTTCATTATGTCAACTCATATCGCGGCGAAGCCAGACGAGATCGCCCAAACGATTCTCTTGCCCGGGGATCCATTGCGCGCAAAATTCATAGCGGAAACGTTTCTTGAAAACGCCCGCCAGTATACGGCGGTGCGCAATATGTTCGGCTATACCGGCGCCTATAAAGGCAAACCCATATCAGTGCAGGGGACGGGCATGGGCATCCCCTCAATTTCCATTTACGTGAACGAACTGTTCCGTGAATACAACGTACAGAAAGCCATCCGCATCGGCACCGCCGGTTCCATTCAGAACGACCTTAAGGTGCGCGATGTGGTGCTGGCGACTGCGGCCTCAACCGATTCGGGCGCAAACAGCATCCGATTCGGCGGACGGAGCTTCGCTCCCTCCGCATCTTTCCCTCTGCTAAAAACAGCCTATGACATTGCGGCGGCTAAAGGATGGGAGGTGAAGACGGGCGCCGTTGTTTCTTCGGACATGTTCTACGCCGAAAACCCGGATGACTGGAAACTGTGGGCGAAATTCGGCTGCCTCGCGCTTGAAATGGAGACGGCCGAACTCTACACGCTGGCGGCGAAATACAGGCGGCAAGCCCTCGCTCTGCTCACTATTTCCGATCACATGATCACCGGAGAAACGACAACTGCGGAAGAAAGACAGCGGACATTGACCCAAATGGCGGAGATTGCCCTTGAAACGGCGATCTCCTGAATGATCGCCGCCAGTGGTACAACTCGTTCATATAACCAAGCGATTTCCGGCAAATGGAGTTCACGCGCTTGACAACGCGGATTTTAACCTTCGTGAAGGTGAGATCCACGCGCTTGTAGGCGAGAACGGGGCGGGCAAGTCAACGCTTATGCATATCCTTGCCGGCAGCCTGCCTCTCTCAAGCGGACGTATTATTATAAACAACGCGGAACGCGGTTTCAAATCCCCAAAAGACGCGCTCAACAACGGCATCGGCATGGTGCGGCAGCATCCGTCCCTTGTTTCCGATCTTACGGTCTGGGAAAACTGCGCGTTGGGCGCGGAGAATGGATTTTTTGTCCGCCCCGCGTTGCAACGCAAACAAGCGCGCGATCTGTGCGGCCAATGGGGATTCGATCTCCCCCTGGACCGGCGGGCTGGCGGGCTGTCCGTTAGCCAACGGCAATATGCGGCCATCCTCAACCTGCTCCTTCGGAGATGCCGCATTCTCATTTTCGATGAAGTGACCGCAGTCATCTCCCGCGCCGAAGCGGAACGGCTTTTTACCCTCTTTACCACGCTGAAGCGGCGCGGATTTTCCCTAATCATTATTTCCCACAAACTGGACGAAGTCCTCTCGTTCGCCGATAGGATAACAGTTCTCCGCGCCGGAAAAACCGTTGCGGCATTGAAGGCGAAAAACGCCGATGTGAAAACGCTGAACGGGCTTATGTTTGGGGAAACCTCTCACGCCGACGCATCGCCCGATGCTGGCGAGCAACCTGCATACGAAATTTCCCCCCGCTCAAAGACGGCGCAAAGCGGGCGAAACGCGCGGAGCGTTGTCCTTTCCGTCAAAAACCTTACGGTGAAAGCGCCGGGCAAACCGTTTGTCCGCGCCATTGATATGGAGATTCGCTCCAACAGCATCACCGGCATAGCCGGCGTCAGAGACAGCGGGCTTGAGACGCTGGAACTGGCGCTTGCGGGGCTGCTTCCCATTACGTCAGGCGATATCACTCTCAATAATACGAGATTGTCTTCAGAAAAGCGCGGCAAGGCGCCGGCGCTGTTTCGCAATGCGGGCATGGCGTATCTGAACGCCGACCGTACAAACGCCTGTCTTGCGATAAATCTTTCTGTTTGGGACAACCTTGTCGTTCACGCCCATCGCAGGCAGCCCTCACGCTCTTTTTTTCTCGACAAGCCGTTTCTTGACTCATGGGCGCAAAAGATCATGGCGAGAGCCGGTTTCAGCCGTTCAACGCGGGAAACGGCCTCGTCTTTTTCAGGCGGTCAATTGCAGAAACTGCTTTTAGAGCGCGAACTTGCCGAATTGGACGCTCAAGCTTCTCCCCCTCCGGCGTCTTCTGACGCTGCGGCAAACAGAGCGGCGGAGCGGGAAAGCCTGCTCATTTTATCTGAACCGGGCTGGGGGTTGGATGCGCAGGCGCGGAAAGTGCTCGCGGAAAAGTTGCGCTCCATTGCGCGGCGGCATTCTATTTTGCTTTTTTCCACGGACATTGACGATCTTCTTGAGGTCTCTGATGAAATCCTTGTTTTGAACAACGGCGCGTTCTCTACGCGAATCCTCGTGGAGGATCGCGCTTCCCTTCACGAGTACAAAACCCGCATCATCCGGGCGATGACAAACAAAATGGCATCCTGAAAACTTCGTTTTAAAAACGCTGTTTGCCAAATTAAAACCGCCGCAGCTTGGCGCTGGCGACGTCAAGCCGCGCTTCAGTCCGTTCCATGAGCAAGATTTCCCCCTTGTTTTTTTTTCTATTACTAGGTATAGTATAAGACCGCTTCAAAACGGCAGTCCAAAGGACGCATTTTGAAACCGGCGGCGGATATATCCGCACAGTTTCCACCGTACGGTGAGATACAGGGAAGGAACAAAAGGATGTGGCGAAACATCCTTTTGTAAAGCAGGCAGGAGGATTTTGTGGCAGTAGTTACTATGAAAAGTTTGCTTGAGTCCGGAGTACACTTCGGTCATCAAGTGAGGCGTTGGGATCCGCGTATGAAAAAGTACATTTTCGCGGAACGGAATGGAATTCATATCATTGATCTCCAGAAAACCATTCAGGCGATCAAAGACGCCTATGAAGCGGTCAGGAGGATCATCAAATCCGGCAAAACCGTGTTGTTTGTCGGCACCAAGAAACAGGCCGAACAGGCGATCCAGAAAGAAGCCGAACGGTGTGGCATGTTCTATGTGAATAACCGGTGGCTAGGCGGCATGCTCACCAATTTTGTCACCATTAAAGAATCGTTGCGCCGTCTGAAGAAACTCGAAAAAATGGAAGTTGACGGCACCTTTGAAAACCTCACCAAAAAAGAAATCGCGGCTTTAAGCAAGGAGCGGGAGAAACTCCAAAAAAACTTGGGCGGCATCAAGGAAATGAAGGAGTTGCCCGGCATCCTGTTCATCATTGACACGAAGAAAGAAGCCATTGCGGTCGCCG
The DNA here is from genome assembly GCA_031279555.1 of Treponema sp. Classification (GTDB taxonomy): domain Bacteria; phylum Spirochaetota; class Spirochaetia; order Treponematales; family Breznakiellaceae; genus JAIRKH01. The sequence continues at coordinate 33,444 of JAITIK010000045.1, read as the reverse complement.
AAGCGCAACGCATGGGCATTCCCATTGCGGCGGTGGTCGATACGAATTGCAACCCGGAGGGCATTGATTACCCTATTCCCGGCAATGACGATGCGATCCGCGCCATTACGCTGTTCACCCAGATCATAGCGAACGCGGTGATAGAGACCGATAACGAAGTGGGGTTGCGCATATTGGAAGAAGCTGGCGATGAAGCCATGGAAGATATTTTAACCGACGCTTCTCTCAAGGAAGAGGACGCTGAGGTTGACATTGACGCCTATAAATCAGGCGCCGCCGCTTCAGTAAAGAGCGGCGATGCTGATGGGGACGATGATGATGAGCTTCCCGTTGATGTGGATAAAATATATAAAGGAGACAATTAAATGGCGATAAGCGCTGTAGAAGTGAAGAAGCTCCGGGAAAAGACCGGAGCCGGACCAATGGAGTGTAAGAAAGCCTTGGAAGAGACGAACGGCGATTTTGGCGCGGCTGAGAAGCTCCTTAAAGAAAAGGGGCTTGCGGCGGTTGAAAAACGTGCGGAACGTGCGACCAACGAGGGTAAAATTTTTGTAAAAATAGAAGGCAAGAAGGCGGCGCTCGTAGAGCTTGCCTCTGAAACCGATTTTGTCGCCCGCAATCCCGAATTTATTGAGCTTGGCGGCGTTATTGCGGACAAGGTTCTTGAGGAAGATATAGACGCTCCCACCGAGGCGCTGAGCGCTCTGGTAACAGACCTTGCAACCAAGATACGAGAGAACTTGGCGCTTAAACGCCTTAAACGGGTTGTGGCCGCAGACAACGAGCGCCTTACGCGGTACATCCACGGGGATGGCAACATCGGCATTGTGGTGAAACTGTCTGCGGACAAGAGCGGCGTCTTCGAGTCCGCCGACGCGGAAAACTTCGCCTACAGTCTCGCCATGCACATTGCGGCTTTTACGCCCGTAGTGATCGATCAGGCGAAACTCGACCCGGCGTTTATTAAAGAACAGGAAGAAATTTTCCGCAAGCAGATAGACGCCGACGAGGGTCTCAAGGGAAAGAGCGAACAGCAGAAGCAGGGCATCCTCAAAGGCAAACTCAACAAGTACCTTAAATCTATCTGTATGTTGGATCAAGGCTACATCAAAGATGAAAAGATCACGGTGGCGCAGGCGCTTGACAACTTCGGCAAACAGACCGGAGCAAAGGTTTGCATAGCAGACTACGTGTATTTCAAAGTAGGCCAGGAGTAGGGCATGGGGAGCGGGAGCGTGATGAAACGGGTGGAATTGATCCATTCAAGCCGTAATTCCCGGCGGCGCCACTGGCGCTTGCCGTCAGCGCCCGCCGCCATGTCTCTGCTTTGCCTTAAAAAGAGGTGTTTATGAATTCAGTGATAATGGATGTGGAAGACAAAATGAAAAAGACCATCGCGTCGCTCAAAGACGGGTTTTCCGCCATTCGGACGGGACGGGCTTCCGCCGCTTTGTTCGAAAAAATACGGGTTGACGCCTATGGCGACAAGCAGTCTATCAATCAAGTGGCCGCCATATCGACGCCGGAAGCGCGGCTTGTGGTCATAAACCCTTGGGATAAGACGCTGATCGGCGAGATTGAGAAGGCCATCCGTTCGTCTGAGTTGTCTTTGAACCCCAGCAGTGACGGCAAGATCATTCGCATCAGCATTCCACCCCTTACCGAAGAGCGGAGAAAGGAACTCGCCAAAGTCGCAAAAACACAGGCGGAACAATGCCGTGTGTCGATACGCAATATCAGGCGGGACGGCAACGACGAAATCAAGAAACAGCATAAAGCCTCCGCCATTACGGAAGATGAAGAAAAAAAGCTGTCTGGCGAATTGCAAAAATTGACCGGCGACTACATCAAGAATATTGATGATATCCTGGCGGAAAAAGAAAAAGAAATAATGGAAGTTTGATGGGCTTGCATGTCGGTATCATAATGGATGGCAACGGACGATGGGCCCAGGGGCGGGGGCTTATGCGTACGCAGGGACATCTTGAAGGGCTTAAAGCCGCAAAACAGGTCGTTAAAGCCGCAAGCGGCATGGGGATTGATTTCTTGACGTTGTACGTGTTTTCTACCGAAAATTGGAAACGTACGGCTGAGGAAGTTGGATTTATTATGGGATTGGTGCGGCAGTATCTGAAAGCCGAATTTGCTTTTGCTAGTGAAAACCATATCCGGGTGCGGCATGCCGGCGATCTTTCAAGGCTTCCGCCTGATGTTGCCGAAGATATTGCCGATGTGTGCAGAGACACGGAATCATTTACCGGTATGCAGGTGATCCTCGCCTTGAATTACGGCGGCAGGGACGAAATCGTCCGCGCCGTAAATAAGGCGCTTGCCGGCGTATCCGGTAAAGAAATAAAAATCAACGAAACTGTTATTACCGAGCATCTGGATAACCCTGATATTCCGGATCCTGATCTCATCATAAGAACCGCAGGCGAATACCGAACGAGCAATTTCCTCTTGTGGGAAGCCGCGTATGCGGAATACTATATTTCTGATAAACTATGGCCGGACTGGACAGCCGCGGATCTTGCGGAAGCTATTGAGAGTTTTCAGAAACGGGAGCGCAGATTCGGCGGCGTGAATAGCGCATCCTGTGAGGCGAGAGTGTCTTTATGAATAAAATAGAACAACGACTCCTGATATTTTTTATTGGACTTCCTATCGTGGTAGTCGTTGTTCTTTTGCCTTATAAAAATCACCTTGTTATGAACACAGTGATCGTTGTCTTGTGTTCCATAGGCGCCGCTGAATTGGGCGGTCTTTTTAGAAAAAAAGGCGTGGACATTCCCCCTGTTGAGACGGTCGTGTTGGGAGCTTTGATTCCCGGCGCAATGGCGTTGTTTTCCAGCTTTTACATAAATGAAGATTTCTTGTTCGGCGTTATGATACTCGCGGCGATTTGGATCGTTATTTCCAGAGTTTTCTGCAAGGGAGCGAAGCTTAAACATGCCCTTGAATATATGGGAGCCGGTTTCGCGGCGCTTCTTTATCCTGGGTTTTTCATGTCATGGATCATACGTATGACACGTTGGCAGCACGCCGCCTTCGTCATTATCGTGTTTCTCCTCATGGTTATCAGCAATGATTCGATGGCATGGGCTTTTGGCATGCTTTTCGGCAAGAATAACCGGGGCATTATTCCCGCAAGCCCTAACAAGAGCATAGCGGGTTACACGGGCGGTCTTGGAGCCTCAATGCTGATTGGTCTGTGCGCGGCTGTGTTTTTCCCACAAATATTGGAGTCCAGACGTTATCCTGCAATTCCGGCGATAACATCCGGTATTTTTATTGGTTTTGTTACCGGCGTAACAGCTTCTTTAGGGGACTTGACAGAATCAGTTATGAAACGGAGCGCGGATACGAAAGATTCAGGATTCCTCATTCCGGGACGGGGAGGCGTGTTGGATTCTATTGATTCAATCGCGCTTGCCGCGCCGGTATTTTACGTTGTGTATTGGTTCTTCTTTACCTAATATGAAAACGATAGCGATTCTTGGCGCTACAGGCTCCATTGGTAAAAACGCTCTTGATGTTATCCGTGAAAATCCCGGTCGCTTCGATCCAGTTCTTTTTTCCGCGCATACCGATGTAGAATCTCTTCTCCGGATCGGCAAAGAATACCCTAACGCCTGTCTTGCGCTTGTCGGCGCTGTCGAAAACACACCGAAAGAAATTCTCCGCACCGGGCGCGAAGGGCTATTGCGGGCTATAGAGGAGTGCGCCCAGTCCGGTGGCGGCGCTCGCGCTCTTGCCGTAAACGGCATCGCGGGCGCGGCGGGGCTGGAGCCGTCATTGGCTGCGATTGACGCCGGCATGGACTTGGCTCTTGCCAACAAAGAGACTATCGTTATGGCGGGAGAGGTGGCGATCAGGAAAGCCCGTGAAAAAAACGTCAACATCATACCCGTTGATTCAGAACATTCCGCTGTTTTCCAGCTTTTACGCGCCCATGCCGGCTTCGCGGATGGCGCGGAAAAACTCGATTCGATCATGCTCACCGCATCGGGAGGACCATTCCGCGCCTTGCCGCCTGAACAACTTGCGCGGGTAAAACCGAAAGATGCGCTCGCCCATCCGACATGGAAGATGGGCGCGAAGATCACCGTTGATTCCGCAAGCATGGCAAACAAAGGGCTTGAGGTGATTGAAGCCGTGAAACTATTTGCCATGCCGCCCGACAAAGTGAAGGTTGTGGTGCATCCCCAAAGCATCGTTCACTCCATGATACGGCTTTCAGACGGCAGCATGTACGCCCAACTGTCAAAGCCCGATATGCGCCGGCCCATTCAGGACGCGCTGTTTTTCCCGAATAAGGGCGCGGCTTCTTTTGACAGCTTGGATATGACATCCTTAACGTTGGAGTTTGAAGCGCCGGATGAAAAGAAATTTCCGCTTCTTCCGCTCGCGTATCAGGTTGCAAAAGCGCGAGCCTTGTATCCGGCGGCTTACAATGCGGCGAACGAGGAAGCGGTGTCCCTGTTTTTAAAAGAAAGAATCGGCTTCCTTGATATTGCGCGTATTGTAGAAGCTGTTTTGCAACGGGACTGGACGGGAGCCGTTACCGTGGATACGGTGTGGGAAGCGGATAGAAAAGCGCGTTCCTGTGCCTATGAACTAAAAAGCCTTCTTCATGCCTCCTGAGAAAGGACCAGCGGCTGAGACGTACATGGAGGCAATGCGGCTTCTATTTACACAAAGTTCATTCTATTTAAGATAAATTTTTTAAATTTCATGGCATCTTCAAAGTCCGGCATCAAGAGAAGGGCTGCCTCGCAATCGGAAAGCGCTTGAATTTTATCGCCATTGTGGTAACTGGCATGTCCGCGGCGGTACAGGCAGAAGGGCTGATAGGGGTTGATGGCGAGCGAAAGCGTGAAATCATCGACCGCTTCAACCCATTTGCGCTGAACCAACTTTACGAGTCCGCGATAATATACGGCTTTGTAGGCTTTGCCGTCATATTCAAGCGCTTTGTTGAAGTCGACAACGGCGTCTTCGTAACAAGATTGCGCAAAATTTGCCATGCCCCGGTGACTGTAAATAATGGAAATAATATTGTTTTTAGGGTTCATGGACAGGATTTGGGTGTATTGTTTGATTGCCATATCAAAATCTTTGCGGTTATGCGCGTAAAGCGCGTTCAGCAATAGATCGTCTATGGTCGCATTGCTTTTGTTCCGCTCCCATACGGTATACGCCTTCGTCTCTGATGCAAGCTCGACATCGCTAAAGAGGAAGGTGTCGACATTCTCTTCCAACTTGTTGAAAAAGTCCTCCCGGCGTTTGCTTGATTCCGCATGAAGCTGTTGCTGATAATCCCTGATTTCCTGAAATATGGTGTCCGCAAGAGAGAGACTCGCATTGATTGCCGCAAGTTTTCGTTTCATGTTCATGTCAAACGGGGTGAATTCCGCTTTGTACACAAGTTCATGCTCAACTTCAGCCCATGCGTCCTGCAAAATGGTGCGTATCTGGACTTCGGCGACATCGCAGCCTGAATAACTATATTTTTCTATAATATCGCGCGGTATATTTATCAAAAGATGGATGGATTCATACCCAAATTCCTTATAGGAATAGTTGGAACCCTTTCTTTCGGTGTCAACAACCGTGAAATGCTTGCCGACGATCTGTTGCACTTCACCGAGATTCACCATAAAAGGACATACCACCCGAATGCCTATAATATCGGTTATAAGCGACGCTTCCGAACTATCAGGGTTTTGCTTCAGCAGTTTAATGTATTTTTTGTAATAGCTGTCAAAATCCTTGATCCTTCCCTTGACAGTGGGGCGGGGGGAAAGAAACGAGAGGATATCATCTAAATACGCTTCAATGCCCTTGGCTGTCGCCAACCGTACATCCACATAACGCATATAGTTGTTTTGCAACTGTTTCTTGTCAGGTAGTTCCATGTTAATTCAATCACATTAAAAAAGGCTGCCTAATAGACAGCCTTTTTTACTTCCGTTATTAAGCGATACGCTTATTCTTCGGCGGATTCCTCTCCCTCTTGCTCCTGCTGATCGAAGGATTCGGCGGCTTGCCGCTTCTTGTCAACAGCTTGCAGGAAGAGGCTGTTGGACTGGTTGGCTTGGGTGGCTTTATTCTTCTCCATCTCACGGGTAGTCTGAATCTGCCATATAGCCTCATCATCAATATCGCGCTCTTCTTCAAGAACAGCCTGATCGTAGATGACTTTAACATCTTTGAAATAGGTGATGAAATCACCGCCACGCTGATCTCCGGTCTTAATGATGCGGAATTCACCAAATTTGATTAAACTTGACTCTTGGGGATAGATAGGCGCGGAAGCAAGCTGGCGATCCCGTACATCTTGGGCGTAGCGTGGATTATCCCAACGAACCTCGCCCCATCCCTGAAAATTGAGCGAACCGAGGTTAATCGAAATTTCTTTTCCAGCTCCGTCAAGGAGAATAAGATAGAGCGTATAAGGATAGTTAAGACCGTACACATTAACCGCGACGGATTTAATGGTTCCCACATTCTTGATCACGCCAAATCCGCCTTCAAATTTAGAAGCGGCTTCACTTCCCTCAGCAGCCGGTTCATACGCTGGAATTTCAAATGGCGGTTTAATGGCAGCCACTACATTCCAACTTGCATTCGGGAAGCGCGCGCGAACGCCCAATACTGTTCCGTATGCTTTTGATGCTGATTCTTTACTCTTGCTCACACCCTGATTTTGAATGGTTGCAGAAGAACTTGAAATCTTTACCAGCCAGTTTTCAATAGCAAGAGAGGTCTTCATAAGAGCCTTCTGCTCGTCCGTGTAGTTGTTGGCGGTATGGGTGGAAGTGTCAATGGTGGTCGCCTCATTGAGTGCTGTTACGCCATTGTTATCCTCCGCCGAAGTCCCGGCTGCAAGCTGTGTAAAGTCAATTAAGACATCTTCCTTTGCAAGAAGAGACCCTATTGCCAACAATGAAATGATCGAAAGAATGAATATCCGTTTCATCCATAACTCCTTTGATTTGCAAAAATCTTAAAAAGATGATTTTCCTTTATTATACGCCATTTGTTAAAATTGTCAACGTCTTTTTTACCGAATTTATCAAAAATCTATCGAATGCCCCTCAATAAAAAATTTGATTTCTTTTATAAAAGGAAAGTTTCTTGCAAGGCTTTCTCTGAGTGTTGAAAATCCCCGCTCTACGCCGCCTTCCATCGGTACAGCCCTGACGTTTCCGGTGACGACAGGGAGCGCGGCAACTTCGGAAAGATCGATATAGACGACTCCGTCTCTGTAAAAAAGCGACAGCAATTTTGTTTCTCTGGGAAAAAGCGGCGCCGATTCCGGATTGCGTGGTCCAAAGAGCGTTTCTTCCACATAGCGTGTGAGGGACGCTTCTTCGGAACGCGAGCGCAGCAACATGTGCTCCTCGGCTTGAGGCGCATAATTTTTCATATTATAAAAGACAAAGGTGCGCCGGATTGTATCAGAGTCCGCCGCGTTCTTGAGCGCGGCTGCGCCGAGAATAACAAGGTACAAAAGCCGTCGCATCCGCTTGCCTGTAAAGAAGCGGATTACAGTGGAAAAGGTAGGGGGTATAGGGTTCATTCTATGATGCTAAAGCCTCCCGGTTTTTCGTAAAGCGTTACAAAATCAATCAACCCTTCGAAAAGGGCTTGGGTGTATCTTTCCATGGATTTCTTCTCGAACAGCAACGCCGCGTCTGAGGGGTTGCTTATAAAGCCGAGTTCTACCAGAACCGAAGGCATATTGGTTCTTTTCACCACGTACCACTCTTCTTCTTTTATACCGCGCGACGGGCTTGCCGGAGCGATGAATTCATCAAACCGCGCAAGAAGGGATGCGGCGAGCAACTTGCTTTCGTAGGTGAATTCCTCTTCTTTCAAGGTGTTGAGAATGCTTCTGACTTCCTCACTCCCGTTAAAGCCGTCTTTCTCAATGATTTCTCTCCGCACCTTGGGGGGAAGGTACCATATTTCGTATCCACGCGCCGGATTCTTCTTGAGATTGGCATTCATTTCCGAATTGCAATGAATAGAGATAAAAATGATGGCTTCGTTTTCTTCGACTTTTATCCCATTCGCAAAAGACGCCCGATCTTCTAACGCCAATGTAACGTCGGTGGCGCGCGTCATAAGTATCTTTTTATCGGGATAGCGTTTGACAAGCCTATCCCGCAGATTGAGCGCTATGGCAAGCGCAATGTCTTTTTCCCGCAGAGAGACTTTCTTCCCGTTGATGGTCTGTACGGCTGTGGCTCCGGAATCCCTGCCTCCATGACCGGGATCAACAATGATTGCCGCCACTTTGAACGGTTTCAGATCGTTATTGATTTCGGCGTCAATGGCGTTCTTGAGCGACGTGATGAAACTTTCGGGAAAGCGGAGCGCTCCATTTTCCATATAAGGCGAGGGGGCGCTGATGACCTCATACCCGTCAATCAGCGAAAAGCAACTTTCTCCTTTACGCCCCACTTGAAAACTGGCGTAATGTCCTGAACTGTAAAAAGTTCCGGTTTGCAGAAAAGAGTCCCATTGAAATTCGGGCAGTATGGCGAGGGCGTCTTCTAAAGAAAGCGTTTTATCCTGCGGCTGAGCTGCGACAGACAAGACAACGAGGAAAAAACAGAGAAAAACACAGCGTTTCACTACAGGGTACACTTTTTTTACCATATCAGCCCTTTGACATCAAAGAATCTATCAGATAAACCGCCCCCTGATAGCCCCCTCGTATAAGCGCTTTCCAAAAACCGCGCCCCAAAGCCGTACCGGAACAAACGCCCCGTTTCACCGGAAGAGAAAGACCAGTAAGCGTTCTAACGGCTTCCAAGCTTTCCCGCGCGTTTCTTCCCAGCCAGTCTGTATATTTCGCTGTTTCAAATTCAGGAAATGCTAGAACAGAAAGAGATTGGCCGGCGTTTTTTTCCAGAACTTCTTTATTATAAAAGCATGGCATGTTTTTTTCAATCCCTGACGGCAGTTTCTCAAGCAGATTTTGTATTTCAGGAGAAATTGTGTAGGCGGACGGCGGGAATACGCCCGTTGCGCCATCGTTTTCCAGAAAAGAAGCCGTCGCCTCGTTGGGCGTTTCCAGCCGCACGAGCGCTGAGCGGGCGGCCGTTTCCGCGGCGCGGACGGCTTCCGCGCGGGTGGGCGCGGCGGTTATAACGTTGCCGGCTTTGCTTACATTGTTCACCGGGAAACGCGCCATATCACCGGGTTTTACACACAGAAAAATGTCGCGCGCATAGGGAACCGCTTTGGCGGCGTCGCATCCCGCTATGGAGCGGACTACGCCCGGTATGGAGATAAACGCCCGCTCGGCTGAAGTCCAATTCCGCGAAGGTATGAGAGATGCGGCGATAGTCAAGGAATTCTCCCCTATGGCGACCCCTATGGCGGCGCGGGTAACCTCGACCCCCGACGCATAGGGGTATGTCCAGCCCGACATATAGCCGCCAGAAAGCCGCGCGGCTATTTCGCCTATCATGGGACCTTTGGGCGTGAGTTTGACGTCTCCTTTTGCGGCGCCGTTGGTGATACCGAGGCTGCGGACGCCCGCTTTGAACACGGAGAGCAGATTCCCGGCGGTTTTCGGATCGAGTTCCGCAGGCATAGTGTGTCCCATTTCGATAAAGTAGGGCGGGAATGTGATGTGCCTATCCGCGAGTCCGGCTATGATAATTTCTCCCTGGCATACAACAGCGTCAACAGAAAATTCGGGGCCTTCCATATATTCTTCTATTATGACTCTGTTTGAACGGGAGAAGGGGATGGCCTCACGAATCGCCTCTTGCAGGTCCTCTACCGTGTCCGCGCGGCGGCAGCCTCGCGCGCCCATGTTGTCAACAGGTTTCACCACAACCGGAAAGGGAAAAGGCGCGTTCCAGTCCGCGTCCGGCGCGGCGGACAGCGTTGTGAAAGCGGGAGAGGGAACGCCGTCCCGTTTGAAACAGGAACGCATGCGCCCCTTGTCGGATGCGTTCAGCGCCGCCTCATACGGCAGTCCGGGAAGCCCCAATCGTTCCGCGACCCATGCAACCGAAGCCGAAAAGTCCGTGCCTGCGGTCATAATGCCTGCAAGCCTGCCGTACGGCTGCAAAGAACGCGCAAGGGCTTCTACGCCCTCTTTGTCTTTAAGATCGATGTTCTCAAAACGATCCGCCTCCTGAGCGCAGGGAGCGTTTGGGTCGCCGTCCACCGCAATAGCTTCAAGCCCCAGGCTTTTCGCGGCTCTGATTGCAGGTCCTTGCATGACTCCCGCGCCGAGTATGATCAACTGATTCTTTTGCATGACTTCTTATTATGGCATAAATCGCCTGAATGGGGAATGGGGCGCCGTACTTTTTTTGCGGCTATCCTCGCCTGGCCCTAACGGGCGTACCCTGAAGGATATGCTGACAGGTGGGAGCATCCTATTCAAAAAAACGCAACGGAAGGGCGTACATCACCATTGCGATTTTTATTGCAAACTACTTTACTAATTTACGCGAAGGTGTATAATGGAAAACAGGCTTACAAGATGCGCCCTATGGGAGCGTCGGATTTTGAGAAAGGCTCAGCGGGAATTAAAAAAACATATCAAAAATTGAGGTCAACCTATGGATGACAGAAAAACCATTATGATTGTTGATGACAGTATAGCAAACCTCAAAATCGGTAAGAACGCTTTAATGTCACTTTACAATGTGTTTACTGTACCATCGGCAAAAAAAATGTTTGAGTTGCTTGAACGTAATAAACCGGCTCTTATCCTGCTTGATATTGATATGCCCGATATGGACGGTTATGAAGCCATCAAATTGCTGAAGGAGAATCCCGATACGTTGAAAATCCCCGTGATCTTTCTGACTGGAAAGAGCGAGATTGAAGACGAAGTGAAAGGGTTGACTCTCGGCGCAATTGATTACATTTCAAAACCTTTCTCTCCATTCATCCTCCGCAAGCGCGTTGAGGTGCATATTCTGGTGAATTCCCAGCAAGAGGTTCTTGAAAAGCAACAGAAAAAATTGCAGGAATTTAACGACAACCTGCAAAACTTGGTCGCCGAAAAGACAAAAACGGTGGTTGAACTTCAAAACGCCGTATTGAAAACTATGGCCGACATCGTTGACTGTAGAGACGATGTTACCGGCGGTCATAATGAGCGGGTACAGACGTACCTGAAATTTTTGGTTGATGGCTTGATAGAGCGGAAACTGTATGAGGATATAACCAAAAATTGGGATGTCGGCCTTCTGATCCTGTCTTCCCAACTGCACGACATCGGTAAAATAGGTATCAGCGACAGCGTGTTGCAAAAAAAAGACGCGCTTAATGAAGAAGAATACGAAATAATGAAGCGGCATACTACACTCGGCGTTGGAGTTATTGAAAAAATTGAAGCGAATTCCTCCGCCTGTGATTTTCTTGAGTATGCGAAGATTTTCGCCGGAACCCACCATGAGCGGTGGGATGGCGCCGGTTATCCCAAAGGACTTTCGGGAGAAAGCATCCCTCTTCTTGGACGTCTGTTAGCCATTGCCGATGTGTACGATGCCATTACATCCAAACGTCCTTACAAAAAAGCCCTCGCCCATGACAAGGCGGTGAAGCTCATTATAGCGGGAAAAGGAACGCATTTTGCGCCGGATTTGATCGATTTATTTGAGGAGGTCGCCGATAAATTTGCCATAGCCCAGAACGACTTTACCATTGCTTTCTCGTTGATCGGGGGGGGGGGGGGGGGATCCCACTTGGCCGTATATGAGCGTTGACCCGCTCTCCCATTAGGGATCGCGCTCCTAGCAGCCTGTCGCATTGTAGGTTTTCGCGCCATTTTGTACCGCAAAAACCACGATTGTTGAGTTGTTGCGAACCTTTGGTTCGATGGCAGTTCGCCCGGTAGAAAATCGCCGGTTAGGCGATTTTTTTGGGGTTTATGCGCGAAGCGCTACAAACTGCTAGTGAGAGAGCGAGCGCCGCCGCGAAAGAGTTATATAATTGCGGCGGCGTCTAGGAACCAGTGATTGCCATTTGCGTATCGCAAATGTATTTTTTATCTTTATGAGGAGGAATATATGCTGAAGCATATGAAAAGGCTGAACAAATTGTTTGCCGCCTTAATGCCATTGCTGCTGGCGGCGATTCTATTCGGAGCCTGTAGTAAAAAAGACGCGGTTGGGAAGGTCTATCTGCTTAACTTTAAGCCGGAAATCGACGCTCAATGGAAAGAAGTGATCGGTCAATTCTCTGCGGAGACTGGCATTGAAGCCAAGGTCGTCACCGCTGCGGGCGGCACCTATGAGCAGACGCTGCGCTCCGAGATTACCAAATCGGATCCGCCGACGCTGTTCAACATTAACGGTCCCATAGGCTACCTGAACTGGAAGACCTATACGGCGGATATGAAGGACACGAACCTGTACTCATGGCTTTCCGACAAAAGCATGGCTATTTCTGCGGATGGCGGTGTGTATGGGCTTCCCTATGCGGTTGAGACCTACGGCATCATTTACAATGACGCGATCTTCCGCAAGTATTTTGCGCTGTCCGACCGCACGGTTACGGACATCTCCAGCGCCGCGCAGATCGACAACTTCGCCGCCCTTAAAGCCGTGGTGGAAGACATGACCGCCCGCAAGTTCGATTTAGGCATTGACGGCGTGTTTGCGTCGACCTCGTTCAGACCTGGCGAGGACTGGCGTTGGCAGACCCATCTGGCGAACCTGCCCATTTACTACGAATACCGCGACAAGGGCGTAGGCGATCTGGATAAGATCGAACTGACGTACGGCCCCCAGTATCGCAATATTTTCGATCTATACATCAACAACTCGGTGACGGATCCCAGAATGATCGGATCCAAGTCCGTCGACGATTCCATGTCCGAGTTTGCGCTCGGCAAGGTGGCTATGGTGCAGAACGGCACATGGGGCTGGGGGCAGATTGCGGGCATAGCCGGCAATGTGGTGCAGTCTTCCGACGTCAAATATATGCCGATTTACACGGGTGTCCGCGGGGAGGAAACGCAGGGCTTGTGTACCGGTACGGAAAACTTCATCTGTGTCAATGCCAAGTCTTCAAAGGCGTCTCAAGAGGCGTCCCTCAAACTCCTTGAATGGCTTTTCAATACACCGAACGGCAAGAAAGCCGCGGTTGAAAAGCTCGGTTTTGTCACCCCGTTCAGTACGTTCGGCGCTGACGAACGCCCGGACAACCCGCTTGAAAAAGAGGCGTTCCGCTTTATGAGCAATCCCAATCTTTCGGCGGTTTCATGGAACTTTACGAGTTTCCCCAGCCAGGCGTTCAAAGACGACCTCGGCGCGGCCCTCTACGATTATGCTCTTGGAAATAAGAGTTGGGATGACGTGGCTGCGGTGTTCAAAAACAGATGGGAAGAAGAAAAGGCGTTGCTGAAATAGCGAACCGCCCCGACCTGGGGCTGAGTAGTTCGCCCGCCCCTTTCACTGAAAGGGGCGGCGAGTGCGTCGCCGCGCTGTTGTGCGCGACAACGACACTTGACATTTGTCTCAATACCTCTTAGACTATCCACATTATTTGAACGTTTGACAACGCTGAAACAGTAGATATATATTCAGAGGTTAAAATTGCAGTTGACAAAAGACGATCCCGGCTTGCGGGAAGAAGCGGTTGACGCCGCGCTTTCCGTCATGATTTTATCCGCTTCGGGCTGGCGCGCTATTTTTGCTCCAGATGGAAACGAAGAGAATCCCTCCCGTGAAATTTCACCGGCTCATACCATAATTGTTGCTGTCGCGGCCAAGGTTTTTGCGGATTATGTAAAAAAAACAACTGGCGTTGCGCGGCCTGCGCTGATTGTGGGTATGGACGCGAGACCCACCGGCAAAAGCATCGCCGATGTGATGATGCGGTCGTTGACAGCGGAGGGGTGCGCCATCCGCTGGACGGGCATTACGGCCGCTCCTGAAATAATGTCTTTTGCGAGAAGCGAAGGCGTTTCGGGCAGAGCGCAGGGGTTTGTGTATATTTCTGCGAGCCATAATCCAATTGGACACAACGGGCTTAAATTCGGGTTGACAGACGGCGGCGTACTTGCCGGTTCCGAGACAAAACTTCTTATTGGGGCGTTCTGTTCTTTTTTCTCCGACTCCGACAGGATAGAAAAGGCGTTGTCCCTCATCAACGGGGCTGACCAGGCGCTGATTGACGCGGCGTACGGCGAGTCGCCGCGTGTAAAACAGGAGGCTCTGTCCGCATACCGTGATTTTACGCGGGAAGTCGTGTCGGCTGTCGCGGACAGGACGGAACAAGAGAAACTGTTTGCGAATATTAAAAGAACAATACAGGATCATCCCATCGGCATCATAGCGGATTTTAATGGTTCGGCGCGCACTGTCTCCATTGACAAGGAATTCTTGCTCTCTCTCGGAGTGAAATTCGCCTTTATTAACGGTGAAGCCGGAAACATAGCGCACCGTATCGTGCCGGAAGGCGAATCTCTCGACTGCGCGGCCCAATTTCTGAAAGAACAACACGCCCGCGACCCGGCTTTTGTCATGGGCTATATGCCGGATTGCGACGGCGACCGCGGCAACATTGTGATTTGGGACGAGGCATTGAAAAATATCCGTCCTCTGGAGGCGCAGGAAGTTTTTGCGCTTGCCTGTGTCGCGGAATTGTCCCATCTTGTATGGACCAGCTCGTTGCGATGTGATGAAAACGGCAGGTTCCTTGATGATGTCGCCGTTGCGGTCAACGACCCCACATCATTGCGCATTGATGTTATAGCGGAGGCGTTCGGCGCGAAACTATTCCGCGCCGAAGTGGGAGAGGCGAATGTGGTGTCCCTTGCGCGGAAACTGCGCGGATTGGGTTTCACGGCGCGGATTCTGGGAGAAGGCTCGGCAGGCGGCAATATTACCCATCCATCTGCGGTGCGCGATCCCATCGACACGGTGTTCGCCCTGCTCAAAATGCTTGCCATAAGAAGCGGAGGCGATAAAAAGGGGCTTTTTGAAATTTGGCGCGATCTTTCGGGTAATAACGCTTCATACAAAGATGATTTTACCCTGTCGGACATTATCAAGACCCTTCCGCCCTTTGTCAGCACCGGCGGCTATACTCAGGATGCGCTGCTCAAGGTGAAGTCTTCGGATCACGCCGCTTTAAAAGAAAAGTACCAGAAGATATTTTTGCGTGATTGGGAAAAAAAGAAAGAACATCTATACAAACAATACGGTATTGCCGCGTGGGATGCGGCGTGTTACAATGGTATAGAAGAAAGGTTTGACATCAAGAATTTCGGCGAGGCTGGACGCGGTGGATTGAAGATAATCTTTGTTGACGATCAGGATGCGCGTGTCGCTTCGCTTTGGATGCGCGGTTCTGGCACCGAGCCTGTGTTTCGGATTATGGCTGACGCTGAACGCTTCGACCTTGAGCGGGAATTGATTGCGTGGCAACGGGCAATGGTTATTGAAGCCGACAATGAATAGGCATGCGCGTCCGGGTGGATGCGCGAGGAGAACGTATGGGTTTACGAGGTGAGATTTTTTCGACGCGGGTCCAGTTGCAGAACAGGACGTATTTTTTCAATGTAAAAGAGAACAGGCTGGGCGACATTTACCTTAACATTGTCGAGAGCAAGAACAAAGATGAAGGCGGCTTTGACCGGCAGTCCGTGGTGCTTTTCGCCGATGATCTTACGCAGTTTTTGGGCGGGTTTGAAGAAGCCTTGAAGGTTATGGATAAAGCTGACCGCGAAAAAAAACGCGCGGCTCGCGGCGCGTTACATGGCGATGCTCGCGGCGCGCCGCGGGGCGACAACCGGAGGGATGTTCGTGGCGGCAACTATGGCGGCGACGACGGCGCGTCTTTTTCCAAGAAGCGCCTTGTTGTGAAAAAAGTCAAAAGAGAAGAAAAAAAATCCGGCGCGCCCTGGGATTGGGATGACGGTAAAAATGGTTCTTTTGACAAAACAAAGGGTGATGTCAAGAGAAAAGTGAAAGCCGTGAAAAAAAGGTGAAATGGCAGGATCAAGAACCGCCCCTTTGGTTCGCAACATTTGGCGGCGGCGACAGGGCGGCGGTTCGGGATTCTGTGCGATTTTAGCGCGGGTTCCGTATGGTTCGGTCGTTTCGTTGCGCTCAATTGCGTGCGCGCGCCGAAAACAAGTGGAAATAACGGTCAAATGGCAGGCTTCCGCTCAAATATACCTCTTGACAAAGACGGCGATGTTATCGTAGAGTGTATATCTATTTTTGATTTCAACTAAAAGGTTATAGTATGAGAACGCTATTTGTGAAACCGGCTCAAATTGAGCGGAAATGGTTTGTTATTGATGCCGAAGGCAAGCCTCTCGGCAGAGTCGCCGTAAAAGCGGCGGCTGTTGTACGAGGCAAAGAAAAAACCATATTTGCGCCCCATCAAGAATGTGGCGATTATGTGGTGATTGTAAACGCGGATAAAGTGGCGGTTACCGGACGTAAGGCTCAAAACAAGATATACTACCGGCATACTGGCTATGTGGGCGGTCTTAAGGCTGAAACTTTTGAAAGACTCATCAGCAAACACCCGGCAAGCCCTCTTGAGTTGGCGGTAAAAGGCATGCTTCCCAAAGGCCCCCTTGGACGCAAACTTCTGAGCAACGTAAAAGTCTACGCGGGACCCGATCACCCCCATGCGGCTCAAAACCCCGAAAAGATCGAATTATAAGAGGTGGATTGATGAAAAATCTTGGTATTGGAACCGGCAGAAGGAAGACTTCGGTTGCGCGTGTCTACATAAAAGACGGCAACGGTAAAATCACGATAAACGGCAAAGAGCTTGTCCAGTATTTTCCACAGGGGGAACATGCCATAATGGTGCGTCAGCCCCTTATGGTGACCGCCAGCGAGAACAAATTTGACATCCTCATCAATGTGTATGGGGGCGGCATCCATGGACAGGCGGGCGCCTGCAGGCATGGGCTTGCTCGCGCATTGTGCCAGATCGATCAGGCGAATTACGCCAGTCTCCGCGCCAACGGGTACTTGACCCGCGATTCCCGTATGGTTGAACGCAAAAAATACGGTCAGCGCGGCGCGCGGCGTAGATTTCAGTTTTCCAAGCGCTAATCTTTGCGAGCGGATCTTGTGGCGGGCGTTGCGTACTGACGCTTGTTCAATCGCCTTACATACGCAATGGGAATGGAAATTACCTCAATAAAAGCGGAAAATACACCGGAGGTTTATCGTATTGGCTTATCGGACGGCAGTCTTTTCTCTATAAAAACTGTCTACTTGAAAGAAGACTTTATATCCTGCGAGGCGCCGCCAGCGGTAACGCCATTTGAAATATCCGAAAACAAAGATGCGGAATTGCGGTTTTCGTGCGCCTGTTTGCGGGCTGAACGCGCCGCCCTCTCCCTCATCGCCAACGCCGAGCAGACATGTCTGGGTCTTGAACATAAATTGAAAGCGCGTGGATACGCATCTTCCTGTGTAAAAGCGGTCGTCGATCATCTTTCAGACCTAGAAGCCGTCAATGATGAACGGTATGCGGTTCTGTGGGTGCAGTCACGGCTTTCTCTAAAGTCCGACAGCCCCAACAAGCTGTTCGCAAAACTTTGCGCTAAAGGAATCCCTGTTGGGACGGCAAAAAAAGTCCTGAGAGCCGCGCTTGATTTTGAAACGGAGATTGCCTTATTGAAAAAATTTGCCGCAAAGAGTGGGATTGGCGCTGAATCCCCCCGTATGAGACGGCAAAGGCTGAAGCATGAGGGGTTTTCTGCGGAAGTTGTCCAAACCATTGAAGAGGAAGAAAATGGCTGAAACCGCTTTTTTTGCGCATATTGCCGGACGGGTGCAGGGCGTTGGCTTTCGATACGCATGTCAAGATACGGCGCGTACTCTTGGGCTGTCAGGCTGGGTTAGAAACACTGCCGATGGCGATGTCGAAGTCTGGTCAGAAGGGGATGAAAAAAAGCAGACCGTATTTCTGAAATGGCTGCGCCGCGGTCCTCCATACGCTAAAGTTGAAAGCGTCACTGCGACTCCCCAAAAGCCTACCGGCGCGTATAAAGAATTTTTTATCAAATTTTATTGAAAAATCGAACCTAAATGCTGGACGCGGCGGCGGAAGCGTTCTGAAAGGCGGAGAGGCGCATTGTACACTCCATACAGCGTTATTTGGCTGAATTCTTCCAATGGGAAATCGTGGAACCTTACGCAGGTCTTTTTTCAGGCGGCATTCCTGCGCATCGCTCTTGAAATTGCCGATGTGTTCCTTTTCTTGGTGTCAACGGAAATGGCCGGATCGCATCTAACATCTCGCTTTGACGCTCCTTTCACTCAATTTACACTATGAGGTTACAGCGCTGACGGCATGGTTTTTTCCATAAGGGGCGTTGCGGCCTCTTGACGTAATTGTCATTCCAGTTCATACTATGCTATACTTTAATACAAAAGGAGACCCATCGTGCCCTGTGGAAGAAAACGCAAGCTACAAAAGATTGCAACCCATAAACGCAAAAAAAAGCTTCGAAAGAACCGGCATAAGAAGAAGTAATTCCGTCGGGGAGAATTCGGGAACGTCCGGTGGGAGGTTCCCCGCCCCATTCTAAACCAACATATGGAAGACACCCCTCTATTATCACACATTGGCGAGCCGTATGATATAGCGCGATTGGATTATTCCGCTTTGACCGAACTTGCCGCAGAGATACGAAAAGTAATAATTGCGACAGTAAGTCGAAATGGCGGTCATCTGGCGTCTAATTTAGGCGTAGTAGAATTAACCATCGCGTTGCACCGGATATTTCATTCTCCTCACGACAAGATCGTGTGGGATGTGGGGCATCAGTGTTATACGCATAAACTGCTTACAGGCAGGTATACTGGCGGCAAATCATTCTCTCAATTACGGCAGATGGGCGGGGTGGCTGGTTTTCCGAAGTACAGCGAAAGTCCGCACGACGCCTTTAACACGGGCCACGCCTCAACCTCAATCTCAGCCGCGCTGGGCTTGCTTGCAGCGGATTGGCTCAAGGGCGGCGAACGGCGGATGATAGCGGTTATTGGGGATGGAGCGCTCACCGGCGGGCTTGCGTACGAAGCCCTGTCCCACGCGGGACAACTTGGACTGCCGCTCATCGTCATTCTAAACGACAACGCCATGTCGATAAGCAAAAATGTCGGCGGACTCTCCAAGTATTTAAGCCGCCTTTCCATGAAGGCGAAGTATCAGAGTTTCCGACGGGGCTTTGACGCTCTTGTAAAAAAGACGCCTGGTATCGGTGAGACGCTTTATAACATTATCTACCGTTTGAAACGAGCGGTGAAAGCCATTTTCTATACGGACAATTTTTTTGTCGATCTTGGTTTTGAGTATGTGGGGCCTATCAATGGACACAATATAGCGCAGCTTGAAAACCTGCTTTCTGATGTAAGAAAACTTGATCATCCGGTGGTGGTGCATGTGATTACCCAGAAGGGCAAGGGCTACAAATATGCGGAAGCCAATCCAAGCGCCTATCATGGGGTGAGCGCCTTTTCAATAGATGAAGGCATCGCCGCCATCGCCGAGCCGAATACGAGGATGTCTTTTACAAGTGCGTTTGGAGAGGCGATTGTTGAAGCGGCGGCGCGGAACAGCGCTGTTGCCGCCATTACTGCGGCTATGGAGCGCGGCGCCGGACTTGCGCCGTTTAAGGAACGGTTTCCCGAACGTTTGTTTGACGTTGGCATCGCCGAAGGACACGCCGTCACCTTTGCGGCGGGGCTTGCCTATCAGGGGTTTCGCCCGGTGGTCGCAGTGTATTCCACCTTTGCCCAAAGAGCCTACGATGCGGTGATCCACGATGTGAGCCTGCAAGAGTTGCCGGTGGTGTTCTGTCTTGATCGCGCCGGATTCGTTGGCGGCGATGGGGAGACACATCAAGGCTTGTTCGACATTGCGTTTTTTCGCATGGCGCCGAATATGACGATTCTCGCGCCCGCAGGCAGAAGCGAATTGAAAGCCATGCTTGATTTCGCCCTGTCAAGCCAAAATGCCGTGATGATACGCTATCCAAAGGCTGATTGCCCCGAAGAGTGCGCCAAGTTTGCGGCGCCTCTGGAAAACGGGCGCGGCGTATTCATCCGCAGGAACAACGCGCCGCTCTGCATCGCCTTTACCGGCAGCCTCTACACGCAGGCGCTGGACGCGGCGGAACGGCTTGCCGCGTGGGGCGTTGCGACTGATATATACAACCTCCGTTTTCTCAAACCTATTGATGAAGACTACCTTGCCGGTCTTATGGACGCCTATAAGCTCATCGTTTTTGCGGAGGAAGGCGTTCGTTCAGGCGGTTTCTGCGAATACGCGGCGTCTCTTGCCGTTGAGCGGCGCTGTCATGCCCATGTGGCGACGCTTTCGGCAGGCGAACAATTCGACAGTCTTGGCAATCGGGACGAGTTGCTGCGCATAAACGGGCTGGATGGCGAAGGCATCGCGACGTTTGTCAGAACTACTATAGAGAAGAACAACTGCGGGGCTGAATAGCTCCTTTTTTTGGAGGCGCGAGGCATTCGTTCCCCCGCATACGCAAAGATTTCAAAGAGAACTGTTCCAAAAACTGAAGTTTTGGGAACAGTTCTCTTTATACCTCATGTTACGCAGACTTGACATAATCGACGAACATAATAGTATTGGGTATGGGCGGGGATATACTTGATTTATACAGTAAGAATTTGCTGGTGAGCACCAGAAAAGCGGCGGCGACCGGCTTGTCGGAATTGGCAGAAGGGGCGATCAGCCATGACCAGATTGCCCGGTTTCTTGCCGGGGAAGAACTGGACGGGAAATTCTTGCGGCTGAAGATAAAGAGGCTGGCGCGCCAATATGAAAACCGGGAAGGCTGTCTTGTCTTTGACGATACGACGGTGGAAAAGGCATACATGGACGAGAATGAAATAGTCCGCTGGCGCTATGATCACGGCAAAGGCCGGAATGCAAAGGGGGTGAATATGCTTCTGGCGTTTCACACGGCGGAAAATGAATGCGGGAAGTTGCAAACGCCAATAGACTGCCAAATAATAGCCAAGACCAAAACAGAGGCGGACGCGAAGGCGGGGAAGGAACGGCGGATGAGTGGGAAAAGCAAAAATGAGCTGATGCGAGAGATGATAAACCAGACGATACAAAAACACGTGAGATTCGGGTATATAGCAGCCGATTCATGGTTTGCGTCAAAGGAGAACATGAGATTCATACAAAAGAAGAGGAAGGTTTTCACATTTGAAATAAGCGGCGACCGATTGGCGGCGGCACGTGAACGGGAGGGAGGGCAGGGGCGCTTCGCCGGGATAGATCGGATGGAAGCACCCGACGAGGAACCGATGCCGGTATATTTAAAGGATTTACGATTTCAGGCAATTCTTTATAAACAAGTCTTTAAGAACAGAGATGGGCCGGCAGGGGTTCGGTGTTTGGCAACCAATGATGAAACGGCGAGCGGCGGCCGGTTCAAGACGCCTTATAAGAAACGGCGGAGCGTTGATGCGCATCACGAAAGTATAAAACAAAACGCGTCAATAGGAAGTTCGCCGGCGCATACGGGGAGGACGCAAGGCAATCATATATTCGCGTCAATATATGCGTAGGCGAAATTGGAATTAGTAAGACTCCATCGCGGATACGATGCTCTGCGGCGGATCACTCGACCTCGTTTACTTCTCCAGCATCTTCAGCCTCTGCCGCTTCCCCAGCCTCTTCAGCCTCGTTTACTTCCCCAGTTTCTTCAGCCTCTACCGCTTCTCCAGTCTCTTCAGTCGCGTTTACTTCTCCAGCCTCTCCGACAGGAGCGAATGACAAACTAACGCCGTTTGTTCTAAACGCCACCCAGTCGCCTGTAAGCGGCAAATATTTTTTGTCAATGGTAAAGTAGTAGTAGTTTGCGCCAGTCGAATCGGTCGGATCGTAGACGCGGATTTCTCCGGTATCGCCGTTTGCGTAAATTTTAAAGGATACGAGATTAGGCGCTCCATCTTGGGTGAATAATGGCTCATAGTGGTTGAGATCGACGCTCTGGACCAGTTCCATAGCGGAATCATTTATGCTGCGGTATACCTGTCCGCTTAATCCCGCTTGAATGCCGGAATTTTTAAGCGGGATCTTGTCATAATTGAGCCATAAAAGCCATGATTTGCCTACGCCCCACGAGGGCTCGCTTATGACGGTGTCGGCGAAGATATGAACGCCGAATCCACCCTGTCCATCTTCAAGTCCCGATTCATACCGGACGTCGAACTCGTACAGCATCGCTCCGCTTTGCGGGGCTTTAACATTCGCCTTGGCAAGCCGAGCTGCGGCGTCTTTTTGGAAAACTCTGCCTTCAATAATCTCCCACGTTCCAACGGCAAATTGATGTTCAGGCAAATCAACTTGGGCGAACACGGTCGCCGTCATCCCACTTGCCAGAAGAAAAAGAATAAAGCGCTTCATAACACTGCTCCTTTGATTGTTTCCCATATTTCAAAATTTTTATGGGTATTTTATTATAACATCTTTTTATATAAATTGAAAGTGTTGTTTTTGAAAATTCGTCTATAATACGATTGCGGCGCAGAACAGTTTTGATGATAGATTTCGTCATCAAGCGGGAAGAGATGCCTCCATCTCTTCCCGTTCTGTCGAGTCTGCCCGTTTGAACGCCGCCTCGTAACGGCTGCCCGAATGAACGTCCGCATTCTTTGTAAATTTAGAAAGGCGCTCGTATAAAATAGTATACAGTCAATCTGTCGATTCGCGCCGCTCTACGCCGCCTTGCGCGCTTGCCGTATTATTAATAGAAAACTTTTTTCAAAGCGTGAAAACGGTTTATGCGCATGTTACGGGTTAAATTCTGAGAAAACGTGGGGGAAACCCGGCAAAAGCTTCAATTCTTGCCTTAAATTCATGGGTTTTTTCAAAATGTGGCGTTTTTGAGAAGTTTCTATAATTACAATACGATCAGCCGCCCGCCTTTTTTTTATAAAATCATTTGTTGGCACGAATTTTGCATTATTAGTAACAACAGAATTCCGTGACATCTGCTCACGGTTTTTTGTTACCGGAGGTTTCCCATGAAAAAGAACATTAGCGATATGGACAATTCTTTATTACGGACATATTTTAAGCAGCTCAAGGCAATCCCATTGTTGAGTTTTGAAGAGGAACTAGAGCTTTCCAAACGTATACGCGAGGGAAATGAAACTGCGCGCAAAAGGTTGATTGAAGCGAATCTTCGGCTCGTGGTGAAAATCGCTCATTCATATGTAACAGCAGACGCATCTTTTATGGATATCATTCAAGAAGGCAACTTGGGTCTCATTCATGCGGTTGAAAAGTACGATTATTCAAAAAATGTACGTTTTTCCACGTATGCGAACTGGTGGATAAAACAGTCTATACGACGGTACTTTACCAATAAGCGGCGGGCTATCCGCCTGCCGGACAGAAAGGAAGACTTGTTGACGAAGATCAAGGCGTCCGCCCAAATATTGTCTCAGGAATTCATGCGTCAGCCTACGCTTAATGAAATAGCCATGAAACTGTCGCTTCCCAGAGAACAAATCGAACTTGTCCTCAATATGACCAACGAGCTTGTTTCCCTTGATTCGGATTCAGGAGATAACGAAAACGCGACAGCAATTGAAATGTGCGAGGATTATACCTACAACCCTGAACGGGAATTTGTACGAAAGACGGTAAAACAAGACACTCTGCACATTCTGGACAATCTTAAAGAGAGCGAGCGGCGCATTATTATGTACCGCTTTCGGCTCAATTCAAAAGCCCCCCATACGCTCAAGGGAATCAGTGATGAAATGGGCGTCTCACCGGAAACCGTACGGCAGATGGAAATCCGCGCCCTGCGCAATTTACGCATCCACGCGGAGGAATTCGCGTGGTTAAGGGCAATATAGCCCCCGGACGAGGGACGGCGAAGGCGCCGCCACGCCGCGAAACCGGATGCTACAAACGGTTTTCCAGCATCCCATAGCCGCCCGATCTTCATTGTTTGTCAATAGTAAGTGATCCTGTAGTCGTCCGCGACCCTGAAACCGACCCTGCTGTACACATTGCGGGTTTCGGGCTTTTCTTTTTTGACAAAAAGGCTTGCCCGCTTGCCTTCGTCAAGCAGTCCCTGCACAAAAACGGCGGTCATGCGTGTAGCTATGCCTCTTTTCCGGTATGACGGGTGGACATACACCCCGCCTATCTGAACCCACGAGGGGGTAACCGCGTTTGTATTGATTTTTCCCACAATCCGTCCGCCGAGTTCCGCAATCAAGATGCGCTCATGCTTGACAAGGCGTTCTATGATCATGCGGCATACGGCGGGATCGAACGTCCCGGTTTTTGGCAGGACTTCTTCCTGTTCGTAGCCTGCCTGTAATGGGAAAAGCCTGTCAATATCGGACACGCCGGGTTGCCGGACGATGAGTCCCGGAGGTCCCGCGCACAGTCCCTGCGCCGGCGGCGCGCCGGCAGCCGCCATAAAATCGTAGACAATATGGTCAACAGGTTGTAATCCGAACTCCGCTGCGTACTGTTCCAAAAGCTCAAC
The DNA here is from genome assembly GCA_031279555.1 of Treponema sp. Classification (GTDB taxonomy): domain Bacteria; phylum Spirochaetota; class Spirochaetia; order Treponematales; family Breznakiellaceae; genus JAIRKH01. Next base: position 8,915 of record JAITIK010000045.1, on the reverse strand, counting down.
CTCGCGGGCCTTTCCATGAAAGACAAACCGGTGGGTGGCCCTAGCGTTTTTTTTGAGAAAAAAAGAAGAAATTTTTTCGAATTTTTTGACTTCATCGTCAAAAACAGGATACACGGTGAGTCCGCTCCGTACTATCGCCCCCTGGATAACGCCGTTTTCTTTCAGCGCCCACGTATGAACCGTTTCTTTCTCCCGCTCCGCATAGGCGCGTAGGTATTTTGCGTACACGGCGACCGAAAACGGCAGTTTTTTTTCAAGAAAATCCATAACTTGCGCTTCCGCCGCCCCGGTTTTTCTTCTTTGTTCAATTCTTTCCAAGAACGTCATTGCGGAGCGACCCACCGCGGCTCGTTGAGGGAGAACGGCAGTTTCCCGTACGCGCTGATGCGTCCTATCAGGGCGGAAAAGCCGGCGACAAATGATTCGTTTGCATAACTATACACCGCTATGGCTCCGTCTACCCACGGAGTTCTGTCCAGATACACGGGAGTCAGTACGGAAAAAACAATGATTTTTTTCTTGAGCGGCTCAAGCGCGTTCAAAAAACGCAGTCCCGCAGCGTCGGAAAGGCAGAATATGATAGTGTCCGCCGCTCTGGCGTACATCAGAAAATCGTTGATGCCAAAATCTACCGAATACCAGTAGGATTTCGCCGCTGGATACGCGGCTTTCCCCTGCTTGAAAAATTCAAGGTATTGCCCTGTGAGGAGAACGTTTCCCGCGTCTTTCGGCAACAAGGGGAAGGGCGCGTCTTTTATCACCGTTACGCTCCGGGCCGCCAGATCCAGAAAAAAGGCGACGCCTTCAGGATCGGGCAGGTTCTCTTTGAGTTTTTCTATATCGGGAATGTAGGGGACGGCTTTTTCGCCCCGTACATACGTTAATTTCACTTCCAGCGTCCGCCGCGCCGCGTCTTGCACCCGCGCTTTGAATTCCGGCTCTTCTTTCATTGAGGAAAGAAGAGTCGTCCACACCGGATCGAACAAAAGCGGCGTTTTTGAAAACATGATGATGTCGTTTCCGGCGGCGAGCGCTTGTTTCGCCGCTTTAGAAAGGCTGCCGGCACTCATGGTGGCCCCGTTCATCATAAGGTCGTCAGTAATGACAAGCCCTTGAAAGCCTATTTTTTCACGCAGGATGTCGTTCAAAAACCACGATGAAAGGGATGCCGGCGTATCGCCCGCTTGGGTGTTTGGAAAAGCGAGGTGTCCGCTCATAACGGCCGGCAGATTTTCCTTTGTGAGCATCCGGTAAGGAATGAGTTCCCGATTCCAAAGTACGTCAAGGCTCGCGTTGATCTTTGGAAGGATGCCGTGCGAATCGAGATCTGTGTCCCCATGTCCGGGAAAATGCTTTGCGGTTGGAATGATGCCGGCGGCAAGCTGTCCCTTCATAAAGGCCGCGCCAAGGATGCCGGTTGTCGCCGGATCCGCGCCAAACGCCCGTGGACCGATCAACGCCGAGTTGCGGTTTGTATAAAGGTCGACTGTGGGCGCGAAGTTCATGTTAATGCCCAGAAACGCCAGTTCTCTGCCAATGTAGTATCCTGCCCGGTAAGCGTCTTGCGGGTATCTCGACGCGCCTATCGCCATATTGCCGGGCGTTTCGCTCGTCGCGCCTTTCACGTGCCTGATCCACCCGCCTTCCTGATCGGTCGCCACAAGAAGGGGTATCTGATACGCGCCTTTGAGCGATTCTTTCTGAAGTTCGCCTACGGTTGTGGCAAGCCGCGAGGTGTCGCTCGTATTCCACCCGAATATCTTTACCCCGCCGAGATTTCTGTCCCGTATCCAGTCCATGATGAGCGGCGAAGGATCCGCCCCGACCCAGCCGAGCATGAACGTCTGCGCCAAAACTTGCTCGTCGCTCATGTCCGCGACTATGGCGGCGGCCAACTGCTTCGGATCGCCCGGATCGTTAAAAGACAGGGAAAAGATGTGGAGAGGGGCAATGAAGAGAAGCGCAATGACGGGTTGTTTTATAAACGGTATAGTTTTCACAGGTATATTGAAACTGGAGCCTCAACGCCGCCATGAGCAAGCGTTTCTTGCAAGGTTTTCGCCCTTTTTTCAAGATAAGAAACCGGAGCGGCTTCCGCAAACGGATCTTCGGCTGAGGGACGCGCCTTCCCATAAAGCTGGAATTGTCTGACATTGCCGGTTTCAGCCAATTCAAGCGCCAGATGGTTCCACGCCGCCTCTTCCGCATCCGAAGGCAAGGTTCCGCCGATTGAACACAGCATGGTTTGAAGCGTCGCCGGAGAGCGCCGCACGAATTCTTTTATTTTTGCGATGAGTTTGTCAAAGGGGATCGCCGATCTGTTGATGGCGCGGTACCACGCTTCGCCGCCGGCGTCAAGTTTGAGCCATACATCAAGCCCGTAGGAAGCCGTCGCGTTCTGTAGACACGAAAAAATCTCGTCCCGAAGCAAACCCGCTCCGCAGGTGATCGCCACGAGTTTCGCTTCCGGAGCCGCTTTTTTTTGAATGTCGCGGGCGGCTTCCAACGCCTTTTCAAAATGAGGCGACAAGGTAGGCTCCCCATTGCCCGAAAAGCAAATGTCCCGTATCGGGACGGCGCGGCGTTGCGCGTTATTCACAACATCCGTCAGTTCGCCCTTCAGGGTGTCCACAACGAACTTCGCGGTGGTTGTAAAAGGAAAAATTTCACAGTAGGGACAGTCGAAAGGACACACTTTTTTATCGGGGAATAAGTTTATTCCTATGGACAAACCGCCTGAACGCCGTGAATATACTGGATATACAAGGCTCCCGTCTTCGCGGTTGCGATGGTTCTCAACAGGAAAAACAATCATACCGTAATTATTATAACTTCCATATAAGTTGTCAATAGAGCCTTTCCCAAAACGCGAGCTACATTCGGGTTGGTTTTGGGAAAGCTTTGGAAAAAATGGCTGAAAAGCCGCTCTTTCTCTTAAATTCAAGGCGGCTTTCCCAAAACTGAAGTTTTGGGAAAGCCGCGATACGCTTGTTTTTAATATGTCGCGGTAAATTTGCAAAAACCCCTTGACAAAAGATAGTTTTTTTATTATTGTATTGAGCGTTAGATAATGCCATCTTAGCTCAGCTGGTAGAGCGCCTGACTTGTAATCATGAGGTCCCCGGTTCGAATCCGAGAGATGGCTCAACCAGATGAAAGCAAGATACGTTATTGGGGAGATTCCAGAGCGGTCAAATGGGGCAGACTGTAAATCTGTTGGCTCAGCCTTCGGAGGTCCGAATCCTTCTCTCCCCACAAGGCGGCTTTATAAACGCGAAGAAAATTGTATGGATGAAATGCAAAAAAGTGAACAATGGATAGCAGTCGCTAACGGCGCCAAACTGTTGGTGCGGCGCTGGTACCCACACGGAAAGATTCGCGCGGTACTGAATATCGTGCATGGCATGGCCGAACATGGCGAGCGGTATAAACGGCTTGCAGAGCGGCTTGTCGTCGAAGGCATCGAAGTATGGGGCGCGGATATGCGCGGGCATGGAAAAACCGCGGATATTTCGGTGAACGATCCGGGAAACGGAGGGCTTTTAGGGCATTGCGCGGATGAAAACGCCGTCGCTCTTGTTACTTCCGATATTGATGTCGTCAATAATGCCATTATAAAAGAATATCCGAATACGCCGCTTTTCCTGCTTGGACATTCGTGGGGATCTTTTCTTGTACAGAACTATATTGAGACCTACAACAACACCCCCCTTGCGGGATGTATTCTTTCCGGCACCCGTGGTCCCGATGGTTTGCTTATTGCCGTCAGCAAGCCGGTTATGAGCCTTATCGCCGCGTTTCGGGGTAACCGCGCCCGATCGAAGTTGGCTCATGCGCTGGCGATTGGTCCATATAACCGCCCGTTCAAGCCGAATCGTACGATAGTTGATTGGCTTTCCCGCGACGAACGGGAGGTTGACGCCTATATCGCCGACGAACTGTCCGGCAACATGAGTTCAGCGGGTTTTTTTAGAGATTTAGCCGTCCTTCTGAATAAAATACATAAAAAAGACGCCCTCTCCAATATAAAGCGGGATCTTCCCCTATATATATTCTGCGGCAGCGCGGATCCGGCCGGCGATATGGGTAAAAGCCCTATGGCGCTGGCAGGCGCCTACCGCAATCTGGGTATACAAGACTTGGAATTTGCGCTTTACCCGGACGCGCGGCATGAAACGTTGAATGAAACCAATAGAGAAGAAGTCGCCGGCAATTTAGCGAGTTGGTTGACGCGGCATATTGGATAAAAAAATAAGAGGCGGCTTTGCGGTATCGTTATTCAACATATAAAGATGGAAATCCGATAAAGAAAGCTCTAGTTTACACCCGGAGTGAGCATGGCATAAACCGCGCCGATGTTGACGCTGACGCGATACGGATTGTAGAACGTCTTGTCGCGGCTGGCTTTGAAACGTATATCGTAGGCGGCGCTGTACGTGATCTGCTTCTCCATAAAAAACCAAAAGATTTTGACATTGTGAGCGCCGCAAGTCCGAACCAGATAAAAAAAATCTTCCGTTTTTCCCGAATTATAGGACATAGATTCAGATTGGTGCATGTGGCCGCCGGTGAGAAAATATTTGAGGTCGCCACTTTCCGCTCCATTGTCGAAGGCGCTACCGGCAACATCTTCGGCACCATAGAAGAAGATGTGCTTCGCCGCGACTTCACCTTCAACGCGCTTTTTTACGATCCCGAAAAACAGTTGGTGATTGACTATGTTGGAGGCATGAAAGACATACGCAATCGATGCATAAAGCCTATCATTCCTTTAAAGACCATGTTTATTGACGATCCGGTACGTATAATCCGCGCGGTAAAATACGCTTCGGCGGCTGGCTTTAGACTGCCGTTTTCTCTTGGTTTGAAGATCAGGCGGCAGGCGCATTTGCTTGACGAGGTTTCGCCTTCGCGCCGTACCGAGGAAATTCTCAAAATCATCCGTTCTTCAAGCGCGGGGGTGATCGTTGAAAATCTTGAAAACTTTGGGCTGTATCAATACCTCCAACCCAACGCATCAAAACTCATGCGGGAATATCCCGCTTTCCGCCAAAAATACCTGCAAAGGCTCGCCGCCTTGAATCAGGAAAGCGAGCAATCCGAAGATAAAAGAAGGCTCGCCGCTCTGATATGGGACTATCTGGAGATGGATGTAGACTGGAGTGAGCGGCATATTGACCATTATAAAAAGACCTTTTATGAAGCCCGCCAGTTTGTGTTGCCCATGAATCCGCCGCGTATTGACCTTGACGGCGCGGTAAAACTCATCTATAGGGAACATGGCGTTGTTGTCAAACGCTCGCTTTTTGCCAGTGAACGTCCGTGGGAGCGGCAACATGAGCAGACGGCGCGGCCTGCGTCCAATCAGAAGCAAACGGCGGGCGCCGCCACGAGAAGCGTCGCTCCGATGTCAACAGGGCAGGAAAAAACGCCGTTGCAAGACGGGCAAACCGGCGAGCAAAAGCTGAGAAAACGAAAGCGGCCGCATCGTAAGAAGCCTCAGCATTTCGCCAACGCCGAGGTCGTAGATTTATAAAGAGTATTTTCCAAAACGCGCGGAGCGATAGTTTTTGGAAAGCCGCCTTAGATTTAGGAGCCGCGCAGAAATAAAACGCCTGCATTTTATTTTGATTGCTTACACAATAGTGAAATAACATGGCCAAAAGGTCATGTTATTTCTGCGCGGGTCATTTAGATGGAAAAAACGCATATATTTTGCCGCTTCCCTCATAACAATTGACAAAAACAGCGGCAGTCATTAGTATTAGAATCGGCTTTATCTAGAAAGGCAAGGCTTCAGTCTCAGCCTTTTTAGACACTACAATTAAAACTCCTTCAGAGTTTTATAACACCTTCCGTAAGGAGGGAGAGGAGTATCTATGCTTTTGTCGGACGCCCCAAAAGGGGCATCATTCACTGTGTCCAAGGTGACCCTTGGCAAGGAGGTGGGCAAGCGGCTTGCGGACATGGGGTTCACCGCAGGCGCTGAGGGCGCGGTTGTGCGCGTAGGTTTTTTTCATGGGCCGTTGCAGATACGCATACGGGGCTACGACATCCTGATTCGGCGGTTTGAAGCGGCGGGCATCGAAGTCGAGCCGGTGGGAGACTGGTCGGCTGTACGCGATGCGGCGCGGTTGTTTGTCAGACGCAAATCCAGCGGATATTCAAAAGAGGCGCGGCATGAGTAAACAAAGCCTGCGGATCGCAATCGCCGGAAATCCGAATTCGGGAAAGACATCGTTGTTTAACGCCCTGACCGGAGCGCACCACAAAGTCGGCAATTATCCGGGCGTTACGGTTGAAAAGCTGGAAGGCGTTATAAGCCGCAATGGGCGGCAGTACCACTTGATAGACCTTCCGGGCATTTACGGACTAACCGCGTATTCCATTGATGAAGTTGTGGCGCGGGATTTTATCCTTGACGAAAAGCCCGACATCATCGTGGATGTTCTTGATTCAACGAATCTTGAACGGAACTTATACCTGTGCTTGCAGTTTCAGGAACTGGGCGTACCCGTTGCCGGGGCGCTTAACATGACTGATGAGGCTGAAGCCAAGGGCATCAGGATCAATGAAAAAACGTTGTCAGCTTCACTTGGCATTCCTATGGTTAAAACGGTCGGATCCAAAGGCAGGGGCGTAGACGAGTTGCTTGACTGTGTTGATGCGTTAAATGACGCTGGCTTGCGGGAGACTGCGGCGCGGGAAACCGCCCACACCGTAACGTATGGCGCGGAAATCGAAAGCAAACTTGAAGGCTTGCAGGCCATGATCCGCTCGGACGCCGCGTTTACTAAGAAATATCCAGAACGGTGGCTTGCGGTGAAACTGCTGGAAAAAGATTCCGACGCCTACAAGCGTCTCAAAGAGCATGAACGGGCGCAAGAAATTGAGGCTTTCGCGCGAGAAGCCGTGTTCTGGTTGGACAAACACTACGGCAAAGACGCGGAAATCGTGGTAAGCGAACAGCGGTACGGCTACATACGCGGCGCTATACAGGAATCGCTCCAGATAATCAAAACGCCGGATTTTTCCCTCACCGAAGCAATCGACCGTGTTATAATGAACCGTTTTCTCGCGTTGCCGCTGTTCGCGCTGGTGTTGTGGCTGCTTTTCCAGCTTACATTCGCCATCGGCCAGTATCCGATGGATTGGCTTGAAGGATTTTTCACGTTTTTGAGCGGCGTTTTGAACAACGCCATGCCGGACGCGCTTTTCCGCTCCCTTCTCGTTGACGGCGTTATAGGCGGCGTGGGCGGCGTTCTATCGTTTGTCCCCCTCATCGTCATACTGTTCTGCCTGCTTTCGATTTTGGAAGATGTGGGCTATATGGCTCGCGCCGCTTTCGCCTCGGACAAGTTGCTGCATGCGTTCGGCTTGCACGGTCAGTCGGTGTTTCCCATGATGCTGGGCTTCGGCTGTTCGGTGCCAGCGGTAATGGCCGCCCGCGCCTTGAAAAGCCAGCGCGACCGCATCCTTACGATACTTATCACGCCGCTTATGAGTTGCGGCGCGAAACTGCCCGTACATGTGCTTTTAGCAGCGGCTTTTTTCCCGAAAAACGCCGCAAACATGGTGATTTTGCTGTACGCCTGCGGGGTCGCGCTGTCCCTGCTCTCCGCCTTTGTGTTGAGAAAGACGGTCTTGCGCGGCGAGCCGACTCCATTCGTGATGGAATTGCCTCCGTACCGCGCGCCTACCGTGCGGGGCGTATTGTGGCATGTATGGGAAAAAACGTCCCGCTACATCAAAAAAGCGGGCACCATCATCTTAGCCGCATCAGTCTTGGTGTGGATCATTACGACGTTCCCCATGTACGAGCCTTCCCCGGAGGAAGAGCGGGCGTTTGCCGCAACGTACCTTGAGAGCAATCCCGGCGCGGACGAAGAAGCGGTCGCCGCGTATGTGGCGGTGTCCGGAGAGCAACTCGCCGTTGAGCATAGCTTCGCCGGACGTATCGGGCATTTCATAGCCCCGGTCTTCAAACCGATGGGCTTTGACTGGAAATTGGCTACGGCAAGCGTCATCGGCATAGTGGCCAAAGAGGTGATTGTTTCCACGCTCGGCATCCTGTACCGCGTTGGTTCCGAAGAAAGCGAGGAAAGCGAGGGGCTTCGCGCCGCCATAACCGGCGATCCGCACATGACGCCGCTTATCGCCTTTGTATTCATGCTGTTTACACTGGTTGTTCCGCCATGTTTGGCCGCGCTTGCAACCATAAAAGCCGAACTCGGCTGGAAATGGCTGGGGTTTGAGTATGCGTTCCTCCTCTTGCTGGGCGGCGTTTTGAGCGTCATTATCTATCAAGTTGGCCTATTGTTGGCGTAGAGGCTGTGAAGAGCGGCGGACGGTCGTCTCTTCCGTTTTGCGTGAAATAAATTCTTCAATCACTCATGTATATTCTTGCTTTCAGCCGTCTCTTGCCGCAGGGCGTTACACCGTATGGGATTCGCCTAACGAACCTCCTCGCACTTCAGCGCGGGGTATTAGACCCCACTGCGAATAAAAAGTAAAAACTGCGTCCATGCGCTAGAATTCCATATATTTGGAGAACTTTGAGATGTGCGCTTCGCCGGATATTTTTTTAAATTTTAGTTGACAATGCTTGTATTGTAAACTATTCTGAATGTATAAACTCTCTTAGTTTAAGAGATATAGTAACACACAGGAGGAAGGGGTTAATCATGCTAGGCATGATTTAACGCCGGAAGCGCTATGAAAAAAAATTTTTTATTAACGGTCTTAGCAGGACTGATGCTTCCTGCTATGGTATTTGGAACCGGGGAATCGGATGGCGGCGGAACTTCAGTGGCGAAGACGTATACTATTAAGGTCGGCGACAACTGGGGTGTAAGCCATCCTATGGCCGCGGCTATGGACAACGTGTTTAAGGCGCAGATCGAGCAAAAAACCGG
>JAITIK010000127.1 GCA_031279555.1 Treponema sp. | reverse complement strand
TCATATCCGGATATTTACCAGATCATTCGGAGAAATTTGAGGTTGTTCCAAAACTGAACTTTTGGAACAACCGCCTTATTCCGCCGTCGCTTGTCAAGCGGGCTTTAAAATTGGCGCGTTACAAGGGACCGCCATCGAACCAAAGATTCGCAGGATCCCAATAATCGTGGTTTTTGCGGTACAAAATGGCGCGACAACCTACAATGCGACAAGCTGCTAGGTGAAGTGGATATCCGCCTCTTGCATACGGTTTTTGGGAAACACGGTTGACATCCGTTTCAAAAAATGCTATCTTGATAACATTAAGTACGTCATCATTGGGTTTTCGGAATTTTCGGCGTTAGCAGCTTGTCGCGCTTCGCGCATAAAATCTCCAAGAAATCCGACTTAAAGGCGATTTCTTGCCGTGCAAACTGCCATCGAACCAAAGGTTCGCAGGATCCCAATAATCGTGGTTTTGCGGTACAAAATGGCGCGACAACCTACAATGCGACAGGCTGCTAGGTGGCTGCCGGAAATGGACTCCACATCACGCTTTTCCCGGTAAAGGCGTGAATAGTATTGATTTTATCGAACATGAAAGGAATGATAAATAACATGCTTTTTCTGTGCAAAAAGGCGGACAGGAAGCTCCATTCTTTTGAGTGGATTGCGCATATGCCGGTGCGGCCGCCGGCGTTAAGAACGGCGTTGCAATTTTTTTTTTAACATGGCTTTTGTTGACGCCTCTCGTCCTTTCGTCGCAGGAAGCGGTCGCCGCCCCTTCTGTGTCCAATATCGCGGCGCATCTCCAAAACAACCTCATACGCATTACATGGACGGATTCTCCCGATGCCACGGGCCCGGTGACGGTGTACATGTCGGATTCGCCTATTGACATTACGCGCCTTGCATCGCAGGCGGCGGGCGGCCTCGACATAACCTCAGCGGAAGCGCCGTACGGGATGCAGTATTATATTGATGAAATAAGTGACCAGCAGGCGCGTTGTTATTATATTGTGGCGAGCGACGCATCAGGCGCAATGTATTTTTTGGACAGGATGTATTACACCAATTACCTTGAGGTTCGTATTTATGACCTGCGGCGTCAGGACGGAGGCGAGAATCCCCCGCCTTTGCCCCAAACGTCTTCTCCTCCGGCAGAGGGACGGCTTTTTTTGAACGCCGTAGCCAGCGGCGGCGGAGTCGTCATCACTTTTACGGCGCGGGGCGACAATCTGATGCTGTACCGCAGCGTTGAGCCGTTGCGTCAAAAAAGCGATTTTGTGTACGCGATCATCGTTCAAATGAATGTCCAATCTCCTTTTACGGATTATCCGTTGCCGGGCGTACCGTACTACTACGCGGTTGTTTCTCAGGAAGCGCTGTCCCAGGGCGTCGCTGAAATTATAGCGGGAGAAAACGCCCTTGAGGAGCCGGTGACCGCGCCGCTTTCCGGAGCGGGTTCCGGTGGAAATGTACAGAGCCTGCGTCCTGCGCCGTTGCCTCTTATCGCGCCGCATACGGGACTCAGTTTGGGCGGTATGGGAATCCTCACGCCGACGCCTTTGAGCGTCGAGGCCTCGCGTTCATTGGCGGATGTAAAAAAGATGAAAAAACCCCAAATAGCAAGAAAGCCCGTTACGTTTACGGAGGACTTGAATCCGCCGGCAAATGGAGAAGAATACGCCTTCCGGTCCATTATTCAAGGCGCGTTCGCCCGGCAGTCGTGGGACGAGGCGAAGGAGCAGTTGCGAGTCTTTCTCTCTTTGCCGAGAAGCGCCGGGATTGAGGCGCGTTCGCGTTTTTATTTGGGGCAGGCGTATTATTTCTTGAATCAGCCTAGGGAAAGTCTGTTTGAATTTCTTTCTATTAAAACGGTGTATCCGAGGGAAGCCTACGGGTGGATAGAGGCGTGTCTCGTCTTGCTGGTGGACTGAAATCGGAGTTGTGTGAATGAATATTGGGAAAAAATTGATCCTTGTCAATATTAGCATCCTGTTGATCGGCGTATTGCTTTTTACCGCTGTCTTTGTAAAGGTGACGGAGACCCAGATGCGGACGCTGATAAACCGCGAGATATATTTAGTGGCGCAAAAAGAAGGAAAAGAAATTCAGCTTTGGCTTGAAATTTATTTGGACACCGCAAGAACCTTGTCTCAAATCATGGAGCGAGTTGAAGAGATACCTTTTGACAGACGTCGCCCTCTTTTCAACTTGCTCCTCAACCAAATAGTTTCGGCGAATCCGGAGATAGTCGGCGCGTGGACTATTTGGGAGCCGAATGAACTTGACGGTCTTGACGCCCAATTCGCTGGTACTGTGGGGGCGAGCGCCGAAGGGAGTTTCGCGCCGTGGTGGTTGAATATCGACGGTGAAATCAAATTGAAAACGTGCGTAGACTACGAGCGGGAAGGTCAAGGCGATTTCTATCAGATTCCGTTTAGAACGGGCAAAGAGGCTATTATCGATCCAACGTATTGGACGATTGAAGATCAAGAAAAGTTGCTGGTCGATGTAGCCGCGCCGATAAAAAAAGACGGCGCCCCTGTAGGGGCTGTGGGCTTTGACATTGAAGCGCCGGTTATACAGGCGAGAGTTATGTCCATAAAGCCGTACGAGGGAAGCGTGTCTGCGGTCTATTCAAGCAGGGGCATCATATGCGGTCATTTCGACCCTTCACGCATTGGAAAAGAGATGTGGCTCACTGAACAAAGTCTGGCGGGCGATAATTTTCAGGCGTTGGCGCGCGCGGTCCGGCAGGGAAGAACGTTTTCTTTTTTCAACTATGTTCCCGAATTAAAGGAAGATATGTTCTTTATCGTGGCGCCGTTTTTTATAGGAAGAACGGACACGCCGTGGATGCTTATGGTGGGAATCCCTGCGAAAATCATCACGGCTCCGGTGTATCGCGCCCTTGTCATAGGGCTTGGCATTGGCCTTGTTCTTATTGTTCTCATCGTTGTTGCGACCATTCTCAACGCCTATTCCATAAGCAAACCGCTCAACCAGATGATGAAGTCATTCAAAAGCATTGAAAACGCGGAAGAGCATTTGTTCAAGAAGGGGCAGTTCATCCAGAATCTGCCGCATGCCATTATCAGACAGCAAAATGAAATCGGAAATTTGGCAATGGCTTTTGTAGGCATGTCCGAATCTTTTCAGGAAGTTGTCAGCAATATTGAGTATATAACGGCGTCCGCGCGTGGGGGCAATTTGCTTGCGCGGGCGAAAACCGCGTCGCTTCGGGGCAACTATCTTCGTATTCTCAAGGGGTTGAACAACGCAATGGACGTCATCTGCGATCAGTTTGACGCGGTTCCTGACGCCATCGCCCTTTTCGATATATCGCGCGCTCTTGTGTACCGCAATCAAGCGATGAACAAATTTATCAAGCGGCATGGTTTTGACGCAAACGACGGGCAGTTCCTCGCCAAAATTCTGGCGCGGACAGCCGTAACGAATTGGGAAGAAAAAGAAAAGGGCGAGGTTCAGGTTGATGCGCTTTTTTTTCCGCTCTTTACGCCCGATGCGGGTGACGCCGCGACCTATACAGCCGATATCGTCTTACAGGAGCATATGTACGCCATGACGTTGAAACGGAGCGGCAATCAGCGGCATCTGAATCCGGACGTTGATTCCCTGTGTGTGATGCTTCTGTTGACCGATATAACCGGCATTGCCAAGGCAAAATTGGAAGCGGAGGCGGCAAGCAAGGCGAAAAGCGATTTCCTCTCCCGCATGAGCCATGAAATCCGTACGCCGCTCAACGCCGTCATGGGCATGACACAGGTAGCCCTTAAAACAGACGATGCGGAAAAGATGCAGACCTGTCTCAAACAGATAGACAACTCTTCGGCGCACCTTCTAGGCGTCATCAACGATATTCTTGATTTTTCAAAACTCGAAGCCGACAAACTGTATCTGGAGCCGGTCGAGTTCTCCCTTATAGATGACATTAGTTTCGTGGTCTCTATGATGCAGAGCCGCGCAAAAGAGCGGCGGATCTCTATACGGCTTGAATTAGGCGAAATCCGCAACGACTGCCTCTTCGCGGACTCTCTGAGGCTCAATCAGGCGCTGATCAATCTTCTGTCAAACGCGATTAAATTCTCCCGGCCTGAAGGCGAGGTTCGTCTTATTGTCAAAGAGCTTGCTGATACTGGCGGCAATGGCGAAGGGACAAGCGTCTATTATTTTGAGGTGATCGATGAAGGGATCGGCATAAGCGAGAAACAAGCCGCCAAGCTCTTTCAGCCTTTTGAGCAGGCGGATGGCGGCATAGCGCGTTCCTACGGCGGTACGGGGCTTGGTCTTGTCATTTCAAAAAACATAGTCGAGATGATGGGCGGTACGATTGCCCTGAAAAGCAAACAGGGTGAGGGGAGCAGTTTTTCGTTCACCATACGCTGCCCGGCGTGTGATAAAAAGATCGTTAAAGAAGCGAAAACGGATACAGTCGAAGCTATGCCGGATTTCTCCGGCAAGCGGTGTCTTATTGTTGACGACATTGATATAAACCGTGAGATTTTGGGAGAAATCCTTGAAGATACGGGGATTGCCATAGAAATGGCGTCGAATGGAAATGAAGCGCTCGCCTGTTTTGAGAAATCCCCAGAGGACTACTATGACATTATTCTTATGGATATACAGATGCCGGTGATGGACGGTTGCGCCGCGACAAAAATGATCCGTTCAATGCGACGCAAGGATGCCGAAACCCTGCCCATTATCGCCATGACTGCCGATGTCATTCAGGAAGATGTGATCAAGATGCGCGAATCCGGCATGAACGAACACTTGGGCAAACCAATTGACATGGACAAACTATTCAAGATATTGAGGGAATTTTTACTGGCGTAATCTTGTTTTTCCAAAGCCTTTCCCAAAACCAACCAGGTTTTGGGAAAGGCCCAAGGTTTTTTATCACCGTGAGTTTCTTGCATTCAATGAGCGCGTGAACGGCTTCTTTTATGTCGTCTTCGCTCCACTCGTATATGCGCAACTCGCCCAGTATATGCGAGGCTTCGGTGATAGTGTAAGCGCGGGGATATTTCTTGAAAAACTCAAGGACGCCCTGCTCTCGCAGCGCGTTTGTCGCGGTTTTGGCGCATACATCGCAGCAGTCTGTTTCTGGAACCGATAGTTCGCCTTTGTAGCTCATCAGATTGAGAAGGAATTCACGCCGGCACAGACCGCTTGCGCCGGCGGACCTCGCGTAGTCCATCATATCCAGTATGCGCCGTTTGCCGGCTTCCGTTTTCGCCCTCTTGACGCGGCTTTCGTCCTCCGGACCCCAGAGCAGAATTGCTTTTGAAGGCAGACCGTCCCTGCCGACTCTGCCCGATTCCTGCAAGTACGCTTCCGCTGAAGGCGGGATGTCGCGGTGTATGACGGTGCGTATGTCAGCCTTGTCTACGCCCATGCCGAACGCGCAGGTTGCGACAAGTATGCCCCTTGGATGCGGCAGGTACCATTCTTCGACCGCAGTTTTCTCTTCGCGGCTCAGTCCCGCATGGTAAAACTTGACGTCATTGTCCTTTAGTTCATTTCTGAGGAAGCGGGCGAGTCCCTCGACTCCGTTCCTTGAAGAGCAGAATACGATGGCCGGGCGTTTGTTTTCTCTTACAAGGTCGCGCGCCGCCATATCCCGCAAGACGCAACCCTGAGCCGCGTACATGATGTTGCTTCTGTCCGGGTTGCCGACGATGCGATGCGCTGGCGCCGCGCCGCCGAAGATGTACCGGTCTATCTTTTCAAGAACAGGCGCTGACGCCGTTGCGGTGAACGCCGTTACAAGAGGGAGACCTTTGCGTGAGCCGGCGGCGCCGCGCGCAAGCGCTTGTATGATCTCGTTTATTCTGAGATAGCTTGGCCTAAAACTCTCGCCCCATTCGCTTACGCAATGCGCCTCGTCAATAACCACATGAACGATGTTCAATTCGTGAAGTTTTTCCATCACTTTCGGCGTTATAAGTACTTCAGGGTTTGCAATGATAAACCGCGATTCGCCGCTCGCCGCCTTTTCCCAGAGCGCGGCGCGTTCTTCGCCGCTCTGTCCGCCTCGGAGCAGTACCGGCGCAAAGCCTTTTTCCCGAAGCCTCCGCTCTTGATCCGCCATGAGAGAGAGAATCGGGTAAATGACCAATGTCACGCCTGACAGGAGCAGGCTTGGAAGCTGGAAGCACAATGATTTGCCCGCGCCGGTCGGCAAAATGACGATCTGGAGTCCGCAGTAGAGGCGGTCTTCATTGCGGTCTTCGCCATCCGGTTGTTCAGGGAGCGCTTCCGGTCCGCCCGTCCACCATATAGGAATGCCGGCCGCTTGGGCGGCTTCAAGTATATTTGAGACGACAAGCCGCTGGTACGGAAAAAGATACGAAAGGCCAAATAATTTTTGCGCCGCGTTTGTAAGGGGATCTGGTTCCATGTATGTTATAATGGATTTCACATGCAATGCGCTTTTAAAGCTGTTTCAATAGATTTAGATGGAGAAGCGGACTTTTGACCGCTTTTCCCCAAGCCAGTTTCAAAACTAACCCGAACAGAGTTCGCTGAACAAAGTTCGCGTTTTGAAACTGGATCTATTGACATTTTTTTATTTTTCTATAAACTATTACATAATCCTATGTAATTAGTATGTTATAAGGCTCGCTTGTTTTGTTTCCAGCAATACGATACTATAGGAAAACAAACACTCTAAAAGGAGAGACATATGAAGAAATTTATTGGTTTGACGGCGGTGGGACTGCTGTCCATCGCCCTCATTCAGCCGGCGTTCGCCAGTCCGCAGAAAGACAGTGGCGCGCAACAAACGCTGAAAATCGGCGCGACGCCGGTTCCTCACGCGGAACTGCTCAATTTGATCAAGGATGATCTGAAAGCTCAGGGAATTACGCTTGAGATCGTTGAGTACAACGATTATGTACAACCGAATGAGGCGCTCATACGCGGCGATCTTAACGCCAATTTTTTCCAGCACATTCCCTATCTTGAGTCAAACGCCGAATGGTCGTCCTCGTTAATATCCGCTTTCGGCGTACATATTGAGCCGTTTGGCCTGTATTCAAAGAAGTACAAGACCATCGCGGATATTCCTGACGGGGCGCTTATCGCCATTCCCAATGATCCGTCCAATGGCGGACGCGCCCTGTTGTTGCTTCAGGCGAATGGGCTTATCACGCTGAAAGACGGCGCGGGCTTGGAGGCGACCCACTTTGATATAGTGAGCAACCCGAAGAATCTTCAATTCACGGAACTTGAAGCGGCGCAGCTTCCCCGTTCTTTGGATGATGTGGATGCGGCGGCCATCAACGGCAACTACGCCTTGCAAGCCGGTTTCAATCCGCTGAGGGATTCCCTCATTATTGAAGGTTCTCAATCCCCCTATGTCAACATAGTGGTTGTCAAGAAAGGCGTGGAAAGCGATCCTCGAATTCAAGCGCTCAAGAAAGCCCTGCTTTCCCAGAAAGTCAAAGATTATATCGGCGCAACCTGGTCAGACGGCAGCGTAGTAGCGATATTTTAAAAAAGCGCGTGCTGATGCGATGTGGCGGGACAAACATCCCGCCGCAATCAAGACTCCGGACTTCCAACCAAGAAAATGCGTACGGAAAAAGATT
The DNA here is from genome assembly GCA_031279555.1 of Treponema sp. GTDB lineage: Bacteria > Spirochaetota > Spirochaetia > Treponematales > Breznakiellaceae > JAIRKH01. The sequence continues at coordinate 12,102 of JAITIK010000127.1, read as the reverse complement.
TTATCGGTGAAATAACTTTGCGCGATGAAACCCTCTATGGCATTCAGACCGCGCGGGCTATTGACAATTTCAGCTTGCATTATAAAAAAACGTCTCCATTGCTTGTCAAAGCGTTGGTTATAGTGAAAAAAGCCGCCGCGCTTGTCTACAAGGAACTGGAAGAGAAAGCCGCTTCCGGTAAAGCGGAAATTTACCGCGCCATTGCCGGCGCCTGCGACCGCATCCTTGCAATGGAAAACCTTGAGCCGCTTTTTCCGGTGGACGCCCTGCAAGGAGGAGCCGGAACCTCAACCAACATGAACGTCAATGAGGTTCTCGCAAATCTTGCGCTTAAAGACATGGGAAAACCTGTGGGCGCTTACGATATAATACACCCAATCGATCATATAAACCGCGGGCAGTCAACCAACGACGTATACCCGACGGCGCTGCGTATAGCGGCGATTCTGGCGCTGCGCTCTTTGAGCGAACAATGCGCCAAACTACAGGAAAGCCTCCAGAAAAAGGAAGCCTCATGGAGCGATATAAAAAAACTGGGGCGCACCGAGCTTATGGATGCGGTGCCTATTACGTTAGGCGAAGAATTCGGCGCGTACGCGCAGGCCATAGGGCGCGACAGGTGGCGTCTTTACAAAATAGAGGAACGGCTGAGGCAGGTGAATTTGGGCGGAACCGCAGTCGGCAACGCCGACACCGCGGAACGGCGATACCGGTTTCTGGCGTACGAGAGATTGCGGGAACTGACCGGCATCGGCTTGGCCGCCGCCGAGTATCCCATGGATATTACCCAAAACAACGACGTGTTTGTCGAAGTTTCCGGGTTGCTCAAAGCGCTCTCGGTCAACCTTTCCAAAATAGCCGGCGATATCCGGCTTATGAACGCGGGACCGCGCGGCGGCATTAGGGAGATAACCGTACGGCCTCTGCAAATGGGCAGCACCATCATGCCGGGAAAGGTGAACCCCGTTATTCCAGAAATGGTCATCCAGACCTCAATACGGGTGCAGGCGAATGATCTCGCCATTACAATCGCCGCATCCCGGGGAGAATTCGAACTCAACGCCTTTCTCCCCGTGATCGCCGACTCCCTCTTGGAAAGCCTCTGTCTGCTTGAACGCGCGGTTGTATTGTTCAGAGCCAAATGCGTTGAGACGATCACGCCGAATGAGGATAGGTGCGCCGCTTTGCTGGATTCGTCCGCCGCCTATGCAGCTTCGCTTTTGCCTGAATTTGGGTATGAGGAGGCGGAGCGAAGGGTGAAGGAACAGGAAAACCGCAACAGCCTGTAAATCGTGGTTTTTGCGGTACTATCGAACCTATGGTTCGATAGTAGTTTGCACGGCAAGAAATCGCCGGTTAAGCGATTTCTTGGGATTTATACGCGAAGCGCGACAAACTGCTAGGCTGGCGCTACGGCGCAGAAACAACGCCTACCAGCTTTCCGCAATCCGCAAATCATTCAACAACAACCTGTTGTTAGGAAGCAGCCTGAGCGCATCCCGCAAGAAAGCCCGCGCTTCATTTTTCCTGCCGCTATTCCACAATGAGACAAAATTGTTATGCAATTCGCTCGCGTAGTTGTTGCGGAATACGTCGAGATTTTGCTCAAGCTCAGGAATTCGCCCATACGTTACGAGAACCGCTTCCGTAAATTGAATCGCCGCCGCAAGCCCTTGCTCCCGTGATATAAAGATAGCCTTCTGATTGAGCAGGGCGTTCCGTATCTCAAGACTTTTTTGTTCCCCAATAAAGGACGCCAACTCTTGGTCGTTCAGAAGCGACAGCGCGTATTCGGCGTCCGCCTGAGTTTTCAGCGAATTGACAAGCGCCACAAGCTCATTGGCGCGTATCTGCGCGTTTAACGCCGCAAACTGTTTCTGGCTGACAAGTTGTTTATGAGCGATAAGATAATCCCGCGCTTCGGTAGCGCGGTTTTGCCGCAGCCGGGTCGCCACAGCGTTGTGTACGATTATGCCGGTCAACTCATCAAGCTCCGGATCTCCTGGATAACGGGATTGAAGCTTGGCGATATAGAGAAGCGCGTCGTCGTATTTGCCAGCCCGTTCAAGGTCTTTGCCGAAATTAACAAGGCGTATTTTCAGATTTTCCTCATGATCCGTGAAAAAAGGCGAGGATGTTTTTTCTCTGCGCATTGAAAGCAGGGCGGTCGAGTCCGCCATGAGGGGGATGGCCGCAGTATAACGGCGTCGCTTTTCCAAATACGAAATGCGGTTTGCCAGAATGAGGGAAACCAGTTCCAGTTGGCTGATGGGCGAACGATCCCGGTAATCTTGTTGATCCGTATAGGCGTAGCCGGTAATTTTGCCGAATTCGTCGCGGAATTCGATTTTTGTTCCCGGGTCAAAGCCATATCTGTTCGTTGTTTCCACATCAATAAGCGCCGCATTATGAGCGCCGCCTGCGTTTACGGTTGCAAAGGCATGATCGCGCGTAATCACCGCGCCAACGTCAAGATCAACGGCGACCGCAAGGATCGTATAGAATACCGCTGATGACACGCAGTTAAAGGCGCCGGTGTCGAGCAAGGCGCTCACTAAGGTTTGGTTTTCCTCATACCGTTTAAAGTAGTTGTCGTGCATAAAGCCAAGTACGTATTCGCCGCGCTGTCTGGCGCCGGCGGGCAAATCCGGCGCGTTTTGCAATGCTCTAACCGCGCTCGCAATGCGGGGCATATAGGCGTCCTGATTCCGTACGCCAGAAGCCCATAACGCCATGCCGCTTAAATCCTGCCATGAATACGGCGGGCGCATTTTCGCATAGTACAGAGCCGTGGGATCCGGATCGAAATCCGGAAACGCCGCCGACGTAGACTGCGCCGCTGTTTGCGCCGCCAGTTGGACAGCCTCTCTCTGGAAGACGCACAACAGAACGCTAAAGATAAAGAGGTTTTTCCAAAACGCGCGAAGCGGCAGTTTTGAGAAAGCGACCTTAGATTTAGGGAGAAAAAGCGGGCTTTTAGCCGCTTTTTCCAAAGCGTTTCTCATTGTGGGAAATGCTCTAAATAGGGTAACTTTGCGCATATTTGGTACTATACCATCTTTCTACGCTTTATGCTATATTTTTTATATGAAAGCTGTTGTTCAAATAGTCAGAAACGCTTTTGTTTCCGTTGAAGGAACGGTCGTGGGGCGCTGTGAAAGGGGACTGCTCGTGTATCTGGGAGTCGCCAAAGGAGACTCCCGCGAAACCGCCTCCTTTTTGGCGGAAAAGATCGGGGGGCTGCGAATTTTCGAGGACGCCGAAGGCAAGATGAATCTTTCCGTCAAAGACATAGGCGGCGGCGTACTCGTCGTGTCCCAGTTCACCCTGCTCGCAGACGCCCGCAAAGGCAAACGCCCATCCTACAGCGATGCCGCTGATCCTCACATCGCCGAAGAACTCTACGAGTACTTCATGGAAGAAATCAGAAAGCGGGGAATACCATGCGAAGCGGGCGTCTTTCAGGCGCGCATGGAAGTCGCGTACACCAACGACGGTCCTGTCACCATCATACTGGAGAAAGCGCTTCCCTAACCGCCGTTTTTTATTTATAGTACACGACATCGATACCGCCCGGCTCGATCAATATTAGTACAAGGAGCGCTATTATGGGAACACTGGATGATTTGAAAAACCGCCGGAGCATCCGCTCATACAAGGATGAGCAGATAAAAGACGCCGAATTGGACGCCATTCTTGAGGCGGGTACATATGCCCCAAGCGGTATGGGACAGCAGTCCGCCGTCATGGTGGCGGTGCAGGACAAGGCGGTCATCGCCAAAATCGAGAAGCTCAACGCGGCGGTTCTCGACAATGCGAACGCCCGTCCGTTTTACGGGGCGCCCACGGTGGTAAATGTGTTTGTGGACAAAACCAAGTCTACGCCCGTAGAAAACGGCAGCCTTGTCATCGGCAACCTGCTCAACGCGGCGTACGCCCTCGGCGTCGGGTCGGTCTATATTTATCGCGCAAAAGAGGCGTTTGAAAGTCCTGAAGGCAAGGAGTTGCTCAAAGCGTGGGGTCTGAACGACAATTACATCGGCGTGGGGCATGTGTTGCTCGGTTACGCGGCTGGCGATCCGCCCAAAGCGGCGCCCAGAAAAGAAGGGTATATTATTAAAGTAACATGAGGGGAACCCCTGAAAACTCCGGCTGGGTTCTCTGAGGATGATACAGGGGAATTTCTAAACCTAACCGGAGTTTTAGCGGATCTTAACGTTTTTTGCTTCACCCGCCATAAAGAAAGGGGATGCGATACATAAAGTATGGGCGCGTTAAACGGAGCCGTAATTGAGGTGAATAAGCCGCCGGCAAAACCGGAGGTTTGCCAATTTTAATTAAGCTCTCCATGAGAAAACGTATATAAACCCCCATTCGTACCGGCGCCGGATTTCATTTCCCATTTTCCAATATCACGAGCGACACCGTTATGGCGACTCGTTGACGTCAGCGAAGCTGGCGCGACCAGACCAAATCCCCGCTTCCAGTTCCGCTTTGTCCGTCCGCTCCAACAACCGCTACATCGTCCGCGGACCCAGGCCGCTCCCCTTCCCCTCGCGGATCGCCATGCTCCCGTTTCCCCAGGCCGCTCCCCGCATACCGCCGCTCCTTATAGTAAAATAAGAGGGAACGACGGCGATAGGCTGCGCCGCGCTCCTATTCGCGGTCTGTCCTGTGCGGCAGCCAAGCTTCGCTTTACGGCGGCCGGTTGCGCTTCAGCGGAAACGAAGTTTCCGTAGGAGTTTGTCGCGCTTCGCGCGTGAAATTCTAAGAAATCGCCGATTAGGGCGATTTCTTGCCTTGCAAACTCTGTCGAACCAAAGATTCGCAACCAAAGGTTCGCAGGATACCGACAATCGGGATTTTTGTGGCGCGAAGCGCCGCAAAAATCCACAAGCGCGACAGGCTGCTAGAACGCCAATCTTTCCCGATAATTTAAATCATAGCAATCTAACGCGCTGGCATTTACCTACTTAACGAGAACTTCGTTCGGGTTGGTTTTGAGACAAACTCTTGGAGAAAATTGCCAATTCGTTATAAGTTAAGCGTTTGCGGCTTGCGCAATTTTCTCCAGTGTAAGAAGCTGTTCCAAAAACTGAAGTTTTGGAACAGCCTCGAATAGGAACTTTCAACCAAAAACAGGAATGGAGAGATTTTTGTTTAGTAGACAAAGAGTCCGCTTATTTGTATAATCTGCGACTGGAGCCTGGAGGGTACGCTGTCTTTCGAGCGTTATTAAAAGCATGAATACCTGCTAGCGTTGATATTTTTTTTACATGAGCGCCGTGTTGAAAATTGTACCGGAAAATTTGACGCGAACCGTATGCGGGGCGTATCGCGCGACATTCCGAAAGACACACACGGGGTTTCGCGTTATGGCAAGGCTCAGGCAATGAGGGCGTTCGATTGCTATGGGTATGAGCGTTGTTTTATAGCAGCTTGTCGCGCCTCTAGCGCCATTATTTTTTCATCATACTTTGTAGAGTATCACCAAGAAAAGAAAGGAAATATATGCAAGCGAAGCGGATCATACCCTGTCTTGACGTAGACGACGGACGGGTGGTAAAGGGCGTTAAATTCAAGGGCATTCAGGACGCGGGCGATCCGGTTGAGATGGCGCGGCGTTACAATGCCGAAGGCGCCGACGAACTCACATTTCTGGACATAGGCGCCTCGTATAAGAGCCGCGCCACATTGCTTGACGTTGTGGCGCAGGTGGCGCGGGAAGTTTTCATTCCCCTGTGCGTAGGCGGGGGCATCCGCGAGGTTGACGACATGCGCGACGCTATGAACGCGGGCGCGGACAAGGCGTCCGTATGCACTTCGGCGTTGAACAACCCGCGGCTTCTTGCGGATATGGCGACCGCGTACGGCAGCCAATGCGTGGTCCTGTCCATTGACGCAAAGCGGGTGGGGGAGAAAGACGGCGTTCCGGTCTGGAGGGCGTTTTCCCACGGCGGCAGAACCGATACAGGCGTTGATGCAATCGAATGGGCGAAATTGGCGGTGTCCTTGGGCGCGGGCGAGATTCTCCTCAATTCAATAGACGCGGACGGAACCTCGGCAGGGTACGATCTTGAACTGACAAAGGCGATTCTCGACGCCGTGCCGGTGCCGGTGATTGCGTCCGGCGGCGCGGGCAACCTCGATCAGATCGCCGCCGCGCTTTTGCCCTCCGGCGCCAACGCGGATGCGGCGCTCGTGGCGTCAATGTTGCATTTTGGAAAAACCACTATCAGTGAAATCAAGGCGTATGTGGAAAAAAAAGGAGTGGCGGTTCGATGGTGATCGCATCAATAGACATTCAAAACGGAAAGGTTGTGCAGCTTAAACAAGGCGCGGAACTGATGTTGCAGCGGGATAACGCCGGGGAACTCGCGGAAACGTTTGACATGTACGGCGAGGTGGCGGTCATTGATCTTGACGCGGCGACGGGCAAGGGATCGAATGCCGGCATGATCAAGCCGTTGCTCCGCAAAGCCTCATGCAGGGTTGGCGGCGGCGTCAGAACCGTTGCGCAGGCGCAAGAGTTGGTGAGCATCGGGGCGCGGAAGATCATTGTGGGATCAAGCGCGTTCCGCGTCAATGGAGCGTTCGCCGTCAATGTCGCGTTTCTCGAAGCCCTCTCAAAAAAGATAGGGCGCGAGCGCGTCATTGTGGCGGTTGACGCGCGGGACAATGAAATAGTCGTTGACGGCTGGAAGACCCGCACCGGGCTTCCGCTTGTCCAGAGCGCCAAAGCCGTTGAACCTTATGCGGGCGAACTCCTCTTCACCGGCGTTGAACGCGAAGGATCCATGACCGGCATAGACCTTGAGCCGGTGAAACAGTTGCGCTCCGCGGTCTCCTGCCTTGTCACCGCCGCCGGAGGCGTCTCCACCATAGGCGAAATTGAGGAGCTTGCGGCGCTTGGGTGCGATGTTCAACTCGGCATGGCGCTGTACACCGGCGCAATCACCCTTGCGGACGCCTTTGTCCGCAGCCTCAACTGGAAAAAGGGCGAAATTTCGGCGCCGCAAATTGCGCCGCAACCGTCCGCGCTTTTGCCGGTCATCGCTCAAAGCGTTGACGGTCAAGTGATGATGACCGGTTTTGCGGATCGTGAAGCCGTCGCTGAAACCTTCAAGCGCAAACGCCTCTGTTTCCACAGCCGTACCCGCGACACACTCTGGATGAAGGGCGAACATTCGGGCAATACGCTGAAACTCATCCGCGTACGCGCCGACTGCGACAGGGACGCCCTGCTCGCAACCGTAGAACCCGCCGGACCTGTGTGCCACACCGGCGCATGGTCGTGCTTTGATACAAACCGCGATTACACATGGCGTTTTCTTCAGTCCGTCATAGCCGGACGGTTTCGCAACCCCACGCCCGGTTCCTACACAGCCACCTTGGATGACGAACTCGCGCGCGAGAAAGTCCGTGAAGAGGCTGGGGAACTCTGCGCGGCGGCCACCCATGATGAAATCGTGTGGGAAGCCGCGGATCTGCTCTATTTCACCACCGCGCTTATCACCCGCGCCGGCGTCGCCGTAGAAGAAGTTCTTGCGGAACTTGACAGAAGGCATAAAAAGTAGAACGCCGCGCCCCCGTTGCGCGACCGGCGGGCGCATCACGCTGCGGCTTCCTCCTCTATAGGCGTGGCGGATCCGGTTGTTATATACCGCTCCTGGCCGTGTTCGTCTGGAGCGAGGTTCACGAATATTCGGTTTGCGGTACAGCGGCGCCGTTATACAGGGTTGTTATGGGAAAGAACAAGGCGCAGGATTCGTCTGCCAAAACGCCAAAAAGCCGGCGGAACGCCAAAACTGACAGCCGAAGACAAGCGTATAGCGCCCTGAAATATCTTTGGAAAAATCATTGGCAATTCGTTTCCGCTTGACGCTGATCCTGGACGCTCAAGAAGCTGTTTAACCGCTATATCAACTATTCTTCTCTTCCTCGTTCCGGGCGAATACGGAAAGCCCGCTCCGGTGAATTCCACGGACGGAAGCGGGCGCCCCGCAGGACGAATTGAACGTCAAAAGGAACTTTTTTGTGTCTTTGCGCTTTACGATGGTATAAGACCCGGAAGTTCCCGGCATGGCGAACTCCTTCATGCGCACACGCGCGGTTGCCATACCGTTTAATAGTTAGGGGTGTACAGGAAAATATAACTTTATAGACAATTGTATTCAAGCGGCTGATGGGAGTCGAACCCACGGCTCCAGCTTGGAGGGCTGGGGTATTACCGTTATACGACAGCCGCTAATAATGGTTGCAGTATATGATATTGTTTTATTTTTGTCAAGCGCGACTGTTCCAAAATTTCAATTTTTGAAACGCTTTCTTTAAGTCAAAGGCCGGCGGCTTGAGGAAGCCCCCTTAAAGGGGGCGATCCGCTTGCAAATCTTTTTCTTCTTCCATGTGTTTTTTGATTGGCGCTTCACCCTACCCTTGTTTTTCTTAATTTCGGCTTCGCCGCTTGCTTTGTTTATTCGCGGTGGGGTCGCCCTTCAGGGCGGGGAGGTTCATTGATTTGACAGATTTGTTTTCCGGTCTTCCCACACGCCTCCAGCGTCAATTCCCCGAATTTCCTATACATATTTTTCTTTTCGCCGTTTGAATCACGCGCGGCGCGGCACAGCCGGCGGTTTACGTAAAATAATTAACGGGAAACCGAATTTGATTGGTTGTTCAATATCTTGGATTGTTTAAATGCAAGAATCGCGCTATACTACTCCTATGTTTGATCTCATTAAAGATATTTTGCGTTTTGATCCTGAAGGACAGCCGGTGGTTGTCCGCGGTTGGGTGAGGACAAAACGGGAACTGAAGAACCTCGTTTTTGTCGAGGTGAATGACGGTTCCTGTTTCGCCGGCATTCAATGCGCGTTTGATAAAACGCCGTTTGATAAAACGCCGTTTGACAAAACGCCGTTTGACAAGCGGGAGGAGACGGCGCATGTGACGGACGAGATTCTCTCCACGCTGAGAACAGGCGCTTCGGTTGAAATACGGGGAGAGCTTGCGCCGTCTCCGGCTGCGGGACAGCGCTCCGAGGTGTCCGGACGGGAAATCCGCCTCATTGGGGACGCGGAGAATTATCCTTTGCAGAAGAAGCGGCACTCTTTCGAGTTTCTGCGGGAGATCGCCCACCTCCGTCCGCGGACGAACACCTTCGGGGCGGTCGCCCGTGTACGCGGCGCCCTTGCCTACGCTGCGCATGAGTTTTTCCAGAAAAGGTCTTTTCACTATATACATACGCCCATTATAACCGCGAATGACGCCGAGGGCGCGGGAGCCATGTTTCAGGTGACAACGCTGGATATGGAAAAGGTTGCCCATGACGGCGGACAGGGAAAGCCGCCGGATTTTCACGCGGATTTTTTCGGTAAAAAGACGTTCCTCACTGTTTCCGGGCAATTGGAAGCCGAAACCTACGCGACCGCGCTTTCCCGCGTGTATACTTTTGGCCCCACGTTCCGCGCGGAGAATTCCAACACCGCCCGCCATCTGGCTGAATTCTGGATGGTGGAGCCGGAAGCGGCGTTTGCGGACCTGCGCGACAATATGGAGTTGGCCGAGGATTTTCTCAAGTCGCTTCTCGCCTACGCGCTTGACAACTGCGGCGAAGACCTCGCATTTTTTGACGCTCATGTTGAGAAAGGCATTGTCGCGGCTTTGGAAGCGGTCGTTGACGCTCGATTCACCCATATCTCCTACACGGATGCGGTGAAAGAACTGGAGAAACACGCGGGCGGCTTTGAGTTCAAGCCGTCATGGGGATGCGATCTCCAAAGCGAGCATGAAAAGTTTTTGACCGAAAAAGTCGCGCGCGGTCCGGTGATCGTCACCGATTATCCTAAAGAGATAAAGGCGTTTTATATGAAGATGAACGATGACGGGAAAACCGTGCGCGCCATGGATGTGCTGGCGCCGCGTCTTGGGGAGATCATCGGGGGCAGCCAGCGTGAGGATAATCTGGAGAAACTGGAGAAACGCATGTCGGAACTCGGCATGAAAACGGAAAGTTATTGGTGGTACCTCGACGTGCGGCGTTTTGGCAGCGCCCCTCATTCGGGCTTCGGCATGGGCTTTGACAGGCTCGTGCAGTACGTTACTGGCATGGCGAACATACGCGACGTCATCCCGTATCCCAGAGCCGCGGGGCTGGCGGAATTTTAGATACATTAGATTATTTTAGATACAGAAGAGGCATTCCCAACACTAACCGGGTCTTGGGAAAAGCTCAGGAAACAAGGAGAAAATATGCATGGCGCTATCAACGGCGTATTGGAACGTTTTTGGGAAAATCTGCGCGTGTCCGGCGAGTGGACAGGGCGGTTCAATGAGATAGTGGCGCTACTTATATTCATCGCCATCATACTGATAGCGGCGAGACTCTCTTCCCTGCTCGTTTTGTTCAGCGTACAGCGCATCATTAAAAAGACCAGAACGACATGGGACGACAAACTGATGGAAAGCCGCTTTTTTATCCGGCTTTCCCGCATCATACCCGCTCTCATCGCCTATGCGCTTATTCCCGATTTCTTGACGCCCGGCGGCGTGGACGGGTTTGTCCGCCGTCTCATTGTCGCGTATATGGCGGGCATGTCCGCGCATATCTGCGCGGCTTTTCTTGATGGCGTCAACATGATTTACCGGAGCGACGCTGAAGAAATAGCCAAACGGAAACCGATTAAGAGCTATATCCAGCTTGCCAAGGTGTTTTTGTATATTATAGGCGGCATTCTGGTTGTGACAACTGCGGCGAATGTATCGCCATTGGGCATTTTAAGCGGCGTGGGCGCCATGAGCGCGGTGCTTATGCTGGTTTTCAAGGACTCGATACTCGGATTTGTTTCCAGTATGCAGCTTTCCGGCAACGACATGGTGCGTATCGGCGACTGGATCGAAATGCCCGCTTACAACGCGGACGGCGACGTGATCGACATCACCCTGCAATCGGTGAAAGTGCAGAACTGGGACAAGACGATTACTACGATTCCTATTTACGCGCTTGTGTCCGACAGTTTTAAGAATTGGCGCGGCATGAGCGAGTCCGGCGGGCGGCGCATCAAGCGGTCAATCTTTATTGATATGCGTTCGGTACGCTTCCTTGCCGCAGAGGAAATCATGTGGTTGTCCACATTGCCGCCGCTTGCGGAGTACATGAAAAACAAGCTCGCCGAAATAACCGAATATAACAAGAGCCTCAATATTCCCGAAGACGATTATGTTTCCGGCAGGCATTTGACGAACCTCGGCACCTACCGCGCCTATACCGAAGCCTATTTGAAGTCGTCGCCTCACGCCGCAAAGAATATGACCAACATGGCGCGCTACCTTCAGCCCAATGAAAACGGCTTGCAGATGGAGATATACCTTTTCAGCGCGGACAAGGCGTGGGTGAACTATGAGCGCATTCAGGCGGACATCATCGATCACCTATTGGCGATCCTCCCTGAATTCGGCCTCAAGGTGTTCCAGAATCCTTCGGGCGGCGATCTGCAAATGATTGCGGAGAACCTGGGAGTCGCCGCCGCCTCAAGGCTTTAGCGTGGGATGCGGCGGCCTTCATAATTGGCGTTAAACCGGCGGCATCATTATGCCGCTTCCTATGAGGGGCGAAGAAGCGCGGCTCCACGAATACGAAAGAAGCGTTGGCATCGGCAAGCCTGTTATCTTTTCACTATTGTTCGAAGCGTTGTACGCGGCGCTGCAAGGCGTTGGCGGGGAAGAGGCGGCGGTCGGGGCGGGCGCGAGTCCGGCGCGCCAGAGCGGGCGCGAGCCTCCCGCCAGAGCGGGTGTCAGCCTCGCGCCAGAGCGGGCGCGATCCTCGCGCCAGAGCGGGTGTCAGCCTCCCGCCAGAGCGGGTGCGATCCTCGCGCCAGAGCGGGTGTGAGCCTCCCACCAGAGCGGGTGGCTCGCGCCAGAGCGGGCGCGAGCCTCCCGCCAGAGCGGGTGCGAGCCTCGCGCCAGAGCGGGTGCGAGCCTCGCGCCAGGCCGGTGGCGGGGCGTTCAGGCTTCCGCGGGCGATTCGGGCTGGGGAACAATCAAGGGGAAGTCGTACGTGATGGTCCGGACATCCTTGAGCAAGCGCTGGGCGGTGGAAAAGCG
>JAITIK010000202.1 GCA_031279555.1 Treponema sp. | reverse complement strand
AGGCCGCCAAGCCTCTATTCAGAAACCTTTGAAACCCGCCGCATGGCTTGCGAGCGGCGGGTTTCAAACAGGCGCCCCGCGCGTGGGATCAACACAGCCCCGCGTGTGGGTTCAACACAGCCCCGCGTGTGGGATCAACGCGGCCCCGCGCGTGGGATCGGCGCGGCCCCGCGTGACAGGATAGACTCACGCGGCTGCCCAAGAAAAGTGAGAAGGCGTGAACCCGCTCCCGCCCTTCATACGGCAAAAAGCGTCGGCGCCGTCCGCCCGCCATAGTCCGGCGCCGACAGGGCGGGCGCTACTCCCACTCAATAGTAGCCGGCGGCTTGGATGAAATATCATACGTAACCCGTCCAATTTCTTTGACGGAATTGGTGATCATACCGGCTATTTCGAGCAGGTCTTTCATGGGGAACCGGTACACATCGGCGGTCATGCCGTCGCTTGAGACAATGGCGCGCAGGGCAAGGGTCCACCCGTATTTCCGGCTGTCTCCGGCGACGCCAACTGAGCGCACTGGCAACAACACGGCAAACGCTTGCCACACTTCATCATACAGACTGCCCGTTCCATCGGGCGCCCGCCGTCTTTTCAACTCATCAATGAAAATCGCGTCCGCCTCACGAAGAATATCGCACTTTTCCTTAGTAACTTCACCCAAAATACGCACCGCAAGCCCGGGTCCCGGAAACGGGTGCCGCGCAACCACATCCTCATCAACGCCGAGCAATCTTCCCAGAGCGCGCGCTTCGTCCTTGTAGAGCCTGTCAAGCGGCTCTATGATTTTGCCGGCTTTCCGCTTGGCGTCAACCAGCGGGCTTCCAACGTTGTGATGGCTTTTTATGAGATGCGCCTTTTTTCCAACGCCCTTTCCACTTTCGATGAGGTCTGTATAAAGCGTACCTTGCGCCAGAAAATACGATTCCGGCAATCCGAGCGATGCGACTTCCCGCTCCTGAATGGTGATAAAAAGATCGCCGATTATCTTGCGTTTCGCTTCCGGCTCTTCTTCGCCCTTCAACGCCGCGAGAAATTCCGTTTCCGCGTTGATGACGCGCAGATTTTTCGCGCCCAACTTTTCAAGAGCCTTCTTAACGCATTGGGTTTCATTCTTGCGCATAAGCCCCGTATCAATGTACATGAGATGCACCTGTTCAATGGGAAGCGATTTAAGGAGCAACGCCCCCACAACCGTCGAATCAACGCCGCCGGAAATGAGGAGCAACACCGGATTATCGCCCGCCCGTGCGGAAAGCTCGGCGCGAGCTTCCTCAACATACTGCTCCATTGTCCATTCTCTTTTACAACGGCACATGCTGAACACAAACGCAGCCAGAATCTCGCTGCCGCGCTCACAATGGCTCACTTCCGGATGGAACTGCACCCCCACCCACGGCTTTTCTTGATGAAGCGCCACCGCGGGAAAACCGGACGCGCTTGTTCCCACTTGCACAAATCCGGACGCAAGCCGGGTCAGAGTGTCGCCGTGGCTCATCCACGCGGTGAACCGCAACGGAGCATGAAGAGGCGGTTCATAGGCGCGGGTTTCTTCGGCGCCGCCAGCATCGCCGCTTTCGAGAATCTGGTTGAGCGGGATCGCCTCGTCAAAAGCCGCGAGAAATTGGCTATGTTCGGCTTTTTGTCCGCCGGTCTTTATTTCAACCTCAACGCCGCCATATTCCATTTTCGGAAGCGGTTCGACAAGACCGCCCAGATCCGTTGTCATGCGTTGCAGCCCGTAGCAGATGCCAAAGAGCGGAAGCCCGCATTCATATATCCGCTTGTCCGGCGCGATCCCTTCGCCGTACGCCGATTCCGGCGAACCTGAGAGGATGACGCCCTTAACGCCGGTTAAAACCGCTTCGGTCAGCGGCGCGTCGCCCGCGATGATTTCGGTGTACACGCCGAATTCCCGAATCCTGCGCCCGATGAGCGCGGTTGTTTGACTTCCAAAGTCAAGAATAAGTATTTTTTCTGTTTTGTTCATCATGCAAATAGTTCCTTTCAATAAACGCCGCCGCTGGACGGCGGTACATACGCCAGAATCGCCGTCCGTTTGGTTTTTGATTAACGTGGGCGTCCTTTGTGCATCTTTCCGGAATTTAATTCCACTATTTTATTCCAATCAATATCGCCGCTGGCGAAACAAAATTCTTCTATAAAATCTTTTGTGAATTTATTCAGCATAGCGTTATACTTCACGGTGAAATCTTCATTTTTTTTCGCGTTATATCCTAAAGGCTCAATTATATCAATATAAACGCTTTCATCCCCGCTGATGTATTCCCGGAATTGTTGTCCGCAATATTTAAAATACGATCCTTTATCGGGATTTCTGATTTGTCCGTAGCAACATCCGTTTATACAAATGACATGCAAGTTTGAATCGCTGGTTCGAAGAGTTTTTTTTGCGGTATTAAAATCAGAAAGCATTTTCTTTATTTGAGAAGCGTTGCCCCAATTCGGACCTGATTTAATAGTTACAATATTTCTTGTTCCGTCTTTATCAAATTCCAAGTCAAGACCCGTAATGCCGGATTTCCAACCGCCATAAACTTTGCTGTTTATAAAGACAGCCAAGCCTTCAAGCCAATCGCCAAAAACACCCTCTTCACTGGAAGAGATATGCGTGTCAACGAGCGTCTTTACAAATTCCTGCGCGGACAATATATCCTTCGCTTTAAACAAATAAGGATTTTTTTTCTTCAAGGCTTCAGATAATTTTAATTTATCAAGCCTGCCTATCCGTCTCTCATGAAAAATAGCGATATTATTTTCAACATATTCAATAACGTCATTAACCATTAGTTGCGGCATATTGTTTTTCCTTTCCAAATTCAAATAAGTATAAATCAGCGGAATGAATGCTATTTTTCACCATATTATAGTATTCTTCATTAACATCTATGCCGATGGAATGCCTGCGCAATTCTTTTGCGGCAAAAACAGTTGCGCCTGATCCCATAAACGGATCTAAAACAGTGTCATAGGGTTTTGTAAATAATTTTATAAACCACGCGGGCAATTCTTTAGGAAATACGGCGCTATGATTTCTATTGGCGCATTCGGTCGCAAGATGCAATACATTTGTAGGATACGCTTTGTCCCTTCCTATCCAGTTTGAAATATTTTTCCCAAACCCGCTTCCCACTTTTGAAGTGTCCCGTGTTTTATCAGTCGCGCTTAAATTCTTTAACCGTCCCTTCGCCCAGTCGCCCATAGGAACCATCACTTCTTCCTGATACATGTTAAAACGCCTGTTTTTGTTAAACTGAAGCAGGCGCTCCCATGCGTCACGGAAACGATTAGTCCATTTTCCAGGATAGCAGTTTTTTTTATGCCAAATAAATTCTTCGGTCCAAAGCCATCCTTGCTTGCGCATTTCCAGTATCAATTCTATAACGTACACGCTTCTTTCCCCGTTTGCCACACGTTCCTTTATATTTAAGATAAATGTCCCTGTTGGCTTTAAGACGCGGAATAATTGTTCGGAAACAGGCAGGAACCATTCTACATATTTATTCGGCGGAATTCCCCCGTATGTGTTCTTTCGCTGATCCGCATACGGGGGAGAAGTGACAATTAAATCCACTGAATTTTCTTTTATCTTCATCAATTCCTCGCGCGCATCGCCTAAATACAAATCTACTTCCATATCACAAATCCTGAAACGCGCTTGCATACATGTTGCCGATGCTCTCGCCAACGCCCCATTCCAAACAGTCGGCTATTTTCTCAATTTCGTCATCCAAAAGCAACCTGCCTATACGCCGCTGCGCTTCAAGTTGTATATCGCCCTTTGTAATTGCAAAGACAGGTTTTTCAGCGTCTTCTATGTCGTTATATTCAAATAAACTCTTGCCATTAATAGCTATCATGCCGCTTCACTTCGCCCACGGACTCTTCCTGATAATCGTCTCTTTTCTGTCGTAGCCCACAGACACAATGTCAATCGGCGTCTCACAGAACCGCTCGATAAATTCGAGGTACTCCATCGCCGCGACCGGAAACTCCTCGTAGACAAGCGCATCGGACAGCTTCTTCTTCCAGCCCTTAAACGTCCGCAAAACCGGCTCCGCATTGTTGAGCGCCTCCACCGAAGCCGGAAAATATTCCATCATTTTGCCGTTGATACGATAGGCTACGCAGGCTTTGATCTCGTCAAGCGTATCGTATACGTCAAGATGGGTCATCACCAGGGAGTCGATTGAGTTGGCGAGACATGCGTAGCGCAACGCAACGAGATCAAGGTACCCGCAACGGCGGGGTCTGCCGGTCGTAACTCCGTATTCCCGTCCGGTTTCCCGCACGAATTTGCAAAGCGCGTCTTCCGAACCGGCGTCGAATTCGCTGGGAAAGGGACCGTTTCCCACGCGGGTCGAATACGCCTTGAACACGCCCAACACCTTGTCAAGCCCCCGCGGGCCAACGCCGCCGCCTATCGCGGCCCCTGCGGCGCAGGATATGCCGCTCGACACATACGGATACGTGCCGAGATCGAGATCGAGAAGCGCGCCTTGAGCGCCTTCAAACAGGATCTGCGCGTTTTTATGGTGAAACACATACGTTGAAAGATCAATGGACATCGCCTCCAAACCGTCTATATGCGGATCAAGATAGTCTCTGTCAGATGCGTCAAGTTCATTCATCTTTTCTCTCCACGAAAGGTCTGCGATGCGGATGCCGTCGCGGTCGCTCTTCATGGAATAGGTGACGCCGATGCCTCGTCCGGTGGTGCCGATGGGTTTTTTCCGCGCCGCGTCCCGCTCCTTGTCGATCTGGATATAGCGGGGCAACACAATATGGGCGCGATCCGAAAGAAAAACCCTGCCTTTCGTATCAATTCCCCGCTCGTTCAGCATGGCAAGCTCGTTGAACAGCGCCGTAGGGTCAATCGCCATGCCCGCGCCCAGAACCACCATTTTATCAGGGTACAGAATCCCGGACGGAATCAGATGCAGCGCGTACTGCTGTTCGCCTATCACGATGGTATGCCCCGCGTTCGCGCCGCCCGCATACCGGATGATTATCTGCGCATCATTCGCCAGATAATCCACGATTTTGCCTTTGCCTTCATCGCCCCATTGGGCGCCAATCACCACTACTTTCATAACGCCTCCTCCTATGCGCTCAAAGCGGCGACTGCCGCGCCAAAAAGCGATGCTTGTTCAACCGGAGACACCACATAATTGAAAGGTTTGTCTCTCGTAAGCGCTATATGCAGATATGATTCAAGGGAACGCCGCATGCCCTTATAGATCATATAAGTGGTGCCTTCAATCGCAATGCGCACCGGCACGAACGGGTCAAGGCCGGCGGCGGTTTTTTCAACCACAGCGGCAAGTGCGCCTGCGGCAAGCCGGGCGCCCCGTTCGGTGACAATCGTCGTGAGGTAGACAAGCGATGCAAGCGCGTCCCGTTCGTCTTCGCCGAAAAGCTCGCCGACGACGCCTTCCCGTGAAAGCGGCGCGTACATAAACTCGTTCAGAAAACGGGTTTGCAAGCCGTTCAACGCCAGAAATTCGCCGGATCTCCTGAAAGCGACAACGCCGTCTTTGATCGCCCGTTTCAGAATGACAAAGGTGAGAGGTCCAAGATACGCGCCGGATGTGAGTTTCTCCTCATGAAAAACGCCCGGATTTTTGGTCGCCGCGTCGAATTCTTTGTCAAGAATCCCCATGTACCGGTGCGCGAATCCGCCGGTCTCGCACACCACGATCTGGGGCTTGCTGGGATTGTTAAAATTGATTTTTGGAATGGCCTTTTCAGGATACGCCGTGTTAAAACCGGTTCCCAAAATAAAACCCACCACGGGACCCGCTTCGACATGGTACTTGTCTTCGCCTCTAAACACGCCGCCGTCCTTCTTTATCTGCACCACGCCCGACAGCAGGGTGGCCGCAGTGTCATTTATCAGCACGATTTTTTGCGGCGCTTTTACAGAACGGCGGGCAAGCGCATCCCGCAACCCCTGACCTATCGCCGCGCCGATTACATCAGGCGCATCGATTTCTTTGCTGAACCCTAACAGTATGCCGTCCAAATCTGTGGTCATCTCCATAGGATACGAAAACGTGAACCCGATGCCTTCAACATCCGGCTGTTTCTCAAGGAGCGGCGCGGTCAAATCCGCTATGTGGTCAAAGAACTCCGTAACGCCGACTCTGCCTTTAGTACCGGGCATGGGCGCTTTCATGGCGCCTTCCGCCACCGCCTGCCCCTTCTCGTCAAAATGCACGAGCGCGGCTCTGAAGTTGGTGCCGCCCGCGTCCAGCGCGATGACAGTCTTGCCCGCCGACACATGGGAAACAGGGCTTAGGTACGCCGGAAGCATGGGGAGACTGGAAGGCTCTCCCTTGAGACCCCGTTCCATGTCGATGAGAACGTCGCGTTTCAGCGCGAGCGGGTCTACGATGTCGTAATGAAAGCCGTAATATTCGGCAAATTCGGATAGAGCTTGTGGATCGAATTTCATAGATTGCTCCTTTTTCTTTTAAAAGCCATGAGGCTTGAAGCCTGTGGCTTGTCCGGTTGGCCGCGCATCCGCCGCTTGCCGGATCCGGCTGCCAGACATTTCTATTATATGTGGGAACGAACCCTCCGGCAAGTGGGAAAAAAGCGGAACGGCCGCTTTGCGCGGCGTTGCGCCGCGTCTTTTGCCGGCGCGATCAGTCTTCATGTCGCGTTCCGCCTTTGGGAATGTACCGGGATGGCGGAACCCCTACAATGGACTTAAATTGTTTGTAAAAATGAAATACATCGCAGTAGCCGCAATACTCCGCCGCGTCCTGAACGCTGCATCCGCCGCTTTGCAGCAGGTTTTTCGCCTTCTGCACCCGCGTCGCGGCAATATACCGGTTCACCGTAAGACCAGTCGCCCGCTTAAAGAGGACGCCAAAATACGCGGCGTTGAGTCCGGCTATGATGGACAGTTTTTTGACTGTAAGCCGCTCGGTGTAATGCTGAGTGATATAGCGGATGGCTTTTTGTATCCGGTAATCCTCGTCCGATGCATTGGTGTTGTACACCGTCAATTCAAGCAAGCGGTGAATAATAAGGAGCAGAAGCCCTCTGCATTTTATGCCGTAACCGGCCTGCCGCTCTGTATGGGTATAGACTAGGTCGTTGAAGAGTCTGATAAGATCATTTCTTAAGCCGACGTCGTTTACATGGGGAAACGGGATATCCACTTTTTGACCCGCCGTGTTTTTTAGTATGAAGTTCACAGAAAAGCAGTGCATCGGATGATCCGCGTAGGTGAAGGCCGCTTTGCTGACGCCTTCCGGAAGACACAACAAAGCGCCTTGGGAAAGCTCATAAAGGGTCTGGTCGATGGTATAGCGGGCTTTGCCTTTGATAATGTAGGTAATATCATAATTGGACACGTGGTGAGGTTTTAAACGCCAATCGGCCGGACACTTCCGAAACACCAGATACTGTATATCCGGTACAAACAGATCGTCTTCTTCCATAATTGATAGTGATTATAGCGCCACTTCCGTGATTGTTCCAGAAAGGGAATAAAAAATACGCTTGATTCGCAATGGGACATGCGGATTGCAGCGTGAGGCAAATATAAGACAGTGATAAGAGGCGTTAAATCAGAATGTGCGAATCAAATCGCGTGGCAACCCTCTATTTATATACGGAGGTTGTTATGATTAAACAACAAATAATCATGCCGTGCAAACGGCGTTACGGACGGGGAAAAACAGCCGGCATTCTACGCGGATTTTTGACGGCGCTTTCATCCATTGCGCTCGCTATGTTCTCTATCGGGGCTTTTATGGCGTGTTCGCAGGAAGAGGATGCCCCTTCGACGGTTCAGCAGGAGTACGCCACAGGACGGGTGTATATTCAGATTGCCAAAACGGAAAAACAACGCATCGTCTACCCCGACCTCAGCGGGTTTGTCAAATTTACATTGATATTCACCAGAGAAGACGGAAAGAGCGCCCCGGATGTCGTTTTAGAGGAGGAAACAAGTACGGAAATCACCCTTGAGCCAGGTGATTGGAATATAACGGCTACGGGTTGGGTAGATGGCGAGGATTCAGAACTCACGGAGGCAGCCTACGGCAACGCCAAAGCGCTGGTAGTCGCCGGAGAAACAACCAAAGTCGGGATTCTGCTGGATAAACCCGCCGTGGAAGAAGGAATGGAGGGAATGTTCGAATGGCGCATACATTTTCCAGAGACGACTGAAACCGCCAGTATGATTCTTTCAGCATTGGGGAGCGATGGAACATTTTCGATTCCTATCAATACGCTCAATCTATTTGAAGAGAGCGAAGGCAGTATGAGTCTTCCGTCCGGTTATTATCGCGTAGATGTCGCGCTGTCCACTGATTATGGAGAGATCGGGAGGAGCGAAATCATATACATCTACTCTGGTCTTGTCACAGTACTGCCGGATATGGAGTTCACCGCCAATGACTTCCCGCCGCGTTCCGAACCGGAAGATTCCAGGCTGGAGATCAGCATCGGCATGAAAATTTGGGATGAAGATGCAATGGATATCCGGGGACTGCCGGATAAACCGATGATTCTATCACAAACCGGCGCTATGGGCTTTCCCGACGCATTATCCTTAACGGCAAGCGGCTTCACATGGATTGAGTGTCTCGTGGATGGGAAACAAGTCGTTCCTACGGTTTCCGGCGCTGAAGCGACATTCATCATTGATTCAAAAGAATTGCGCGATGGCAGGCATTTCTTGTCATTTATCGGCATGAAAAACGGCGTCCCGCATGGGCGGGAGGCGCTATTGACCGTCATTTCGTCGCATGAGATGAATGGCGTCGAATCCCTTGCCGAAACGCTCGCCGCTCTCCCTCCCAACACTCAAGAGAACCCCTACCCTATTAAAATGAATGGCGTCAATTTGTCCGGCAGGGGAGAAACCGGAAACACCTTGAGGGCATTATATGACGCTCTTGAAGCGGCTGAGCGCTATGTCGCGCTGGATTTGAGCGGCAGTGAAGGGAACGCGTTCGCCAGTATAACGCTAAAAACCGCGAAAGGAAAGCAATATATCGCTTCAATTGTTCTTCCGCATTCCATTACTGTCATTGACACCAACGCCTTCGCTGGTTGCGCGGCGCTTGTTTCCGCGGAAATGCCAGGCGTTCTGACAATAAATCAGGGCGCTTTCGACAGCTGTGAAAATCTGGAATCCATATCATTGCCTGAAGCGACAGACATTATCAATACCACAGCAAGCGGATACGGGGCGTTTTACAAGTGCATCAAGCTAACATCTGTGTATGCGCCAAAAGTTGAAACCATCGCTCATCGTTCATTCTACGGATGCGCATCACTTGCTGACATTTCACTCCCCAGTGTAACACAGATAGGTGAATATGCCTTCAAGGGCTGTAGCAATCTGGTCAACATAGCCATGCCCCAAACTGTGGTCATTGACAGCAACGCCTTTACGGGATCGGGTTTTGTTCTCAATTAGGCCGGTGAAGCGTAACGTTCCAACTGTATGCGGCGTATCAGGCCGCTCCATGAGCGGCCTGGATTATTCCACTCCGGTTGTTAGTCAAATACCGCCGGTAAAACCGGCGGCTTGTTTTTGTGAACCGCTCAAAGCGGTTGATTTGGGAGCCGCCTAAAGGCGGCTGTCGCTGTTAGTTGTCTTTGAACAGTTCCAACTG
>JAITIK010000199.1 GCA_031279555.1 Treponema sp. | reverse complement strand
ACACCCCTTCGCCTTAAAAAATCCGGTTTTTTTTAAACTAAAAAGATCCAAAAAAGTGACCGCCCCCCCCCCCCCCCCCCGAACATTATAACTATCCTTTTAAACCATGAAGGATTGTTAATATGAATGCGGCGCGGTTTTGGGAACGGTATAAAGTTGCGTTTATTTTGTGGATAGTGATGAGCGTCCTGTTCGGAATCACCTGGTATGGGGCGGTCTATGTCTCCCAGCGCAATTTTTTGAAAGAGAAAGAGAGCAAGCTCCTTTCCTACGTGAAAATTTTAAACTCCTATCTTGGCTCGCGCGATTATGATGAAATACTGCGGGAAGCGGGAGTGGAAAACGCCGGACGGGATGAAAAAATGCGCGTTTTAAATCAGGAGCTTTCAGATATTTCGGAAATCGTAGGCAATTCCTGCGATGGGTTGGGCGTCGGGTACTACTCTCTGGACATGGAGGCTCTTCTCACCTACAGCCCTTCCGCGGATTTTGGACACATGGTGGGCTTGCCTATAGCGGAGGAGCGGCAAGGCAGGCTAGCGATGGCTGAAAATAAAACTATGGTTACGTCCGAAAACAACACCACGCGGGGGAGCATCATGCACGCCATGTTGCCGATTGAAAGAAAAGGCAGGGTTATTGGGTATATATTCGCAAACGAGTCGTTGACTGACATTTCCGCGCAGCTCAATGCCAATTCCAGAAATATATTTATCCTTATGTCGCTCTGTTACATCGGAGCGATTTCTCTCATATTGTTGTTTTTCAAGCAATCGGCGATAGACGTCAACCGGATCATCGACGGCGTACAGAATATGAAGGACGATCTGCGCAAGCGGGTTCCTCCGGTGAAAGGCAATTTGCGCTCTATCGTTGAGAGCATCAACACCATGGCCGATGATTTGCTCAAAGCGGACGAAGAGAAACTTGCGCTTGCGGATGCCGCCAATCAAGCGCAACGGGATTTCTTGGCGCGTATGAGCCACGAGATACGGACGCCGATGAACGGCGTTCTCGGCATGACCCGCATGGCGTTGCAGACCAACCCCACAGGCAAACAGCTTGATTATCTGAAAAAAATACAAGCGTCGGCGGCCATTTTGCTCGGCGTCATCAATGATATTCTGGATTTCTCAAAAATAGAGGCCGGCAAAATGGAATTGGAGCCCCATGATTTTAAGCCCAAGGAAATGGTGGAAACCATTCAGGAATTGGTGCGGCACCGCGTTGAGGAGAAACATCTTGAGCTTGTCATAACGGTGGATGAGAGTGTGCCGGAATGGGTGTACGGCGACAGCGTAAAAATTTCGCAGATTTTGCTCAATCTGCTTGGAAATTCCGTGAAATTCACCCTTAAAGGGTTCGTTTCGCTGAATATAAAATGCAAAACCCTTTCCTCACAGGTGTTGCGCCTGTATTGCGACGTGGAGGACTCGGGCATCGGCATGAGCGCCGAACAGAAACAGAACCTTTTCAAACCCTTTTCTCAAGCGGAACGCTCCACAACCCGTAAATTTGGCGGGACCGGCCTTGGGCTTTCAATATCCAAAGCGCTGGTTGAGATGATGCGCGGCTGTATCACGCTGGAAAGCGAGCCGGATAAGGGGAGCCGCTTTTCGTTCTATGTTGACATACAAGAAAGCGCCGGCGGCATCAAAGAAGGCGAAGCGGTCAAAAACGCCGCCAAAACCGAAAAACAGACTGTGGAGCCGCCCCCTTATAAAGGGCTTGAATTTCTCTTGGTTGAGGATAATGAAATAAATCAAGAGATAGCGTCCACTTTACTCGGAGAATTTGGCGCGAGAGTGGATATCGCCGCCAATGGGGAAGAGGCGCTCAAGGCGTTTCTCGAAAAAGACTATGCTATCATTTTCATGGATGTCCGTATGCCGGTCATGGACGGGCTTGAAGCGACCCGCAGAATCCGCTCCACCGGGAAACACGACGCCGCCGCCATTCCCATCATCGCCATGACCGCGAGCGCGATGAACGAAGAAAAAGCCGAGTGCAAGAAGGCGGGCATGAACGATCACATCTCCAAACCCATTGAGATTGACGCCATAAAACGGGTGATCACCCACGCCGTCAGCGGCGGTTACGTCTGAGGCGGGATTTTTTTCCGCTCCGGCCGGTTGGCGAACGGCGCGGCCGCTAGCGTCTGTTGCGCTTGTAAGTTTTTGCGTCTTTTATGCCGCAAAAACCACGATTTACGGGCGGTTGCGAACCTTCGGTTGCGAACCTTCGGTTCGGCAGACTTTGCAAGACAAGAAATCGCCTAATCGGTGATTTTTGGGGATTTTCTGCGCGAAGCGCACTAAACTTCTAGTTCCAACGCCGGCAGATCGACGCCCGATTCGGACGCCGCTTTATTGGCGGCTTTTATCTCGGCGAGCACTTCTTGCCTGAACACTTTGACGCTTCGGGGCGCGTCAACGCCTATCCGTATCTGATCGCCTTTGATTTCTATGATCGAGATTGCTATGTCGTCTCCTATTATGATCTTTTCGTTGATTTTCCGTGACAATATCAGCATTGTGGTTCCTTGCGCTGGTGGCGGCGATCTAATTCAAACCGGTCTGATAACCGTTCGTCTGACGGTTGCTGTCCACCCATCCGGCTTTCAGCCCTTTCAGCCAAAATGTCATGCTTGGTTTTCCATCGGGGATCGGTCAGCACGATTTGACAACCTCGTTTCGTTTCCTTGTTGATAACGAGCGGTCCCTGAAGATTCGCCGTTATTGCGCTGTCGTTGTTCGGAATCGTCACAATGACAAAAACCGCCGCCTGTTCCGGTTTCTGTATCCCAATAACGTTCATTTCTTCCTGCGCTATATCGGCCTCGTAATCGGGTCTGAACAGGAACGGATCGAGCAGAATAAAACAGATGTCCTTGTTTTCCAGAGATTGAAAATAATAGAATGGCGGCTGTTCGGCGTTGAAAATCGCAAATTCAGTGTAGTCTTCAAAACCAAAAAGCCCTCTTGGGAAAAAGACTTTCCGCTGATCGTCAATGTCGAGTTCACCCAAAAATTTTGTGTTAATGCGCATGGCTTACCCTCCTAATTTAGCTAATAAAGCGTCTCTATCAAAAATAGGACGCGCTGAACATATATCGGGATCGGTGTTTTCGCCCGCCACCCGTATTTCCCAGTGCAGATGAGGTCCCGTGGCAAGCCCTGTGGCGCCCGATTCGCCTAAAACGCGGCCATTTTGGACCACAGTTCCTTCTTTAACCGCCAGTTTGCTCATGTGGTAATAAATTGAATACACCCCGGGCAAATGCTCTATGACGACCGAATTGCCGGTGACTTCCCGATACTCCGCAAGCGCCACTTTGCCGTCCGCGCAGGCTCGTACCGTTGTACCGGTCGGGACGCCGTAATCAATGCCCGCATGTATTGCGGTGTCGGTCTTGCCGGTGTTGTACCGGTACACGCGGCGGTCGCCGAAAAAACCCGTGCGCCGCGTATCCGCCGGCACAGGCGGCGCAAACGCTGAAACCGCGTATACGTCTTTGCCGGTGCGTGAAAGTATAGCCCACAGCCTGCCCGCCTGTTGGGTTTTCAAGGCGCTGGGTACGGCGCGTATCTCAGTGTTCCGTCCGTTGAGCGCTATCTCTTCCGATGCAAACTTCCGGTCGCCGATGGTAATGGCGAATTCTTTTATAACCGCGTCCCCGTTCTCTATACGCAATGTCGCGCTTCCCGGTTTTGCAGTTGACGGCACGGTCAAAAGCGCCGCTTGTACGATATTGCCTTCAACGAACACTCGCGGGGAGAGCGTCCAAAACACCGCCTTCGCAAGCCGCCCCTGATCGCTCACCAACGACAGCCGGAGATTCGCTCCGCCCGCTCCCGCAATCGCGACGCTCACTGGCTCTCCAGGCAGGAGATGTTCGGGAATGACCGCCGCCTTGAAGTGGGGCGGCTGTGCGACAAGCGGCGCCGCGACGCCAACCGCCAGCAGGATAAAAAAGACCAAACTTTTTTTCATCATCCATGATCCTTTCTTTCAATTGACAGGGGGCGCGACAAGAGGGCGCGCTCGCGCTATTCTTCGCTCCGCTTCAAATCAAGCGCCACCATTTGCGGCGTTTCCGTTCCATTATACCAATTCCTGTTGAGGCGGAACACCACATCAACCGCGTTGTTCACATCAAAGTCCTTTCTCACCTTTCCCGCCGCGTTCCAGTAAACAACGGGCCACTTGTGTTTGCCCGTATCAAGCGTTATTTTAACGTGGTTCGCCCCGTTCTTGCCCATGAATTGAATTTCCTGCACTCTCATCTTCCGCGCCATAAACGTGATCGGTTCATTTCCCGCGCCAAACGGCTCCAAACGGTCGATCACCTTAAAAATGTCGGGATTAAGGTAAGAAAGCGGCAGTTCCGCGTCAACAATAATATCTTCGTTCGCTTCCTCTTCTTCCGAAAAATCAATTGACTGGGATATTGTTTTCAGACGTTCCAGAAACGTCTCCCAATGCCGCTTTTCCATGCTGAATCCCGCCGCGTAGTCGTGTCCGCCCTTGTCAATGAATAAATCAGCGCATTGATCCAGAATCGGGGTGAGGTCGTATCCGTGTGCGGATCGCAACGAGCCGGTCACCGTGTATTCGCCAAAAGACGCGGCGAGCGAAGGCGTCTTGAAAAAGTTGGTCATGCGGTTTGCCATGATGCCCGTAACGCCGCGAAAAATCTCTCTCCCATACGCCACCGCAAAAGTGTTGTTGAATTCGGCGAGGCTGCTTGCCGCCAAAGGCTCCACAAACATCCACGTTTCCGCGCCGATCCGCTTGCGCTCCTCGTTCATATCGTAGAGTTCGCCGGCAAGCGAAAACCGCGCTCCTCCCTCTTGCTCAAGCAACAGTTGCGCCGCTTTTTCCGGACTGCCCATGCGCCCCGCCGCATTGACGGCGGGACACAGCGTCCATGAAAGAGTATGCGCGGTAATGCGCCGCGCCGCCAGATCGAGCTTGATAAGCAGGTCGGAAAGTCCGTTGCGGGGATTCTTCTGCATGTCCATAAGACCAGCCCGTACGATGACGCGGTTTTCATTGACAAGCGGCATGATGTCCGCGATAGTTCCAAGGCAGGCGAGTTGCAAATCCGCCATATCTTCATCGGTAAAGTGTTTTTCCCGCTTTTGGATAAACGAGGTGAAAAGGTTGATGAACACGTCAAGCTCATCGCAGTCTTTGCTTGAATAACGGGCGAAACTTGACATTTCTTTGAGGCGCAGGAGGCTTTTCCCGGCTGTCTGGGGGATTTCTTTTTCGATTTCACGCGCTATGTCGAACATCTGCACGTCAACGCCCTTGCCGAAAATCTTTGACAGCGTGAGTTTTTGCTGACGCTTATCCCATACAAAAATCTGCTGTCCCTCAAGAAAAGCGGGAAGGCGGGTCTGGGTGATGTCGATCATGCCTGGCACCACGGTTTCGGCGATGCGGTCGACAACCGCCATGTTGCGCAGCTTCGCGGTCTCAACGATATAGGCGCCGTTCACCGGACGGGTGTTAAAGAGGCAGACGGACTGCCCGTACAAATCGCTTTTGAGCGCAAAACGCAACGCCGAGATAAGCTTGTAGGCGACTCCGCAACCCGCCAAATTCCGGAACGGGTAGCGAGAATCTCTTAGTTTCGGGTTTATAATTGCGATGGCGTCGGGAAGCTCGTCCTGCGGATTGTGATGATCCGTTATGATGACGTCAACACCGAGTTCCTTAGCCCGCGCGACTTCCGCTATGTTTGAAATGCCGCAGTCAACCGTGATGACAAGCGTCCCGGCATTGGACGCGAACTCCTCAACCGCCTGCATCGACAGTCCGTAGGGTTCGTCGCCAAGGGGAAGCCGCCACGTTACATCCATGCCAAGCCTCTGAAGGCCGCCCGCCACCATAGCCGTACTCGTTATGCCGTCGACATCGCGGTCGCCGAAGACCAGTATTCTCTCGCCTTCGTCTTTCGCCGCGAGTATCCGGTCAACGGCGTCTTCTATATTCGGCAATTCAAACGCATTGTGGAGGTACCGCAAATCGTCTTCCAGAAAGTAGCGTATGTCTTCTCCATTGACAAGCCCCCGGCGTACAAGGATGGACGCGACAAGCGGATCGCAGTTGTACTTTGCGGCGATTTCGCGGACAAGTTCCTGCGGAATATCTTTTTTAATCCAACTCATTTCATCTATACTAGCACACTGATAGTTTTTTCACAAGTGGGATCAGCGCGGCGGCTGTTTTCCCCAAGTCGGATTTACCGGTTTTCTGAAAAATAAAGAAGCGATGTTTTTCCCATTTTTGGATAAACGTGACGAGGAGATTGATAAACACGCCAAGCTCGTCGCAGTCTTTGCTTGAATAGCGGGCGAAACTTGCATTTCTTTGAGGCGCAGGAGGCTTTTCCAGGCTGTCTGGAGGATCCTTTGCGATTTCACGCGCTATGCCGAACATCTGCACCTCAACGCCCTTGCCGAAAATTTTTGACAGCGTGAGTTTTTGCCGACGCTCATCCCATACGAACATCTGCCGCTCTTGCTGGGCGGCATGGAATGCGCATGTTTTAATCTTTTGGGGATTAATACCCCTCCCTTTAGGGCGGCTCAGTATATAAGCGAAATATGACGGGCTAGAGGCGTGAGCGAATTCATACATACATCGCATAACGCCTCAGTATTATTAGTCATATAGCATGTCCTGCGAAGCGCGGGCGGGCGGCGGCAAGCGGAGCGGCGGATGTTTTGCGGGCGCGGCGGGCGCGTATGGGAGCGAAGGGGCGGCGTCAAATCGCGTAAAATCGCAGGGAATG
>JAITIK010000171.1 GCA_031279555.1 Treponema sp. | reverse complement strand
CTGGGCTTCCATGAGTCGGGGGTGGCGCTGATGTTCACGGTGTCTCCCGACTGTTCCAACACGAAAAACCCCTTCTTCAGCGCGTAGCCCTTCACCTTGTCCCTCACAATCCCTCCGGCTATCGCTCCAATATAGTCCCGCTTGTCGTTGTGAGAGTCCGCGCGCCTCCGCAGGGTCTCCATGCGTTTCTCATGGTCTTTGACGTCCTCTATTGACGGATCGGTTTTAATCTCCATCGCAAGCGCGCAGCCGCCGTTCTCAAGCAGCGCGTCGACTTCCGCGATGACTTTGCCGGTGTTTATGTCCTCGTACTTGACGCGGGGGCTGCTTTTGCCAAAAGCGTAGCCGAGCGCGTTGAACTTTTTCAGCAAGTTGGGAGAGACCAAATGCTCGACCAACTCGCCGAGCCTGTTGCCCAGCCTCCCCATCTCCACGCGGAGGCTTTTCATCTGCCTGTCCGCCTCCTCCGCCTGCTCTTTAAGCAGCCGGCCCGCCTCCTCCGCCTGCTCTTTAAGCAGCCGGCCCGTCTCTTTGATTTGCCGGCCGGTCTCTTTGTTATCCTCCCGCAACTCCCGAATGAGCCGGCCGGTCTCTTTGATTTGCTGGCGATTCTCCATCAACGCCGCCCAGACCCGCTCGAAATTCAATCCCATTTGCGGCCGCATCATCTCCTCCACGCTTGACATCCTCCCGTTTGTTTTATCCGCGCTCCCATGCGGGGCGCGGCTGTCTTTTTTATGCTCTATCGCCCTGTGTTGGAAAGGAATTTCAGACAGATGGCCAATACGGGGCATATATAATCAAGTTATGGTACAAGGCCGGAAGATTTACGCGCCCCTTGCGGAGCGGCAAAAGAAGGCGTCCGGTGAAAGACAATTTTTATGAATACGCGCAACGCGGTCATCAAGATTCTATGGCATCCGGGACGCTCTTTCAGGATGCGCATAAACCAATTGTGTTTATGGTTTCGGGCCATTTGGCGCGTTACGTCGTGGAAAAAACGAAGCCGCCGCGCTTCGGGACTAAAGGCTCTTGTCCTTCCACGCGTCATCCTTACTTGCTCTTCATCACCTCTACGCCGTCCCAATCAAGAGGCGGCGGGTTCCGCGTGTAGTTTTCAGCGCGTTCAAGCAACGCCGTTGCGCTGAAGTCTTTTGGAAGGAGGGTGAGAACTTGCCGGAATTGAATGGCCGCTTCCGCAAACGAACGGTTGTAGTAGAACTTCATGCCCTGATTGTGAAGCGGCCATGCCTGGCCTTCTTTTTCCGCGAGTCCGCGTTTTACCGCGAATATCTTTACGCCCTTGGTTTTGCCTTTGACCGCGACCGTGTCGAGAAGGCGCAGACGAAACGGCAGGCCGCTATGCTCTCGAAGCGCATTGTACACGCTTTCCGAGACAAGCATGTCCGCATGGTACAACTTGGTGAGTCCTTCAAGCCGCGAAGCGAGGTTCACCGTGTCGCCGATAACCGTGTAATCCATCTTGCGCTCGCTGCCGATGTTGCCGACCGTAACGGTTCCATAGTTAATGCCAATGCCGATGTGGAATTCCGGCTTCCCAAGCTCCCGTTGCTTTTCGTTAAACCCATTCAGCGCGTCAATCATGTCAAGCCCGGAAAGCACGGACTGCATGATGTCATCTTCATGCTTCACAGGCGCGCCCCAGAACGCCATGATCGCGTCCCCTATGTATTTGTCGACAATGCCGTTCCGGTTCATAATAATGTCGACCTGCCCGGAAAAATACCGGTTGAGCGAATGGACAAGCTCGTCCGGACGCATGGATTCGGAAATCGTGGTAAAACCGCGTATATCAGAAAAAAGGATGGACAAATCGCGGTTGTCGCCTACCAGCATGGATTCAGGAGAGGCGAAAAATTTGTCAATGAGGTCTTTCGGTACGTATTTCTGGAAAATCCGCCTGATGCGCTGTTCCTTTTTCTGCGCCAGCACAGCCTCAAACGCATGGCGTTTTATCTCGTGATACGCACTTTCAAGCCCGGTGATCATCACGTTGAAGGTTCCTGCAAGATTTCCGGTCTCATCCTTGTATTCGACGGACACCCGCCCGCTCATGTCTCCCTTTGTGATAATGGCGTTCATGGCGCGGGTCAACTTCAACAGCGGATTCGTAAGCATACTTGAAAGCAAAATGAGCGACACGACGGCGAGAACCGAAGCGGCGGCGATAATGACGACGGTTTGCAGTTTTATTTTGTTTATGTCATGGTAAAACACGGCTTTCTCTTCGCTCGTTATGACATGCCAACTGAAGGGAGGAAAATAAAACGCCCTGAACACCCGTTCAACGCCGCCTATTGTCGCGGTCATTATCCCGCTGTTTTCTTCTTCAAGCAACCGTAGCAGATACTCCCCTTCGTCGCCGGACAGGGAGACAGCCGATGTCTCCATTACAACAGCGCCGGTCTCGTCAATGGCGAAGATTTTTTCAGCCGCCGGCATATGCGCCGGTTCATCCCGGCTTGTAACAATGCTTTGAGCGTAGAGTTCCACGGCTTTCTGCGCGGCCGCGTCCATATCGGTTCTGCCCGCGTAATCGTTTTCCACCAGCAACGCCCACTGGCTTTCCGCATATCGTTGTAGATCGGCGGACTTATAGCCCAAGAAGCGTTCCGCGCCGCGGATGATGTCGTTTGCCGCGGAAAAGTACGATGCAACCCCAGCCAGAAGCAAAGGCGTTATGATGAGAGGAAGCGCGGTTAGTATGATTTTCGCTCGAATTTTCATAGTCTGAATTTGTCCGCCAAAGAAAAACGTTTGTTGTCTCTTTTCATCATTTTTACAAAAGGATTCTTTTCCAATCCACAATATTCCAGCAGGCGACGGAATATAGCAAAGCGTCTCCTATTGTTCAACTTGATATGCTAGATATACTAGCACGCCGCAATGGCCTTGTCAATGGCTCGCCCTTCGAATCGCGGAATATATAGGGCGTTTCGCGCCTATCGAGGGGCGCTCGTATCGCAGGCGGCGCCCCCGTGAATACGGCGTACGCAACGCGAAGGGACAAGGATCGCTCTATGCCAGCGGCATACAAGCGGTCGTTTACGGAACAGGCGGACGGCGCCATAGGGGTGAAATGCGTTATAAATATGGGTTTACCGTTAAGGAGAATTTTAAGGACGGCGTGACATGGGAAAGAAAATTAACACGGTAGAATATTTCCGGCGGATCGTATATGCGCATACAATTTCATATTTTATCGCCGGTGTTTTTGCGCTTGTTGTTGTGAATTACAAGCGATTGTTTTCAACGGAAATCATATCAGAAAACCTCTAAAAACTGAAGTTTTTAGAGGTTTTCTTACCCTATAAAGAAAATTGTATTTGCGTAATTCATTACAAATAAAGAATTAGCAATCCTCTCTGAGGAACCTCTGGAAACTCAACCGGAGTTTCCAGAGGTTCCCATCATTATTTATGCGTTCTGTAGATGAGCGAATCGTCGCGTTAGGGCCTTTTTTGCAAATATTCCGTGGAATAATATTTGGATTGTCATTATTATCAACGATATGTCCAACAATAGGCTCGTTTGAAGGATATATTTATACAAAAATATCGGCAACATATCAAATTCTAGGTTATCCTGAGGCAATGCTATATGCACCGTTTTTATCGGCATATTGGGCGTTTCAAAAAAACATGAACATAAAAAATAACAACAATAGAGCTTTTCTCAAAACGCGAACTTGCGTTCAGCGAATGCAGTTCGGGTTAGTTTTGAGAAAAGCTTTCGAAAAAGCGGTCTAAAGGCGGCTTTCCCAAAACTGTCGCTCCGCGCATTTTGGAAAAGACTCAAGATTGTCAATAATATTTATGATATTGACAAGCATTATGAGTATTATGGGTTTTATAATGGCATAGAAAACAGGGCGCCGCAGCGCTTCGCCCAACATCCGGCTGTATATGACATTTTGGCGGGACGGATAAGCAAACCGCAGGTTTGCAGCCCTGCCAAAATGCGGGTGGAGTGGAGCGTGGGAGGCGCTGTTCCGGGACTGGCCTTTGTGTTGGCCGCTGGCCGACTCATGTGGATGGACAACAGCGGCGCATCAGGGCGATCAGGATTCAATATATGCTGAGGCTTTGAAACG
>JAITIK010000146.1 GCA_031279555.1 Treponema sp. | reverse complement strand
CTGCAAGAGCATTCCACGCCTCTGCCATTGTTCCGGCATATTTTGCCAACCATGTCATTTATTTCGCAAAACCCTTGTTCGGGCTGGCAAAACGCCGCCGAATATTACAGTTTGCAAATAAACAACCGCAGGGCTTGCCCTGCGGTATCGACAAAACTTTTCGTTGTTTGGTTGTTTGATTGATATTACTTATTCAACGCTATCAAAATATGCAGATTACTTTACAATGCCAAGATGCTGTTAAATTTCATTCAAATTCAGTCTGTTTACAGCCGTGGCAAGCCGCGGGGTATTAAACCGTATAGGCTTCGCCTAATAAAGCGCAACAGGACAATTCCACGTCTGTGGCATAGGTTGTGATGTACTTCTATGGCTCCGGTTATCGTTGTCTTGTCGTAGGCGTCTGCATTGCCGGTTGGTCACACAAATCGCCCGCATTGAGCGCGCGCCCGGCAGCGCCGCGTGTATCGTTGGTGGAGGCGGATAAATATATCCACATCCGCGTTTTTGTCAAACTTTGATCTACATTCCAGCCGGTAGGAATTTTTGTTCTTGTCCATTATGGCCGTTACCGCGGCGGCTTCCGCTTTCAACGGACGCCAGCGTCTCAATAGTTTCCACATAATTCGATTAATTGCCATTCACTCCACATCCCGTCACGATTGCCAGAGATGCGCATAATACGATAATTCCCACAGGCGTTCTTTGCGTCGCTTCCCTCCATGGTTAGGCTGGAGCGCTCATACAGCGCCGCGAACAGAAGGTGAAGACGCCAGAAAGTCTGCGCTCCTTTTTCCCTATACAAAATTCCCGCAATACTGTATCATGCCTCATTATGAAAGAATTACATTCAGGCGTATGCGCACCCAAAGGCTTCCGCGCCGGAGGCATCTGGTGCGGTATAAAAGCCGATTCCCGCAAGCGGGATTTAGCCCTCATTTATTCGGAAAGACCCTGCGTTCCCGCGGCGATGTTCACCACTAATATGGTGAAGGGCGCAAGCCTCCTCGTAACGCGGGAGCATGTCGCCGCCGGCAGCCTCCATGCGATCATAGCAAATTCGGGCAACGCCAACACGTGTACCGGCGACGCCGGCGTCAAGGCGGCGCGGCGTACGGCGGCATTAATCGCCGATGAGTTCGCCATTCCCGCTAAAAGCGTCGCCGTGGCTTCCACAGGCGTTATCGGCGTGCCGTTGCCCATAGCGGCTATTGAATCGGAGATTTCAAGCCTTGCGGATTCGCTGTGCGGAGACGCCGCCGGACACAACGCGGCTCTTGAAGCCATCATGACGACCGACACCCGCAAGAAAGACGGCGCGATTGAAATTGAACTGTCCGGCGTACCGGTACGGATCGGCGCTATGACAAAAGGCTCCGGCATGATCCATCCGAATATGGCGACCATGCTGTGCTTCATCACCACAGATGCTGACATTTCCCGCGAGATGCTTGAAAAAGCGCTCCGCAGGGCGGTGAGCCATTCCTTCAACCGGCTCACGGTGGACGGCGACATGTCCACCAACGATATGACGCTCATTCTGGCAAACGGCGCGGCGGGAAACACGCCCATCACCACTGAGAACGATGATTTCACCATCTTTTCTGACGCTCTGGAAAGCCTGTGCGTCAGTCTCGCCCGCAAGATGGCGCGGGACGGCGAAGGCGCGACCCGTCTGCTTACGGTCGCGGCGCGCGGCGCGGCGGACGAACCCGGCGCCGAAACGCTGGCAAAATCGGTCGCCTCGTCCAGCCTTGTGAAGGCGGCGATTTTTGGCGCGGATGCCAACTGGGGGCGGACGCTGTGTGCGCTGGGACACGCGGGCGTTGATTTTGACCCGGAAAAAGTCGACGTGTCGTTTGCAAGCCGCGCCGGAAGCGTTGTGGTGTGCAAAGACAGCCGCGCCGCGCGCTTTTCAGAAGAAGAAGCGAAAAAAATTCTCTCAGAAGAAGAAGTCGAAATCAACATCACGCTTGGCGACGGCGCGGGCGCGGCTGTTGTGTGGGGCTGCGACCTCACCTACGATTATGTCAAGATCAACGGGGAGTACCGATCGTAAACCCACAAACAGCGCGAACAGCGCGGGTCGCAATTCGCCGCCCGCGATTATTCCATGAATATCCGCCCATTTTAGCGCGAACCGCGCGAACTTTTGCTTAGGGAACGCGGCGTGTGAACGTTTCAAGCGCTGATGTCCAACAACATGTTCGCGCGGTTCGTGTCGCTACGCTTCAAGACTTCTGCATTCGAAATAGAAGCGCTTTTCCGAAGATTCTCCCATGGAAAAACTTTTCCGTGGGAGGGCGCCGAGGCGGGAAATGGTTTCAAAGAAGCCGCTTTTTTGTATGGGCGGCAGGAGGATTCCCGCTCCGTGCCGATCTGAACGCCGTACAGCGTGGAACACCGCATCTTCGCCGTGAACGTAGTCAATGGACGAGCCGGTTTCCTTGACAAAGCGGTCCAACAGGGGTTGCAACAGGGCGACCGCAAGTCCGCAGTCAGCGAATTCTATCAAGTAAAAACCGTTGTCAAGGACAAGCCCCAACCGGTTTTTTCCTGAAAAGGCTATGGTCAGCGAGGAAAGTTCTTTTTCACCGCCAATGCGCGTAACCGCGGCATCGGGCAGCGTGGAAAGCGTCTCCAAAAGACCATTGACGTGATCTCCAAACAACACGCGGTGAATTGGCGCAAAATGAATGGCGGCGTCGTAGAGGTTCTCAATCTCAACCATCGCATACCGCGCCGGATGCCGTTCAATGCCGCGTTCTCCGGCATGGGATGCCTTGTACTCTTCCCACACGGACTTGGCCGCGGCAAGGGAATGGTTGCCGTCTCCGACGGCGAACAGGAACGGTTTTTCATCCTCGCATCCATTGAGTCCGGTTGATGCGAGCGTTTCAAGGTTCTGGAGGAAAAGAGAAACGTCTTCTTCCGTGTTGACAGCCCACCCCGTAACAGACCCCGAATCCAGCATAAGCTCCGTATGGTATAGGGGGGATGCGGCTTTCGCCCGTTCACCCAGCGCTGGCAACAGGGCGTCCGCCTTGTCGTTGATGAGGAGCAACACATGGGGGATTTCAAGGGGGGCGCCGCGCCGGACATCCACACGTGGAGGCAGGCGTTCCGGCGCCGTGCCTTCGGTTGTCTTGATGAGGGCTTTCTCGCCCTGCCGCCACTCGTACTGTTCAAGGTCGATGCTCGCCACAAGGCCCCTGCGGACGTCGAAGGGCGCGCCGAATGGCGTTGTCCGTTCAACGTAGATAAACGTCTCTACAGGCGGCGCGAAAACGCCCTGTTCGAGATATGTACGCATGGCGCCATGAATGCGCTCAATACGTTCCCGCTTGTCGGGTTCTTCGAGGTAAATCTCCGGGAAAATGAGGCGGAGGGTTGAAGGGGCGTCTCCCACAATCGCGTTCGCCGCTTCCCAATACTTCGCATCCTGCGTGAACTGATCGCAAGCGATGACCGCCCATTTTTTACGGTCGATGCCGGAAGCGGGAAGAAGAATTTCCGGCATTGCAAGTCCAAAGTCGCGTAACATTTCTCTATGCATTTTTCACTCGCTTTAAGACTGAGCCTTTCCCAACGTCTGGTTGGGTTTAAAAAAGTTTTGGAAAAAGCGGATGGACGGACGCCTTTCCTTCCAATCACGTTTCAATGCTTAAAGTGCCGCGTCCCTGTAAAGACCATCGCAATGCCGAGGTCATTGGCGGCTTCAATGGAGAGGTTGTCTTTGATGGATCCGCCGGGTTGGATGATCGTTTTGACGCCGGCTGCGGCTGCAGCTTCCACCACATCCGGAAACGGGAAGAAGGCGTCTGACGCAAGCGCGCGCGCTGGCTCGCCGTCGCCTCGCCCCATTTTGCAGGCGGTTTCTATCACATGGGCGCCGCGGCTTAACGCCATTTCGACAGCCCAAATACGGTTGGTTTCGCCCGCGCTCATGCCGACCGCCGCGCAGTTTTGCGCTATGAGGATGGCGTTGGATTTTACATAGGCGACGGCTTGCATGCCAAAAATCATGTCGCGTATGTCTCTTTCTTCAGGCTTGAGCGTGGTGACAACATCCCATTTTTCCATCAGGCATTGATCGGCGCTTTGTATCAAGAGGCCGCCGTCAACAGAAACGAACTCCTGCTTCTGCCGTGGAGCCAATGGCGCCTTCATAATGCGGACATTTTTCTTTTGCTTTAAGATCGCCAGCGCCTCTTCCTCGAAATCCGGCGCCACGACGATTTCCAGAAACAGTTCGTTGAGCTTCTCCGCAGTCTGTACGTCTATTCGTGTATTGCACGCGACAATGCCGCCGAAAATGGACACCGGATCGCAGGCGTAGGTTTTTTCATACGCCTCTGCAAGTGTATGGGCCAAGCTTATGCCGCAAGGGGTGTTGTGCTTCACGGCCACGCAACATACGGGCGGCAATGGCTGAGTGTCCGGCAAAAGTCGCGCCACATCGTCTTGGTAAAACGGTTTTTCCTCGCCAAGTCCAAAGGAACACGCCGCCTTCCATGCGACATCAAGGTCTCGCACATTGTTGTAGCTCAATTCCTTGCCGTGAAGCTGGGTCATGGACGCGATGGCGCCTTTTTTGCCGGTGTGGAAATAGAGAGAAGCGGATTGGTGTCCATTTTCCCCATACCGCATCTGCTGGGCTTTTTTGAAAGAGAGCGGGTAGTAATCGGGGTATTCTTCTTCCAAAAGGAAGCGGGCAATCGCCGCGTCATAGGCGGAAGTGAGAGCGAAGACCTTGCCCGCCAATTTTTTCCGCGTTTCAAACGGCACGGCGCCCGCCTTCAAACCGGCGATCACCTCGGCGTAATCAGCCGGATCAGTAAGCGCAATCACATCTCCGCAATTTTTCGCCGCTGAGCGCAACATGGCGGGTCCGCCTATGTCGATAAATTCAATCATTTCGTCAAAGCTCGCATCCGCCCGCGCCTTTTCAAAAAAAGGGTACAGATTTACGCATACAAGGTCTATGAGCGAAATGGCATGGTTTTTAAGCGTTTCAGTGTGCGCCGGATCGTCCCGCTTTGCTAGAAGTCCCGCGTGAATCGCCGGGTGCAGGGTTTTCACCCTGCCGTCAAGGCATTCTGGAAACCCCGTGGCCTGCGATACATCGGCTGCCGGCAGATTGTGTTCCTTCAAATACCGGGCGGTGCCACCTGTGGAGAGAATTTCCCAGCCCGCCTCATGCAAAAATCCCGCCAATTCTATGATTCCGTCTTTGTTGTAGACGCTGATCAACGCTTTCATACCTATTCTCCTTCTTTTTTCTCAATAAAGCGCTTTGCGGCCGTCTCGCAAATATCCCGCCGCTTATGCCAAGGCATAGCCCCTATCTCCGTTAAAGTAGAGTATATACGTACCGCCCTTAAAATACAAGGGCAAACCCTTTGCAATCCTTTTTCTAAAAAAATTGACAGCCTCTATTTGGTATGGTACACTTATTCAACCACTTTTTATGATAAAGGAGAATTTTTATGAGAATGAAGAGATTTGCGGCTATTCTTGCCGCTTCGCTCGTGTCGCTTGCGCTTGCCGTTATTGCGGCTTGCGGCAGCTCGCCTGATGCGCAGGCGCCTAAAATCAAGCGGGGCTCGCTGATTCCAGGCATTGAACCAAAAGTCACCGCGTATCTTAGAACATGGCCGCTTGGGTCTGATGAAGCGGAGTTGGAGAAGGAAGTTCGCTGGTCTGCGGAGCAAATTCACGGGGAATACCTTGGAGAAATCATCATCGCCTTTGCGCGCATCGACCAGGACGACAAGTCTACCATCGTATTTCCTGACGTGCCTGCTGACGGTTCGTGGGATCTGTGGGGAGAGTCCGCCAAACTTAAGAAGATATGGCCCCACTTAAAACAGAATCTTTCGATAGGCGGTTGGGGCGCTGAATTTTCCGATACGGCGTACGATCCGGACGTGAGAGCGATCTTCATCGCCAATCTCTGCGGCTATCTTGAACGGTATGACCTTGACGGCGCTGACATTGACTGGGAATATCCTGTGGGACCGGACTGGGGGCAGGAAATCAAAAGCCGTCCGGAAGACAAGGACAACTATATCGCCCTTTTAACCGAGCTTCGCGCCGCAATGGACGCGCTCGGGGAAAAAACCGGCAAACAGTACAGCCTTTCCGCGTGTATTCCAGGAAGTGCGTGGTGGGTGACAAAAAACGACGCCATCGCCGCGGCGAACATCGTGGACAATCTCAAACTGATGGCTTACGATTACTACGGCGGATGGAGCGGCGCTACCGGACACCTCGCCAACCTGTACAACAATCCTGCGGATCCAGAATGGGGAGGATGGAGTACAGCCCAAGCGGTGGACGTGTATTTGAAGGCGGGCGTTCCGGCTGAAAAAATCACGCTGGGCTTCGCCTTCTACGGCAGAGCGTGGAAAGGCGTTGAGGACGGCGGCGCAAATGGTTTGTTCCAGAAATACGCAGAGTCCGCGTATCCTGACGGACTCGCATGGTCTCAGATCAAAGACTTCCTTAATGGGGAGGACGGGGGGTACACCCGTTACTGGGATGACATAGCCCACGCTCCTTTCCTCTACAACGGTGATATTTTCATCACCTACACAGATGAGCAAGCCATTAGAGATATAGCGGCTTACGCTAAAGAAAAAGGTCTCGGCGGCGTTATGGTCTGGGAATATGGGCATGATATGGATGGCGAACTCTTCAATGTCTTAAACGAAAGCATACAGTGATTGCACGGTTTGCGCGGTTTTAGATTCAAGAAAAACGGCGGACTAATAGTCCGCCGTTTTAGCGCCTTTCCCAAAACGCGCAGGGCGACAGTTTTGAGAAAGGCGCTTTAGATTTGGATGGAAAAAACAGGCGTTTTGTCTTTTTTCCAAAGCCGCTTCCAAAACCAACACGAACGTAGTTCGCGGTTTGGAACAGCCTCATAATAGCGCTATTTTAATATTGTCAATGCCATTTTTGCCGATTAATTCACCTCAAGCGCGTATGCTATATGCGCGGATGCGGTGTTTCCGGCGTTCTGAAAATCCTCTTTGAGGAGCCGCAGTCAAAAATCACGCATACACAGCGTAGAGAAAACGCCGCGCATATGGTATACTGGTGGTCGCGTTCAAAACGCGGGCCAAGTTCGCGTTTTGAAGCGACTTTGAGGAAAAACGGCCAAAAGCCCGCTTTTCCACTCAACAAAAGATGAGAAAGAAGCGAACGCCTCCGTCTTTGAGCGTGATGTTGCGCTATGATTATGAACGCCACTGTTGATTTTTACAGAAAAACCAATCTCCTCGCGTTTGTCCCTATACTCGCTGTAACAGGCGTGTTTATCCTGCCGTATGGAGCGGCGCTCGCCGGAGGGTTTTCAGCTTTCTCAAACGATGAGTCTCTTATTGCGCCAGCCGCCGCGTTGCGCAATTTGCCTGTGTTGCCCATAGCCCTGTTTACCATTAAACAGGCGTTTTTCAGCGCGATTGCGGCTTTGCTTTTGGGACTGCCCGGCGCGTGGTTTGTGGGGGCAAGCGATTCAAAACTCGCCTGCGCATTGCGTCCATTAACGGCTGTTCCCTTTGCCATGCCATCCATCCTCGTGGCGCTTGGGTTTGTGCTTTTCTTCGGCAACGCCGGATGGTTCAACCGCTTCATTGCCGCGCTTATGGGAAGCGGGAAAGACGGCGTATCCGGCGCGCTCATCCTGTACCAGCCATCAGCCATTGTGCTGGCGCATGCTTTTTACAATTTTCCGCTTGTGATCCGACTTGTAGGGGACAGTCTTGTACACGTCAGGCGGGCCTACGCTCCGGCGGCTGCAACGCTCGGCGCGTCTCCCTTGGCAACGGCGCGAACTCTTTTTCTGCCTGCGATAACTCCCGCGATTATGCGCTCCGCGTCGCTTGCCTTTCTCTACAGCTTTACGAGTTTTTCCATTGTGCTGGCATTGGGCGGCGGTCCTCGGGCGACCACGCTTGGGGTGGAAATCTACCGGTACAGCCGCATTCTCCTCTCTTTCAAAGAGGCGAGCGTTTTTGCCATAACGGAAACCGTCATCGCGATCATCGTATTCGCTTTAACCGTATTTTTCGAGCGGAAGACGCAAACCATTTTTCCTGACAACGTTCGTCGTATTATGGAAAAGAAGCCTATGCCGCTCCGTACGTCTTGGTTGCTCTTGTTCTACCTTTTGATCGTCGGGTGCATTGTTTTAGGGCCTCTCCTTTCAATCATCGTGGAATCGTTTCTTTCAAGAGTTTCTCGTTCCGGAGCGGCGGCGGCGTCTCTCAAATGGTGGTTCAGCATTGGAGAACGATGCGCCCCCGCCCTATTCCGCTCGCTTGCGCTGGCGTTTTGTTCCGCTTCGGCAGCGTGTGTATTGGCGATTATCGCGGCATGGACAGTGAAAAACAGCGAAAGAAACGCCGTAAAAGGCGGCGGCGCGGCTCCCCTATTGGCGCGCGCAATCCGGCTCTTTGTTTCCGCGCCGCTTGCGTCGTCAGGCATTGTGCTGGGATTGGGTTTCCTCATGTTGTACGGCGGGATGCGCGGCGCGAATGTAGCCGCCGTTGTCGCGGTACACGCGGTGACGGCGTTGCCGTTTGCCGGCAACGCCATTATGGAAGGGTTTCATACCGTCAACACTGGGATCATCAACGCGGCTGAGTCGCTTGGCGCATCCCCGCTCAAACGGCTTTTCACCGTGGACATCCCGCTGTGCGGCAGGCACATCCGTTCGGCTTTTGGTTTTGCCGCAGCCATCAGCCTCGGAGAATTAAACGCCGTGATGATGTTGGGAATCGAAGATTTTGAAACGTTGCCCCTCCTGATTTACCGCGCTGTCGGCGCGTACCGTTACGGCTCCGCCTGCGCTGCGGGTGTCATGCTCATGCTCTGTTGCGGTTTGGCGTTCGCTTTGCCGGATGCGGGCATGAAGCGCGATCTCTGACGCAACCATGTATGGGGATGCGCACAGACGCATGGAAAAAACCGGATGGCATCACACAAATGGACCGAAAATGGTCAGTGATGTCTCACGATAAAAATAAGCGTGGGATTCAGGGTGCGCGCCGGTACCGGAAACACGACGAGCCAAACGGTCAAGATGTTCAAGAGCCGCGTCCAGTTTTTCCTGGAGAGCGATGATGTCCAGGGGATTTTTTGTTCGA
>JAITIK010000075.1 GCA_031279555.1 Treponema sp. | reverse complement strand
ATTTTCGCCGTTTTTGGGGTCGATTTCTTTGGGATTGGCGCCAAGTTTCTGGCGGGGGGGTTTCACCGCAAACACCTTGCCCCCCCCCCCCCCCCGGCTTCAAAGCCATGAAAGCCTCTTTTGAATTGACAAACGTATAACCCCGCGCCTTCGCGCGTTCTATCGCGTCCGGCTGATCGTTATTCTTGCCCGTCCTCTGGCTCACGTCGCCGCCCGCAAAATACTCAAAGCCGCTGTCCGCAAGCTGCGCCGCAATGTCGTAGTAGTTGCTCCGCGAGGGAACCGTGGCGTAAAAAGACGCGGGCGTGGCGTGGTTCAGAGTGACGGTGGACACAACGCCGACTTTCATGCCCGCCTCATGCGCGTATTCGGCTATGGTCTTGTAGGTCGTGGTTTTGCCCGGATCCATGTTGATGACGCCGTTCAAGGTTTTGTGTCCTGTAGCGAGCGCAGTTCCCGCTGACGCGGAATCGGTGATGAAGGATCCCGCGTCATAGGTGGTTGCCAGCCCGGACGCCGGAAAACGGGTGAAACTCAGTTTGGTGACTCTGATGTCTTGAGAAGATCGCGCCGTAGAGAAAATCTCCGCCGAGCTTATTTGCGGCATAGCCATGCCGTCTCCGATAAACAAGAACACGTATTTCGCCCGTCCCGCCTGTAGATTCGCGGTGTTTTTGTCTGTTCCGCCGCCGCTTTGAGCTTGCGCGAAACAGGCGGAAAACAGGATCAGAAGCGCGTACAACGCGGCGCATAACGTTGTGCGCCGCGCGATCTTGTTCGCTCCCAACGAAATGTTTTTCCAAAAAAGAAAGCCCGCTTTTTCATATAAATCCAAACTAGTTTTCCCAAAAATTGAAGCTTTGAAAAAGCTTTGATTTTCAATTTGTTTCATCTGACAATTCTCCTTAATAAACCTTAATAAAGATGAATGGCTACGCTTGTTTTTCATTGACGCGCCGGTTCCAAAACACACTCGCCGGGCGCCGTCTGACAGTCGCCGTCTTCTGATTTACAACCGGCGCGCGTCTTGCTTTTGGAACTGATTCTAATAATACTCGCACATTGTGTACTATACAAGGTCCCTATGTAACAAATAAATAATCCCCGCCGCAAGCGGCGGAGTATTGAAGATTTCTCCTTGAAATCTTTGCGTATGCGAGGGAACAAATCCCCCGTACCCCCAGTTTTAACCGCCCCAAGGGGCGAGGTGTTAAACCCCGAATGGAATAAATAAAACCGTTTTTTTGATGCGCTTGAAGCGTCTTCCGCACGGTTGCGTGTCGTTCGTTTGGCGTTGGGACGGACGGCCTCGCCGCTCTAAAAACGCCGCTTTGTCAAACCATACGCATACAACAGGACGATTTTCACCTCATGACTCGATGAGAATCCCGATCCAAGCCTGATCGGTCGTCCGATCCAAGCCTGATCGGTATCCCGATCCAAGCCTGATCGGTATCCCGATCCAAGCCTGATCGGTCGTCCGATCCAAGCCTGATCGGTATCCCGATCCAAGCCTGATCATGGGCAGACCCCGCACGTTTACCTCGGCGGTTGATTCCCCCTCCCCGATCTTGATACCGTAATCTCGAATAGTGAGGAGGTTGCCGATGGTCATCACCTCGTCAATCTGGCTGGTATGCTCGTCCACGGCTTCGGCTATGAGGCCGTCCCGCTGGTGGTCTGCGCCGTCAAACTACATGCATCCGCTCCCGAATGTAGTACGCAGGGTCGCGCTGGCTTGAAGACGGGCATCCGGGCGTACGCCTTCGGATAGAATGCGCGCGCCTTTGCGCTGATACCTTTCATACTAGAAACTCCATTTCACATCAATATAGAAAACATTGGTAATCTTGCCGTTTTTCTTATGCCCGCTCGCCCCGTAGTGATTCTCATGCCATTGCTCAAAGTTCACCGCATCGCCTATCTCAAGCGAGGTCTTGCCGTCAATGGCGAACTTAACCGAAGGAGAGATTCCGACAACCGAGTCTTTCGCGTTATTGGTGGCGCTGTAACTGGCGATACGAGGGTACGACCCCTCCGCTGTACCAGAAGAGCCGGATGGTTGTCCGCCCAGAAAGCACACAACGTCAAGCCGGGGCGCAATACCGCCCAATGCATAGCTCACCCACGGGTTGAAGTTCACGGCAAAATCTTTTTTCTCGTCTATAACAATGTATTCGCCCGCGTTCAGCCCAAATGACAAGCCGCCAATCTTGTACCCCAAAGTCTCGAAGATGGTGAC
Organism: Treponema sp.; assembly: GCA_031279555.1. GTDB lineage: Bacteria > Spirochaetota > Spirochaetia > Treponematales > Breznakiellaceae > JAIRKH01. The sequence goes on along the minus strand of JAITIK010000075.1, from coordinate 20,142 downwards.
CGCGCCTTTCGAATCGAATTCTTCAAGTTTGTCCAGATACGCTTCCGCAATGGCTGTCATATCTTTTACCATAAGGAGGCGGAGTCCGGCGCTCGCCTTCATGCTTTCATCACGGTTGGAGCTTCCGCCCGCATCATTTTTAGGACGGAAGGTCGCGGTAATCTTGAACGCGTTGGGCAGCGTGTAGCCCACATTGAACGTGTATTTAGCGTTCCACACATTAATGACGTTCTTGTTGATGCCCGCCGCAAGGGTGTTGTTGTCCCCGCTCCCCAAAGATGAGATCGCGTATGCGCCGATTCCCAAGTCAAGCCCGGACACCGGCGAGATTTTAAGCGACAACCCCAAGCCTTCGCCCATATCATCGGTCATGTGGCCTCCCGCAGTCCATGCGCTGTCGTCAATAATCCCCGCGTTCAGCGTGAATGCATCAAAAAATGTCAGCCAGCCATAGGCTATTGGAAGGGAAATAACCGGTATGGCGTTGATGGTGGTGATGGCTGTGACTGTCTTAGGGTCCGACTGCGAGTCCAATTCCCCTTTAGTGGCGGCGTTGCTGTCTTTGTCCGTTTTAGACTGCCCTTGCAACCGGAGTTTTACGCCTGCGGTTTTCGCTTCGTTGGTGTAGGAACCGTTCAAACGGAACCGGTAGCCCCACTGCTGAGAGTCCACGCCAAACGCGGTGAGATACGGCTCCGCGTTTTTTACGCCGCCGTTCCCGTCTGGGACTTGCCTGTCCGTCATGACAAGCCCTAATCCGCTGTTGATATATCCGTCCCATTTGAACTCCTGGGCGAATGCCGTCCCTGCTGTCGCCGCCGCAAGAATGATTGCGTATGCGGCGTATACGATTCTTTTCATTATATACTCCCTCTGTTTATTACCGGGGGAGTCGCCTCCCCCCAAAAACCGGCGGCGCAATAGCGGCCGCCGGCGAACCGTCGCTATTGCGCCGCCACGCTCAAGTTCATGGCTGACGCGAGTTTCCTGAAAATGTCCGTATTATCGTAGTAGCCGTAGAAAAGCTCTTGATGCGCTCCCGTGGCGAAAGTCGGAACTGGAACGCCGGTATGGGCATAGGAAGTCCAGCCTATGCCTGCGGTCTGGTTCATAATCTGCGTGATCTTCACGGTCAAAGGCTCGTAGCCGCCGTAGAGCAGGAACTGATCCTCCGCGACTGGACGCTCAATCTCATTTGCCATGGAACGCTGGAAGGCGAACTCCAGTTGTTCCTTTTGGAAAGCCGAAAGCTTCGTGTAGTCCAGCCCAAAGGACTGTTGTATCGCCGGGATAAGGTCAGATAATTTTGCCTGCGCTTTCGGGGTGTTTTTCTTGTAGGGTGTCAAAACCTCGTCGTTAAAGGCGACAAAGGATATTTTTTGAAGCGCAACCTTGTCGAAGAAGGTGTCATACTGGGTGCCGGCGAAGCCGATGGTCATGCCGCCAGTCTCGTGGTCGCCGGTAACGACGATGAGGGTCTCTTGAGGGTGGGATTCCGCGAAAGAGACCGCCACCTTGATGGCGTTGTCAAGAGCAAGGACGTCACTGATAGCCGCGCCCGCATCGTTGGCGTGGCAGGCCCAGTCGATTTTGCCGCCTTCCACCATCAAAAAAAATCCGTTGGGATTGTCCAGCAATTCTATTCCCTTGCGGGTATAGTCCGCGAGGGAAATATCTCCCGCTTTACGGTCCAATTCATAAGGCAAAGAGCCTGCGTCCTGAAGCGTCGCGTTTATGGCAATCGTCTTTCCAACGCCCGGCTTTAAGGCGTTAAAGGCAACCCCGGAATTAACATAGGTGTAGCCCTGAGCCTTCGCCATCTGTATCACGTCGGGTTGATCCTTGTTTTTCCCGGTTGGCTGCAAAAGCCCTCCGCCCGCAAAGTATTCAAAGCCGCTTTGCACCATTTGCACCGCAATATCGTAGTAATTGCTTCGGGACGGAACCTTGGCGAAGAACCCTGCGGGTGTGGCGTGATCCAGGGTAACGGAGGAGACAACGCCTACCTTCATACCCGCTTCGCGCGCGTATTCGGCGATGGTCTTGTAAGACTTGGTTTTCCCCGGATTCATGTTGATGACCCCGCTTAAGGTTTTGTTTCCCGTGGCAATGGCAGTTACGGCGGATGCGGAGTCCGTGATGAAGGTTCCCGCGTCATAGGTGGTCGTCAAACCCGACGCCGGAAACCGGGTGAAGCTCAACTTGGTGATGTTGACGTCTTTAGAAGAACGCGCCGTAGCGAAAATCTCCGCCGAGCTGATCTGGGGCATGGCCATGCCGTCTCCGATAAACAAAAACACGTATTTCGCCCGCCCCGTCTGAGCGACCGCGGTATTCCTGTCCGCTCCGCCGTCATGTTGAGCCGCCGCAAAAAGCGGCGCAACGGAAAGCATGATGGAAAGCGCGTACAACGCGGCGCGCAATGTCGCGCATAACGCGGGCTTTTTCATCCTCAATGAAATACACTTCCAATTTCCAATCTGTTTCATCTAACAACTTCTCCTTTAACGATGAATGGTGACGCTCATTTCGTATTGACACGCCGGTTCCAAACGCATGTTTGAAACTGGCTCTGATGATATGTACTTATTATGTAATGTATTTGGCGTCTGTGTAAAAAATACATAAAATCGGAGGCTGTTTCAGAACCTCACGTTCTGAGACAGCAACTTTAGATTTAGCCAGTTTCAAAACTAACCCGAACGCAGTTCACTGAACGCAGTTCGCATTTTGAAACCGGCTCATCGTTCTTTTTCGCCTGTCACGCCTGAACGTATGGAAACGCGGACACATATATTGCGCGGAATGCTACGCTCAAATTATGCGCTTCAGACGCCCTGTGGCGCCTGAAATTTTCTTCCAAAAGCGGAACGCGCATTCTTGAACTTTTCCATTATAAAGATTACCCTTACATAGAAACTGTTCCCAAACGTTTGGAAACAGTTATACAAGGAGCGGCGCTATGACTGGGAAAAGATTCATCGCGGCGAGCGAAAAGACAGAACGGCGGATTGCGCCAATAACGCACAAAGGCCGTCTCACAACAAGCGGTATGGCGGACGAGAAGCCGCCGCGTCCCGAACGCCGTTTCGCTCAGCGCGTTCGTCATGTATAGCATGGACACGCTCACTCCTGAACAGCGCAGAAAAACCATGTCGGCTGTTCACAGCAAAAACACAATGCCAGAAATTCTGATAAGAAAAGCGTTGTTCGCCTTGGGGTATAGATATCGCATAGATTACAAAAAACTTCCCGGCAGGCCCGATTTGGCGCTGCCCAAATACCACGCCGTGATTTTTGTCCACGGATGCTTTTGGCATGGACACGCGGGATGCCCCAATTTTAGGCCGCCTCAATCAAACCAAGACTATTGGAGCGCAAAGATTGATAGGAACCGCAAGCGTGACGGAGAAGCGCTGAATCATCTTCATGCGTTGAACTGGAGGGTGTGTATCGTCTGGGAATGCGCCATTCACGGTAAAAACAAAAAAATGAAGGTTTCTCAAGTCGCCGCAAAAATTTCCGACTGGCTTAAAACCGATGCTGTTTGGTTGGAAATAAACGGATGGAATAGGGATGAGGCGTGAGTCGGCGGCTAGAGCCGGGAATCCGCCCCTACGCCGCCCCATAGGCGCTGCAAAAAAGAACGGCTCCCGTTGCAAGCGGGATGACGAGGTTGTCCCAGTCTTTAAGCGGGAGGGCTTCCGCGGCGGTCGCGGCGGCGGCGGCGTACAAGCTCACCCGCACGGAGCGGGATGCAAGAAAGGCCGCGGAAAAAACCGCCGCGAAGCAGGCGATTGAACCTTCCACGCTCTTTCCGAACAGGAACTGCGGGCGCAGCCGCCCGAACAGCCTCCCGGCGAGGCTTGAAAGCCCGTCCCCAAAGGCAAGCGCGTAAATGGCGATGGCTGCGACGGGCGGCGGGAACAGCGTCAGGGATAACAGCGCGCCCATGCCAAGTGTTACCGGCCCCTTCACGAATCCCCGATCCCTTTCGCGCATCGCCTGTTCAGTTATAAATGAAACAAGCGGAATAGATACGCCTTTAAGCCGCAGAATTTCCATGACCGTGTAAAGCGCGGCGCCAAAGGCAAGGAGCGCAATGGCAAACAGACGGTTGATTGACGCCAAAAGCGGGCTGAACCCAATAAGGAAATGCAGAGACTTCCGTAGGATTTCTTTTTGCACAAGGGGCGTCATGACGTACACCGCCGGCTACAGGGTGATGTATGGAGGATCCGCAATGCCCGCGCCGATGGCGGTTGCGTAAACCGCGTCAGCCGGATACTCAAAGTGGATGCGGTACATGCCGGTGATGGTTGTGAGGATGGTTTGACCGATGGGGTTGGCGCTGCCATTTCCCGTAACAATCACGCGGTCTATGTTCTTTGATTTTGCCGCGAACACCGAAAGCATGCCGATGACCTGGTACGCCATGTTGAGGATGCCAAGCGCAATGTCTTCAGGGCGGGCTGAATCGAGGGTCTTTCCGAAGTTTGACGCGGTGGCTTCCTTGTTGAGAAAGCTGATGCCCGTGTCCGTGATGTCTTCGAGGAGGAGGTCCACCTGATTCAGATTGCCGTTTTTCGCAAGCTCCATGATGGCGTCGAAATGCGAGATGCCGAGCATCTTCTTGGCAAGTCCAAGGATGGCGCCGCCGCCCACGCCGGAACCGCCCATGTGGGAAATCGCGCCTTTTTTCGCCTCAATAATAGCCGTTCCGGTGCCGATGTTCGTGATGACAATGACATCCTTTTGAGAGAGGAACATTCCCCCCACGCCGATTGCGGTAATCTCGTCAACCCGTTTGGTGGGAATGCCGAATAGATCGTTCTTGATTTTGGTCGCTCCGGCGCCGGTTATCATGATTCGCTCAATCTGCGCGATCTGTATGTCGTTTTCTATGAGCATCTTTCCAAAAGCGCCTGTCGCAGAGGTTACGGCGTCAACGGCTTTGGTCTTTATCTTCTTGACGACCGCCCCTTTTTCTATTGAAACCGCTTTAGTGGTGGTGCTGCCGATGTCTATTCCGATAATCATGCTTTATGTTATAATATATTGGGCTTGTTCGACAACCCGGTTGGCAGCCTGCTAACTTGCGGTCAGCTTGCAAGCCTTGCAATTTCCCGCCCCTGCGAAATTGCGTTTTTTATAACAACTCCATTATATTTTGGATGTCAAGGAGAAAGTATGCGGAGAAAGGATCGGGAAATGGACGGCGATTTTGCCAAACAGGTGATTGACAAGGCGGCTTTCGCAACGCTTGCCACGACAAATGAAGACGGGACGCCTTACTGCGCCCCCTGTCCCCGATGCGGGATGGCGATTATATCTATTTTCATTGCGCGCTTGAAAATTCGCTTCTTATATGAAAATACCCAAAGTTAGTTTTGGCTTGGAAGACTGGAAAAAAAGTAGGATTACCGGTAAAAATTGGATCGCCGGAGAAAGTTCTTAACGACAGTAAACAGAATGTCAATAAAATGACCGTACTGTCAAAGACCGTCGCAAATTCTCCCGCTACTTTAAGCGATAAGATCGATTTACAGGCGGGCGTTTTCGGTCATTTTAGTATAACATGGGGAAAGGTAACGGCTGGTATTGCCGTTGGGGTTTATGCGACCGGAGAGACCGGCGCCTGCCTTTCGAAGTCGTTGTTTTCTTCTCAGTCCAATACCAATAAGGGCGACGATAAAAACAACGTTTCCAACAACGCCTCTACGGAAATACGAAAGACGGCATCTCCTGTTAATATTGGCTTAAAATTGTTCTCGTCTCCGCCGATTCATATCGGCGTAATTTATATAAAGCTTACTTGGAACGGTTCTATCGATATACCGATAGAAGTATACGCTTCAGGAGATATAGTAACGACCTTATACGCCGGGTTTACCGCTTTTTACGCCGCCGGATTTGATTTGGTAGTTGATTACGGCGTTACATATAAGAAAATAAAAATCTTGTGGGCTACTATTAGCATACCGACAGGAGTTCGCTTTGATTGGGATGTTGAAGGGAACATCGTTGACGACTTGGCGTATTACGCGGGTGTAATCGGCGATATTCGAGGAGGGGGGAAATAGTCCAGCTTCAGAACGCGAAGATGGGGTTTATAGCCAAGCCTTCAATATCTTTCGGCCCCGCGATAATGATTTGCGATATTGTGGGAGGAGGAGTTTCCGCCGGCCCGGCCTTCGAAGCCGGCTTTGAAGTTGGAACGTTGCCTTATAATAACAGTATTTCACAAAAAGACGTTTATGGCGATATTATATGCGGAGTCGGATTGGACGTGTCTCTACGATACGATGTTAATCTCAACATCCCATTAAATTCACCTATTCGCGATAAATTATGAGCGGGACGAAAGTGTTTTTGTATTCACCGCGTTCCGCAAGACAACGATGTTTATTATTCGTTTCCCGTAACAGGGAGCGCCGCGCGCGGCGGCGTCATTCGGTATGAATACATACCGGATAAGCCGTTCGCGTTGTTCCGCGAGCGGGAGCCGTTATATCCGCCCCCTGACGGCGGAATCCTCGCGTCCGGAATATTCCAGAATCGCAAATCGAATGACAACATGATGTTTATATACCTGCCAAGTTTAATCAATCGAAGGGGTGGCCTGAGATTCATTGGACGCGCTATGAGTGCGAGTATGTGTGGGAAGGAGAAATTGTGGTCGGGGCGGCCGCAAGAAGCGAAACTTGATATATACTTCTGGCGGTATTGGAGAGCGCGAAGACGGCGACCGCAGAGATGGAATTTAATAATTATATTTCGGAAGCGGATATAGTTCCTGAGACGCCGCCCTACTACTGGGGGAGATTTATTTCGAGCGGCTCGGAATACAAGCTTTACGCCGTAGCGGAAGAGAATTATTACGCGAAGCATCCTGATTTTACCCAGCGCGAACGGAAAGGAATGGGCGGGTCGCGGGTCGACAGTTTGGCGAGATTTTTTCTGAAAGAGGGGCGGAAGTTTCAGCTTGTGGATAAAAGCGGCGCGGTCGCGGCTGAGATTTACGGGAACGTCTAGACGATATACGATACGCTTCCCGAATCGGAATGGGAGGACATGAAGCAAAATATAGGGATGTTTTGCGTGTATCGTTTAATAGCGCGGGCGTTGTTTTTAACGGACCATATTACAGATACCGTATACTTTTAATCTTTAAAGGGCCGCCGTGAAAAGAATTTTTCTTATCGTGTTACCGCTTAATTTCTCCGCTCTTTTTGCCGTCGATTTTACTTTTGAGACGAGTATCGCTATAAGAAACGCTACAACCAAAGAATATGTTTACGAAGGCGAAAGATGCGTTAGTCGTCTTCATTGGATTGACGATGTTATTCCAATTTTTTCTTTTACGGGACAAGCCGAGGTTTCCAATGTAATAATACGGACGAAAATTGATACGGCGATTCCCGCTAAAAGCGGCGTCATGGAAGATTACGATTTTTTTGATAGAAGGCGATATCGCTCCGTCCCAGTATTCAAACCATGACGCTTATATAGACAAAGATTTTGGTTGTACCCTTGAAACCGGATACCGGTTCAGGTTCAGCGACTGGGAAATACTCCCGACGCTCGGATTTTCATATATAAACCGGAAATGGACGGCGCAAGACGGCTGCTTGCAATATCCGGTTTACGGGAAATGGACGGGCGAAGAACCGAAACAAGATATTGTAGGCGCGGTTGTCGGTTATGAACAGGCGGTATGGTTTCCTTCTATTTCTCTTACGACAGGACACGCAATCAAGGACCGTTTGGTTTTTTCCCTTTCCGGGTATATCAGCCCCATAGTGTGGAGCGAGACCATAGACAGTCATTTTGTGCGCTTATTACGATTTTATGATACTATGGAAAAAAGCTTCGGCTGATTGGAATTATCTCAAAGATACGATAGACGCTACACGTCTTAAAAGTATCAACGTAGCAAGCGCGTATTTTAATATATGACACGCGAGAAAATATTTTGACGCCGAAGAGCGTTGGCTGTCCACTCGTCGCCTCCATTTGTTTCCCCGCCATATTTTATAGATACAAGAACAAATCAAAGACGATTTGCTACACTCTGACGATATACATGCGAATCAAGGGTGCGGCAACGGCGAGCCAGGCGAAGATAAAAGCGATAAGCCCCTTCTCCGAGCGTGTTTTCGAGGCGGACTGAATATGGGTTTTTCGTTAAGCCAGGAGGGACGACGCTATCGCCTGCCACGCCCTCGAAACCAGCCGCGAAAAGAGATTGTCGGCGCTACGCGGATACTTTTGTCCTTGTGGGCTGTCATGGAGAATTGGAATTTCAAGAAGGCGGCCACATCTGCTGTAAGTATATATAATATAATGAGTTTGGCATCAAAAGGCCGCCGAAAATTCCAGAAATCCAGGGTGAAAAAAAGCGAAAGACCCGCTGAAAACGCGACTGGGGGGGCGACTTTTGGCCAGGTCCTTTAAAGGAAGTTTTATGGCGGTTTCCTTCAATATATGCAAACAAAAAATAGTAAATCCGGAGTGTCAAAAAGTATCCGACAAGCGTTATAAAGTGTCAAACTTTTTTTGCGAAGAGGCGTATGATTATAACAAAGTACGAAAAGCTTTTTCAACTGAAAGGAGCGCGTTATGACGGACGGAGAAGGGGAGGCGCCGCTGCCATCGGGCTCGCCATGTACCTGCTGGGGTTGGGTTTCGCCTGGCGGCGGTTTTTTTTCAAGCGGGGCGGAGCCGTGAAACTCACGTTGCTGGCGCTGGCGGAAATGGAGTCGATAGGCTCGCAACGCCGGTATGGGGCGGATGTCGTCGCCGGGACCGTCCGGAGTCGCCTCGCGCTCGCTCTGGTGGCGGGGATTGAGGTCGCGGCGCTTCTGCCTGCGCTGAGGCGGCGCGAGATTCGCGTGTCTCCAGCGGACGGATATCTGAGCGGCGCAGGCGGGGCAGGGAGATATTAAGCCGGCTTCAGAAAGGCGAGAAATACGAGCGCATAGCTAGGGAACTGGGCATCTCGGTCAGCACGGTGAAAAGGCGGGTCAAGGAATTGTTTCGGGCGCTGAGGGTGTCGGTCCTCGCCGAGTTTTTGAAGTGACGCAAGGACGATCCGGTCGAGGCGATGTTTGGCGTTGGAGGCGGCGCGGCGTCCGGGATGGCCGCCATGATCAAGGGGCGGCTGGAAGAGCGAGGGGTCTCCGAGCGGCAGATCGCGTCAATAGGGCGGGAGATCGCCGAAGCCGCCGCGGAGTGCGGCAAGGATATGATAGACGCCGGCGCGATACAAGGCGTTCTTTCAGAAATCGAAGGGAAAGCCGCGCGGTCGCGCGTGACGTCGTCTTCCAGGCGGCGTCAGAGGCGCTTGTGAAAAAGATAGGCGGATGACCGCCGCTTGGCTATCCGGCGGCGAGCCTGCGGCGGGCTTACGGGCGTATAAATTTTTTATAAAAAAGAAAAGTAGGTGTTGACGAATAAAAAAAATTTGTTATAAAAATAAGCTCTCTCTATTTTTATTATTTAGAGGATGGCTTATGAAAAAGGTCATTGCTTTGATGGTGATAATGGCGATTTTCTCTACCACAGCATTTGCCGCGCCGTTATCGGTCGCGGATTCTCAGGACGCCCTGTCCGAAGAAATCTCTCTTTCTTCCCAAACATTTGAAACAGACGCCGACTTGTTCGCCGATATACAGCCCGCCGCTTTGACTTCGGAAGAAGCCCAAGCCGTCGAAGGCGAAGGCTGGCTTAATGCTTTAATCAGCGGTGCAATCGGATCTGTTATTGGGGGTCTTACTGGAGCCGCTAGCGGCGCATCTATGTTGTTGGGAGTTTTAACGCTTCTTGGTTGGCTTGCCGACGCTATAGCAGGAGACGCCTCATCCGCCGCCGCATACCCAACAAATGATATTGTCCTTAGGTTGCAACTGCTGGTTGCAGCCTAAAAAAGGCGGAGATTATGAATGGCATTAAATTGCTATTAATTATTTTTGTAGCGCCGGCATGTGTTTTTGCGGAAGATGTTTCAGAAGCTTTTGGCGGCAAAGAGCCGCCGCCGTTTGGCGTTGCGGAGAGACTCCCTATCGTGATACACCAAAACAGCATGATGTTTTTCCTTTTCAACTATCAATTTCTTGACGGAATCCCGCTGGCGGAGGGCGCCAAGTTGCGTCAGATATTGCGTGCGGTTCCGCAGATAAATGAGAATCTAAATAATATTATATTAACAGAAAAAAATATGAGCGGCGCATCGTATAAATTTGCAGGCGGCATGCCGCTTGGATACGCGGATATTTATAAAGTGACTGCGGGAGTCGCCAATAATGATGTCATTATTAAGAAAGCCGAAAGGTGGCGCGCCGCTTCAATGGGGTTCGCATCGCTTTCAGCGATTGCAAGCGTTTTTGCGGTGGGCGGCTTAATACAGGGGGAAGAGAAACTGTCTAGGACTGGTTTGTATGCGGCAATCGGGACATTTATATGGGCGATTATAGCGGGGGACTTGTGTCAGCAAAATACGCAAAAAGCTGTAAATAATTATAATTTATATATAATGGGAATACCGGTTAAATGAGACATTTGTTGTTATTGGCATCGACAGTCGTACTGCTTTTCTATAAAAACGACGGGAGACGGCGAAAGAGCGATTGAAACAGCGCGCGGTTGCGCGCCAACCCTGTCGAAGGCGGCGAAAGTCCTGTGCGATGAGGGTTGCAGCGGGGAAAACTTTGCCAAGGCCGTGAAGTCGTTTATAAGGGGTGAAGTGGAGTCGGTGAAACGGAATGAACTTCACGCCTTTGCGTCGCCGCCCAAACGGCGGGCAGTTGAACGGACATTTGGGCGGCTGGAAAAATCTCGCTGGCTTTGGAAAAACTGCGAACGTAAGATTCACACCACGCTGCAAATGACGATCCTTGCGTTTATCTCGCTACTGCTAAAAAGATATTGAATAGGATCTAAAAATGGTGTATTTTACCCCAAAATCATGCAAGAGGACATTATTTTTACGCCGAATAAAGGAAGGCGATTGACCGTAACGGAATGAAAGTCCGCGCTTAAAATCGTCCGCCCCGTTCTTATGTTCTTCGCACGGATGCAATCGCTTTTCTCATCAGATCGACAGGGATAATCGAAACCGCGAACAGCAGTACAATCCGCCATTGCGCCAGTGAAAGCCCAAAACAATGAAAGACTTGTCCGCCCGCATATACCAGCGCGATCTGCACCAATACAATAATGGACAGGACACGCAGAAATCCCTTGTTGCCGCTTATGCTGTCAAACAAGTTGAGTTTTTCAGTTCTCGCGTTGAAAGCGTTAAACACGGCGGTAAAAACGAAAAACGCGAAATAGCCGGTGTGAAGCGCGTCACCGCCGGACAGCGCGGGAAAACGATCTTTCACAAAGCCGGCGAACAGGAACACAAGGCTGAGCGCAAACGTCCACAGCCCGCCCGTGAGAATGGCGCTCCGCATGGAGGGGCTGACTATGGCTTCGCCTCTGCGTTTTGGCGCCTCCTTCATAAACCGTTTGAGCGCCGGCTCACCCCCGAACGCGAGGGCCGCGAGCGTATCCATAACCAGATTCACCCACAGTATCTGGATGATGGACAGCGGGTTCTCCTGCCCGAAAAGAGGCGCGGCAAAATTTATCAGAACCGCCGATACGTTGATCGTCAGTTGGAAAACGATGAATTTCCGGATGCTGTTAAAAATAGTACGCCCATATAGAATGGCCTTGTCAATGGAATTGAAATTATCGTCCAGAATGACAATCTCGCTCGCTTCCTTGGCGACTTCGGTACCGCCGCCCATAGCGAAGCCGACGTCCGCTTTCTTGAGCGCGGGGGAATCGTTCACGCCGTCTCCGGTCATTCCGACAACATAATTGAGTTCCTGCGTGATCTTGACCAAACGGCTCTTGTCGGACGGCAACGCCCGCGCCACGACTTTAATGGACGTGATGTTCGCTTTCACCTCTTCATCGGAAAGCGCGGCAAGCTCGTCCGATGTAAGCACAATATCGCTTTCGTTGTTCAGCAAACCGGCTTCTTTTGCAATAGCAATCGCCGTTTCTTTTCTATCGCCGGTTATCATAACCACCTGAACCCCGGCGCGTTGCACTTCCGCAATCGCGGTTATGGATTCGGGGCGGACTTCATCGCGGATGCCGATGATTCCGACAAGCGTCCATCCGCAGGGCGCGGGGAGCATGTCGTCAATCGAACCATTGGGGTTGACGATCTTCCCTTCGCAAATCGCAAGCGCGATGACTCGTATGGAACGGGCCGCAAGGCCGTCGATTTTTTGATTTAACGCGGCGAGGCTGGAAAACTTCACTTTATTCCCGTCTTTGTCTAGATAATAATCGCACCTGTCCAGGATTTTTTCCGGCGCTCCCTTTATCAGGGTAAGATGGCCGCCACGCGCTCCGTCCAGAGCTTCACCCTTAATCGTGGCCGCTGAAAATTTATTCTGGCTGTTGAAAGGAATTTTTTCCAGCGTTGCAACGCCTTTTCCTCGTGGGGAAAAACCGTCCTCCACCGCAAAGGTTAAAAGCGCCCGCTCCGTGCCGTTGCCGCCTATCGCCTTTTGACGCGCCGCATACGAGCCTTCTCCGGATAAAACCGCGTCCGTATTGTAAAAAAGCGAAAGGGAAAGGGACTGTTTCAACCCATCCGGCGTCTCCTGAAAACGCTTGTAATCGTTTCCCGCGCCGTCCGAAAAACTGATCGCTTCAAGCTTTCCTTTGGTAATCGTTCCGGTCTTATCGCTGAACAGAAAATTGAGGCTTCCGGCTGTCTCTATGCCGGCGATTTTTCTAACCAGCACATTGTCTTTGAGCATCTTGCCCATGTTCAGAGCGGAAACAATGGCTATCATAAGGGGCAGCCCTTCGGGAACCGCCATGACGATGATGATGACCGCAAGCATGAAGGCTTGGATCAGATCGTTTAAAAAGCGCGTCCAGTTCAAGGCGTACGCAGCGATCTCGCTTGCGTTAAAATGACAGGCGATCACAATGCGTTGAAACAGCAGGGCAATGGCTATGACGACGCCGCCGATATAGCCGAATTTGCTGATGCCTTTCGCAAGGGCGTTCAACTTGAGTTTCAAGGGCGTGTCGCGTTCGTCTTCCACCTGCAATTCTTTGGCGATTTCGCCGTATACCGATTTGTCGCCAACCACCGTCACGCGCAACACGGCGTTGCCGGAAACCACCACCGCGCCCCTCCAGACTTTGTGGGGGTTGAGGAAATTGACGGCGGTTTCTTCGTCTTTGTAATCATGCGGAGCCGCCGTTTTAGCGGCTTCTTTTGACTCGCCATTCAGAACGGACTGGTCCACTTTAATCCCCCCTTCTATCAAAATGCCGTCCGCCGGAATTTTATCGCCGCTTTGCAACAGAACCGCGTCTCCCGCGACAATATCGTCGATTGGCAATTCCCGAATCTCTCCGTCGCGGTATGTCTTGCATCGTATCTTTGACGCCTCTTCCTGCAACTTTCTGAAGGCGTTCTCGTTGCGGTACTCGGACAGGGTGGACACAAATGTCGCCAAAAGAATGGCGACCGCAATGCCGGCCGGCTCATACCACGCCATTTTATCCGGCGTCCATCCAAGATAAGACGCGACGACCAGCAACATATTGACAACAAGGGCCGCGCACAGAATTTTTATCATTGAATCCCCAAAATTCTTGCGGAATTTAGTCCAAAAACGCTCGGATTTCTGCTCTGTAAGCCGGTTGTCGCCGAATTTTTCTTTGGAAGCCTGAACTTCCGCGCTTGTCAATCCAATGCCGGCTGAACCGTTCCCGGCGCCGGCTTGCCCTTCAATGTTTGTCATAGATCGCCTCCTTTCATTTTTTTGAACCGCTTCAAAACGCCGCCGCGAACCTATGGTTGCGAACCTATGGTTGCGAACCTATGGTTCGGGCTGGTTTGAAACAGACGCTTCACAAAATATATACTACAGAGGCTTTGCCAAAACTTCAGGTTTTGGCAAAGCCTCTCAATAGTTAAAAAAACAATCGTTACGCCGAGGTTTTCCCGCGTTGGAAAAAACCGTAGCATCAGACTGCTCAAGCCCCCGCATATCAAGCGCGACGGCAGTCTCAACCGCGAGTTGTATCATGCGCTCAATCGCCACGCCTGTGAGAAAAACCAGCTTGTTTACGCCGTTTTTTCCGGCGCGCGCCTTGTACGCCGTTTCCGCGCCCTCCCATATCTCGAAAAACCGGGGCATGAAACTGAGCATCAGCGTAACGCCCACAGTAAAACGGGAAATAAGGCGGGCAAGCGCCGGAATGGGAGGACGGAGGCTGTCGAGAGATTCCTTGAGTTCCGGCATGGTGGTGACGGAAAAAAACAGGGCGCACCCCGCAAACGCGGCGAAGAGACCAAGCGCGAAGCCGATCCCCTCGCGGAAGCCCGCTTCAGTGAACCCAAGCGGCTCCCATGAAATTGACCGGAAAATAATCGTCGTTATTGCCATAAACACAATAAAACCGGACCCGCGATACAGGGATCGAAGAGGAATCGCCGCCGCGAAAGAAGCCGCGCCTATGAAGGCGCATGAAAAAATGACGCCGAATGGGAAAAAAACAAAAGCCGCCGCCGAAACCACGAGCAAACACAGCAACTTGACGCTGGCCGGCAACCGGTGGAGAAAAGAATTTCCCGCTTTATAAGCGTACGGCGTTAACCCAGCCATGTACAATCTGCGGCGCAGGTGTAGGATGTGCGGGGATCGCGGATGCCGTACGACGGAACGAGCCGGTCAAGCGCCTCGTCCGCCTTGCCCTGATCCCGAATTTCACCCTTGTCAAGAACAACAAGCCTGTCCGCATAGGCGAGCGCCTTTTCCAATTCATGCGTCAAAATGACAAGCGTTTTTCCTTCGGTTTTCATGCGCTTGATAATTTCAAGAGCCTGTACAACGCCTTGATAATCAAGATTCGCAAACGGCTCATCCATGACAATGGCGGAGCAACCCATAGCCAGAATGCCCGCGACCGCGAGCCGCCGCTTTTCCCCGCCGGAAAGCCGCCTGGGAGGGTAATCCCGCTTCTCCGTCAAGCCCATAGCGGACAAGGCGGATCGCGTCCGCTCCTCAACCTCGCCTTTCGGCAAACGCAGGTTTTTCGGGCCAAAGGCGATGTCTTCCACGACCGTCTCCCCAACAATCTGGCTGTCCGCGTCTTGAAAGACCATGCCCACCGACGAGCGCAAATCACGCGCCTTATCAACCGGCGTCCCCCGGAAAAACGCTTCCCCGCTTGACGGCTCGAAAAGTCCGCAGGCTATGCGCATGAGCAAGGTCTTGCCCGATCCGTTGGAACCCGCGATAAAAAGACATTCCCCTTCCTGAATATCTAGCGTGATATTGGAAAGCGCCTTGTTCCCATTGGGGAAAACATGCGAAATGGCGCGCAGTGAAAAAAGCGGCTTACAATGTGACGCGCCCACGCTCAATATCCCTTGATTTTCTTGCCGAAAAGCATGTTCTGATAGCAACGGAGGCACCCCGGAAACATGCCGCCTTCGCTTTCACGAATCGCTTTTCTGAAACGGTTCGCCCTGTCTCCGTTGTATATCTCGGCGAACGATTGGGTTTTTATGTTGCCAAGAATATAATCGGGGTAATCCGCGCAGAAATGAACGTCCCCGTTGTAATTGATGTCCGTCTGGCACCACGGAACTATGCAGTGATTGCGCACGGGCGTTTCCAAATCCGCGTAATAAACGTGCGTTTTCTCCGGGTTCAGCGCCGGCACCGTGATGATGGGATGACCGTAGTCGGTACGGTGCATTTTTCTCAAGATGGCGTGCAATTTTTCGCCATCAATGTTGAGGTTATACCCGGTGTTATACGCGGCGAGACAATCAACTTCCGTATCAAGTTTCTCCCGCATATATTGCTTCTGCCGCGCGACTATGTTGTCGTTGGTGTAGGTTCCGAGATTAAAAATATGCACATCCAGCCCAAAAGAACAACTCGCTTCGGCAAGCTGATCAAGGACAAGATAGTTCATGTTCGTAACGGTGGTAACGATACTCATAATCGGATACAATGAATTCTGTTTCTTTTTCTCCCGGTTAATGGCTTCAAAGCCCCGTACGACTTTTTGGTACGAGCCTTTCCCTCTCATCGCGTCATTCGCTTCCTCAAAAGCGTCAAGCGATACAAAGATGGTGCTCCACCGGTCGCGGACTATTTGTTCCGCATACTCTTCGATAAATGTGCCATTGGTGTTCACGCTTACATAGAGACCCTTGTCAATCATATATTTTGCAAGCGGCATGAGATTCGGATAAAGGAAGGGCTCCCCCCCCCATATGTATATAACCGGACGGCGCGGCGCTATCTCATCAACAATTTCTTTATAACGTTCAAGCGGCACCAGCGTCTTAATTTCTTCGGCGATGCGTCCGTTTTTCATCTTGCCCTTGTCGCCCCACTGTCCGCACATGCGGCAGCGCAGATTGCAAAGCGGCGTTATATTGAAATACACAAGCGCCAAATTCTGCATATGATTGTAATGATAATCGTGTTTTGGAGAGATTCTTGTTTTGCCCATTTTTGCAAAACCATAGAGCATTTTCGCCGAAAGCCCTTTAAATTTTTTAAAAATGACGGGAACAACCGCTATATTTTCTTTCATAAGGCGGATAGAATAACATATTTGCGCGATATATGCAAGAGGTATACCTCAACACGAGGTAGGCGCGGAAAAATCGTGAATTTGTTGAAAGGGCGTGAAATTTTCCCGCCCTTTCAACAAGAAGATCGTCAAGAGGAGATGATTGTCTCAAACCGCTCCGTTTGTCCGCCAGCGTTTTTGGCGACCGGAATATCTCTGTCAGAAGCAGTTTGAACATCAAATCGAATAATTGGAGCGAAGTCCGCTCCCTATTGTTGTCATGCCGACTCCCGCTGAACCTGTTTCAAAAACCGCCGTCCTAAAAAGACAGGCTTGACAATAGGTTTCATAGAGTCTTATAACTACAAATTGTGAAAGGATATTACGGATAATGGCTGGCAGCCTGTTGCATTTGTAGGTTTTTGCGCCATTTTGTACCGCAGAATCCACGATTATTGGGATACTAGGATGCCATCTTTCGTTTCTTTTGCCTATACTATTAGCGGAATGCCTATGAGAAGGCGCCGCGCGGGCGGCTTTTCGAATCGGCGGGTATTACACCGGAATGCACGGCGGAGTTGGCGAGGCGGAAAGGCGGGTGTAATCCGGCGGCGTTGAATCGGAAGTTGAACGGGGCGGTGGAACAGCTCTTGCGGATAAACCGGGAAAAGGGGTATGGCGAAACAGCCTCCGCTGCGGAACATGCCCCCGCGCCCTGATTCGAACAGATAATCGCTGTATAAATCAAGTGTATTCCCGCCCATACCTCTATAGTATTTTTCCAAAAATTTATGTCAAGCCCGCCTAACATGAGATTACAAGCATTGTTTTCCCCGGTTCAATCGCGCTTCATTATTCCCACGGAAAGCCATCCCCATTGGAAACCCACTCTACAAACTGCGCGGCGGTACGAGGCGAGCGTCCATTAAACCAACGTTCCCACCGCACGGCGTTCTCGCGGAATTTTTCCCGAAGCGTGAAAGACGAAGGGGAATCCCGCCCGTCCGTATCGAAAAGCCCCCGCCGTTCCGCTATTCGCTCGGCAATGGAGAGAAATTCCTCCTGATCCGGCGCGGTGAACACTACAGTAAGCCCGAAGCGGTCGGCTAAGGAGAGTTGCTCCTGCACCGCATCAAAAGCGCGGGGGGCGTCACTCTGAATGGGATGTTCTTTTACGAAATGCCGCCGGTTGCTCGTTGCGTACACAACGATGTTTTCCGGTTTTTTCTCAACGCCGCCTTCAAGGATGGCCTTCAAACCAGTGAAAGAGTCGTCCGTTGTTTCAAAAGAGAGGTCGTCAATGAAGATGACAAAACGCAGCCCCCGCGTGGAGAGTTCTTCCATAATGGTTTGAATCTGCATGATCTCTTTGTGAACCTCGACAAGCCGCAGGCCTCGTCCAGCGTATTCATTGCAGACCGCCTTAACGGTCGCCGATTTGCCAGTTCCCCTGTCCCCGTATAACAAGAGATTGTTTGCGGCTTTCCCTTCCAGAAAACGCATGGTATTTGCAATGACCACATTCCGTTGGTCTTCATATCCGAAAAGGTCCGAAAGTTTTACCGGATCAGGGTTGCGCACCGGCTGCAAATGAAGGGCGCGACCGCCCGAAACGCCGGAAGCGTTGCCGGTGGCGCCCTTCCAGCGAAACGCCACATATTGTCCCAGAATCCCCGCTCCTTTTTCCCGTATATGCGCAGAAAGCCGCTCTCCGCTCCATGCAATCTGTTCCGCCAGCGGCTTTTCCGCCAGCGTTTCCGCCTCCCACAAGGCGCGGGCGTACGCTTCAATGTGGGCCGCCGCCGCCTCAAAGCCGGCTTTCCGCGCCGCGTCCGCCGTAGTGAAGCCAAAACCGCTCACATCAAACGAGGCGATGTGAAAAAGCCGCTCAAGGTCTATGCTTGCGAGAGTTTTTAAAAGCGGGGATAATTCTGCGTTTTTCCTTTCAGCGGTACGGGTGAATTCGTTATCCGCGCGGATGACAAGAGACTCTACAGCCGAACGCCACGTTGAGGAAACCGCGACAATATCTTGCCGGGCAAGAAAAGCCGTCATAAAACCGCCCCACGCGCCAACAATGGCTTGGGCGCCGGCTTCCGAAGCGTCAAGCAACGCGAGAAACGTCCGCATGAGAGGCTCTTCCCGAATGGATGCGAAAACCGACAGCCCCGCAATATCAGCTTTAATAGTTTTGATAGTATCGAAAGAAATCATATTCATTTATTTTGACATCGCCTGCCAATACCCCTTCCATTCGCCGGCGCAACCGATGTAGCGCTCGCGCTGCTTCGCGTAAAAATACGCGGGTCTATCTTCTTTGATGATGGCTTCAAACAAAGGCAGGGTTTCGGCGAATTTACCCGCATAAAACAAATCCCGCGCCGTATCAAATTGCTCAAAAACCAGTTTTTTCACTTCAAAAACATCTTTTTGAAGCGGTTCATATACAACCACGGATTCTTTCTTGTAATTCTTCTCGTCTCCGGCGAGGCTTCCGTCGGCAATAAACTGGTTTGATGTGTCGTTATCTACAGCGGAAGTCGATGCGCCGGATTCGGTGATACGTTTGTTCGTCAATGAAGATCCACCCACCCGCTTACGCTCTGAACCGTAAATTGCGTTCCATAGGACAATGTTCCCTTGGTGGATGCAAAGAACCCCCTGGAAGACTTTACATTCAGGTTTTTCACCGCGACATACATGACATCGCCCTTTTTCCGGGCGAATACGCTAGAAATTGCGGCGAAACCTACCAACAAAAAAAATAACATTCGTTTCATACGCGCTCCGAGAATAAAATATTTATGTGAGGCTGCTCAAAAACTTCATTTTTTAGAACAAACAGGTGTAATTATAATATACATCAGAAAAAAAACAAGACGGCAAAAAGCCGGTTGCGCCGCAATGCAACGCAACCGGACCCGCTTATCGCTTTGTTGCGTACGGGTTTAGCTCCCTTTGACAGGCGTTTGCATAAGCGGCGCGCCTGCCATGAGATGCGAGTCGCGTTATGGCGCGATGTACTTGGCTTCACGCTCATTTACAACGTCTTGAGCGCCTGACGCAAGCCAATCCTGGATGCCGGCGTCCCAGATTTTATCGAACTCTTCTGGTTTAGCCATGACAGCTTGAACGAGCAGGGTGGAAGATTTATCTATAAGGGTCTGCTGCACCGGTCCAGCCGCAGTCAACGGGGATGTGGTTTTGATTACAGGGAACGGAGCGGCATTAGTCATAGCCGTCTTATAAGCGAGTTCAACGCGCTCTGATGGCCAGGAGTAGCCGCTTGCAATGGCTCTAATCGTCAGATCCGGATCGCCGAGATCAAGCCCGTTGATAGGCATGGTGTAGTCGATGTTTTGGGAACTGTTCTGAATCCACAGACCGGGCGCCACTTTCAACTTGGGAAGGCCGTCAACTATATCATGGACGATGCCCTCAGGACCAATCTGGAGGAAGTGGTAGTTTTCAAATCTCGCAAGCCAGTTGAGATAGCGCATCGCGGCTTCGGGATTT
>JAITIK010000077.1 GCA_031279555.1 Treponema sp. | reverse complement strand
ATGGCCCCATTCTTTAGTTTTAGTAACCACAAAGAAATTTAACCACAAAGGCAAAGAAGGCGAATAAGGGATGAAATACGGAGGTTTCCTCTTCCTCTTTCCTTCTGCGCCTTATGCGCCTTCGCGGTGAATATTCTTTATGGCCCCATTCTTTAGTTTTAGTAACCACAAGGTAGACCGCTAACGCGGTCAATTAGAGCGAAAAAGGCGAAAAAGAAGAATACATGATGAGGGCTTTTCACACTTCAGATATGAACTGGCGCTTTGAATACTTCTTGAGATATACAATTCTCATCAGCTTTCGATCCGGCAATGGCAAGACCGGCACTTTGCCGTACCGGCTCGCGTGCAGGAACGCGAGAGCGTTTTTCTCCATCAGCGTCAGCAGGGCCGCGGCGTCGGATTCATCCCCGGCGTAACAAACAGCCCCCAATTCCTTGACCAGGGCCCCGTTGCGTTTTTTCAGCGCCTTCACAATACCGGATACGCTGTCCGACAGAACACATTTTGCGTCATTACCCACCATTTGCGCGAAATCGTCCAGAATCGCGGGCAGCTTTTTCATGCCAAGAACCGCGGCGCATGTTTCCGTCGTCCGATGAACCACTATTTTCGCGGCCGGGTTGGACGATAGCAAAGCCGCGTGTATCCTTAACGGAAAGGGCAAATCACCGCCGTTCAAAGCGTACTTTTTTTGATCGCCGTTTGCCGTATACAGCAACTGGTCACCGGATACCAGACAGCTGATACCATCAGGGCTGCCATCGGAAAAATTAAGGGATGACATTGCCCGGTGACATATATCTTCCAGCAAAACGGCGCGCTTAAAAGCGGCTTCCCTGTCTTCGCCGGTAATCAACGCTCCGTGCTTTTCCATGAGTATGGCCGAACTGTTTTTATGTAATCCCTTCGCGACGTTTTTCCTCAGTTTCTTTGTGCCGGGCAGCCCGTATCCGGCAAGCATAATCTCCCCGCCCAATTCCGCCTCTTCACCGGGAGCGGGCTTAAGATTCGCAAACCCCGCGACGCTGATGCAGGTAGCGTATGTCTGATGTGTATGAATAACAAAATTCGTTTTCCGGTTTGATTTATAGGCGGCCGCGTGAATTCCTTTTTCGGAAGAGGGCTTGACGCCGCCTTCGTACCGCAGCGTATCGATATCAACAACGACAATCATCCCGGGACTGAGCCTGTCATACCCAATGCCGCTCGGGGTGATAACAAAACACTTGTCATCCAGGCGGCAGCTTATATTGCCCCATGTTCTGGCGACTAAACCCCGCTCCACAAGTTCGGCGGATGCCTTGAGGACCTCGCTTCTTGCCGCATTCCTGTCCATAGCCCTAACCTTTGACAACGATATGGTCAAATACCCTGTCGAAGCGCGACAGCACATCATCAATATCTTTTTTGGCGTATGTGGCGTTGGTGTAAAGACGGTTGCCCGCCAGCGTGACCAATCCCTCCGCCATATAAGCGGCGCCCATATATTCCATTTCACGCTTCCTTGCGGATGTTGCCTTCAAAATACCGGGAATCTGCCACAACTTTCCCCAGTTTATGGCATAGTGCATAGTTCCCAATGTATCCAAATGGCAGATTGAGCCGACATTATACGCCACAAAAGGAAGCTTGCGTTTGTCAATCAGGACGTTAAGACCGTCGGTCAGATAATCGCCCATCTGATTAGCTTTTGCACAGGCGTCGGTACGCTCCATCTCGCAAAGCGTGGTATAACCGGCAACACAGCTCAACGGCGTAGCCGCCAGGGTGCCGCCCGACAGCGCTTTTTTTCCGCCGCCGTCGAGTCCCGCGCCGAGAAACTTCATATATTCGCGCCTGCCCCCAAGCCCGCCGGCTCCGGGATATCCGCCGGCGATAACCTTGCCGAACACTGTCAAATCAGGATACACGCCAAAATATCCCTGCGCCCCGCTCATGCCCATGCGGAAGCCGGTTACCACTTCATCAAAGACAAGCAGCGCGCCGTATTTTCCGCAAAGAGCCTCCACGCCCTTGTTAAAATCTTTATCAACGGGGCGTGTTCCGCTTTCCGGACCGATAGGCTCAACAAAGACAGCGGCGGTACCGCCTTTTAGTATGTTGCCGCGCAAAACACGCTCAAGGTTGTTTAAATCGTTCGGGAAGAACTCACGGGTCTTCTTGAAGCAGAAGCCGGGAATACCCGGCGACTGTAGTCCCTTTGTACCCGGTATGCGTATGCCGTAAGCAAGCTGGTCACTCCAGCCATGGTATGCTCCGCCCATTTTTACGATATTTTTTTTCTTTGTCGCCAGGCGGGCAACACGAGCGGCGACCATGCACGCCTCGGTTCCTGAAGTGTACATTCTGAACATATCCACACTTGGCATACATTCCGCAATTTTGGCGCCCAGGAGGTACTCATACTCGTGAAATAAACCCGTAGAGGGACCGCAGTTTTCCAAAAGCTCAAAAACTTTCGTCTTTACCGCGTCGGGATTGCTTCCCAGGACCGTGGGGCCGCCGGACTGCAGGAAATCGTAATACTCGTTGCCGTCCAGGTCAGTGAGCGTGTGGTCTTTCGCGCCGGTAAAAACCAGCGGGAACGGATAGTTAAAAGCCAGGTTATGCTGAACGCCGCCGGGAATGATGTCCTGGGCTTTCGCGATCATCTGCCTGGATTTAACACATTTTTTGTCAAAGTATTCGTTTTCATATCGCTTTAACGCCGCATCACTAATCGAATAGATCGGCTGTTTTATAAGGTCATCCAGTTTTTTCGTGACGCTTTTGGCATCCACGTACCTCGACAGCGCGATTTTCTTTTCCATAAGAAATTCTCCTTAAAAAAACGGCGTCATTTTTGAGCCGCCGTATTGAGCCGGGCAAACGACTTTTTGTTGTCTTTATACAGCGACGTAAATACGCTGAAATTCCTGTTGTACACAGCTTTATGTTCAGGATTGGGGACGAAAAGCCGGTACTCCGGCAGCAGGTCTTTCGCGCTTTCGATAGATGGAATTTTTCCGAGTGCTTTTGCCAGTAACACCGCCGCGCCCAAAGCGCCGACATTTTGCGGCTCGGGACGGGTGATAACCTTATGGCCGATAATATCGGCCAGTATCTGGCAGATAACAGGCGACAAGGCCCCGCCGCCGCAGACAACGATGATTTCCGAAGTCTTAACTTTTCTTTTTTGCGCTTCAAGCATATAGCGGCAATGGAAAGCGATACCCTCAACAACAGAACGTATCAGCGCGGTTTTCCCCGTTTCAAGGCCGATGTTGAAAAATATCCCTCTGGCGCCGCTGTCTTCAAACGGGCAGCGGTTTCCGTGCAGCCACGGGGTGAATACGACGCCATCGCTCCCCGCGGGCACTTTGCTAATCGCTTCGCACAGATAATCAAAAAGGCTGAGGTAAACGCTTTCAGGGTCTTCTGTAACATCTTTCTTCTCAAGATAGATATCGATTTCATCAAGGGCAAGGTGGTCCTTTACCCACTCCAGGCTTTTGCCTGCCGTTTCCATTTCCGCAAAATAATTATA
>JAITIK010000014.1 GCA_031279555.1 Treponema sp. | reverse complement strand
CATCACGCTTTGTGGATCGCCTCCTAAAAAGGAATAATTAATAGTATGATGACCAAAAATAGAGCGCTGAAGATATTTATTCTTTCCATTGCTGTATTTGTATTTTGCGTTTGTATATGTCTTTTTAATTTTAAGACTTTAAAGTCTCCTGTTTTCCAAAGGAAAACAGCCTTTAGCGAAGTGGCTTTCGCTAAATACGAGAAAGATGGAAATGTATATGTCGTCGATTCAGGGTCGTTCCGGCTCACGTGTATGACGCCCCAAGGCAATATCAATTATACCATCAGCATAGATAAAATCAAGGATTACACCAGGATTTACGATATAGCCGTAGACGAAGACGGCAATCTCTACGCGCACACGATGAAGATCGCTTACAACGAGAACGCAAAAATCAAAGACGCTATCGTCACATATAACAAAAAGGGTGAATTAGTAAAAACTATCCTTGAGATGCCCTATGAGAAAGAAGATCCCAACAGAATGTATACATTCCCGCAATTCGGGTCCCTGCATTGTGAAAACTCGATCCTGACTTTTTCGTACGTTCAGAAAAAAGAGGCTGTCCTCTACCGGTACGACACGAAACGGAAAGAATTGACAAAAAGCGCTTTTGCGGGATACGGGTACGCCATAATCCAATTAATGGTGAAAGACTTTCAGAACTTCATATACACGACGTTGGATGGAGATATGTATGCCGTGAAAAATGGGGGCCAGCCCGTCAAACAGGCGTCCTTTGACTTTTCTCCAGGAAAAGGGGGCGTCATTCCTTGGTACTTAAATTACGACGACAAGGGCGACATTCTATTCTTTGATGTGGTTTCCGGGATCATCTACCGGCTTAACGGCGATGACAATGACGGCGCTATGAAGGAAGCTGCGCCCGCCCTGCCAGAAAGCTTTTTCAATGTATTGAGAGAGCAGGGTGAAACGCCAAAACTAAAAAACTTCGGCTTTTTCAACGAGCGATTCGCGGGCGCGTTTGGGGAAACGGTCTGGTATTACGACGGCGCGGTTTTCCATACCTACGAAAACGGCGTTACGCTCCCGGTGTGGCGCCGCGCCTTTATCGCGGCCATCCAACTGTCTTTCCTATTCGGCATTATCTTTTTTTTCTTAGGAATTTACGTCCTATTTGTCCACATATTCGACCGCTACGTATCTTTGTTCATCAAGCAGACGATTGTCATCGCGCCTATCGTGATTATCGCCTTAATCGCCCTCTACTTAATTGTCTTCAACGCGATGTCAAAACGTCTGCATGGCGAGATTCTCAGCGAACTGAAATCAACGGCAATGCTTTCAGCGAATTTCATAAACGGCGATGAGGTGGAAAGCCTGAAAAGTATAAAAGATTATACGAGCGCCGCGTATGAGCGGCTTGAGGCGTCTCTTAAAAGAATCGGCGCGACCATTGACGCTGACTGGAACAAGGTCTATTATACGGCGATTTATATAGGAAAGCATTTTGAATACTCTGCGCTTTTTTCAACCGGCGAGCCATGTCTATTGCAACTTGCGGAATATTTGGATGAAACATCCGAAGAATACCATCAGTTTATGAGCGGAAAGCCTGTGGCGTTTTTCTACACGTTAAGCACCGGAACATGGTACTGCGCCCAAGCGCCCATTTATAACGGCAAGGGACAAATAACCGGTATGCTTGAGATAGGCATAGATATGATAGCGCAACAAATCAACGACATCCAACAGCAGAAACAAGTCGCTCTCTTCGTACTGGTCACGTGCCTCGTCATCCTTGCGGCGCTTACGATCGTTCTGTCTATTGTGGTGAAACAACTCGCGTCCGTGGCGGACATCCTGTCAAACATTGCCAGCGGCAACTACAAAGCGCGGGTGAACTACCAGGCGCGGGACGAGCTTGGCAAAGTGAGTTCAGGCTTGAACTTCATGGCGCAGGAACTGCAAAACCAGTTCGACCGCATCCATAGAATAAACGAATCAACTATACGTTTTGTTCCGTTCCAATTCATGGAACACCTCGGCGTGTCGGAAATTACCAGTATGAAATTAGGCGACAACATTCAATGCAATCTGACGGTTCTCTTCTTCGACATACGCTCCTTTTCAATCAATTCTGAAATGATGAACGCCAAGGAAAATTTTATGTTCATCAACAAGGTTCTCGGTATTGCGGGATCTATTTTCCATGAGCATAACGGCTTTGTGGACAAGTATCTTGGAGACGCGGCGATGGTGCTGTTCGACAATGCGATTGACGCGTTGCGCGCCGGAGTGAAGCTCTATCAAAAACTGGTTCTGGACGAACAGACGAAGGTAAGGATAGGAGTTGACGGCATAAACATCGGCGTAGGGATTCACTCCGGTTCTGTGATGATGGGCATTGTCGGCGAAACCCAGCGGCTGTCAACCACCGTCATATCAAAAAACGTCAATATGGCTTCCCGTATGGAGTCTCTCACCAAGCAGACGAAGTCCGGTATGCTCGTAACCCACGATACCATGAATCAAATAGCGGGATATGAAGAGGAGTTCAATTACCGGTTTATCGGCATGACTCAGGCGTCCGGAGTTAACGAAGTGGTCGGAGTGTTTGACATGCTCGACGCCTTGCCGGCCGGCGTCCGCAAACGGCGTATGGCGACTAAGCTCGTATTCGAGTCCGGCGTCCGCAAATTCCACACCAAAGAATACAAGACCGCATACGCGCGCTTTGAACAGGTCGTGAACGCGGATCCAACGGACGCTTGCGCCGCAAACGCCCTGGCGGAAACCAAAAAACGCTTGGAAAATCCGACTCTGCCGAGCATCTTCATGTTTGAAAAGAAATAGGGATATAGCGATTGCGGAATGAGTCTCCCGGCCCACAAGCGCTAAAGTTGACCCACAATTTTCTCATATTTGCGCTATAGTCTTCTAAAAAGCCGAAAATTCTAGGGATGAAGCATATCCTGTCAGCTTGCCGGGAGCGCCTCGTATGATTCTGTGGGTCAAGTTTAGCGCTCTGCAATGGGGCGGTTTATCTTTCATTTCTCTCTCTTTGATCTATTTTCCGCCTCTAAATGTCAAAACCTTCCAGTGATACCGGAAGGTTTTGGTTCCCGCTGGATATTGGAATGTATAGACAAAGCGTAGGTTTGCGTAATGGGTAGTCTTTACCCTGTCTTCTGCGGTATAGGCGCTGTTGTATCCGTAAGCAAAATCAACATACATGGGGCCGAAGTTGATGCGAACCAAAGGCTCAACCGCCAGAGTGGTGTACGGAGAAGGTATGGCGATTTCACCGGTGTCCTTGTCGTATTGAAAAGTAAGCCTCAGTGTCAGAATATCGGTTATATTATAGGAAACCACGGGCTTTATGGTAAACACGGATTTTTTGTAACCCAAGTCAAAACCCATACGGAGTTGCGTATCCAAAGAGCCGGAAGCATATTGTAGATACACCCAGTTGACCATTCTGGTAACGCCCTCTTCCTCCGCCGCGAGTCCGTCATATTTGCCATTGGCCCATACCGAAAGTCCCGGCACGAAGTTATTCAAAATCTTTTCCTCAACCCGGTATACAAATTTGCTCCCCTCATCTTTCAAGAGGTTCATGTCATTTTTACTGTCAAACCGGTACGCGAAACGCACTTCAAAAAATTCGTGAACATATGACACGCCTATTATTGTTTCTCCCAGCAAGGTTTCAACTGTTTTATCGGCCTGCCCCAGTGTAGCGTCAGCCTCATTCAGTACAAAACCAAGATTCAGTCCGGGAAGAAAACCGGGTTTGACCTCCGTACGGAGGCCCGCCTTGCCGTCGTCCAAGGACGAGTTGATTTCATAACCGCCGGTTGCCCATGGCGAATCGCCCAGTTTGCCGGCTGAAAGTTTGATCTGATCATTTATAAAGTTGCCGTAAGCGTACGCATAGCTCCAGTTGGGCGCTATGTTGTTTTGAAACGCCGATGTTTCCCAACGGACCTTAAAGCCTATGGCGGCCTTCTTCAACTCGGCGTTCAACCGGATTCGGCCTGGCCCGGGATAACCGGCGTCATCGTTGTTTCCCAATTGCGCGGTATCTTTGGACTCGCCATCTCCTTCCTTCATGTTTTCCCAATACACACCGGACTTTACTTCCCCGGAAAAAGTCAGTTCCTGGGCAAACCCCGCGCCTGCGATGATCACTACCGCAAGCAATAAAATCATTGTTTTTTTCATGCGATTCTCCTTATCTGAAATTTCAAGCGAACACCGTAAAATAAACAGGGTCGGCCCGGCCGTCCCCTGTTTATCTGTTTCGGGTTATTTCGCGAATTTGATTGACAGAATGGTAAACGGAGGCATCTCCACCGTTCCCGTCGTCTTGTCTGGATTGAGCATAACAATTTCAGGCGTCATAGTACCCACAGTCTCGGACGATTTTATCCCACTGACGCTTTTTACCTCTTTAGCGCAAGCGGCGGGTTATCTTGCAAGCGTAGCCTTGTCTGCGGGGCTCGGCGGCGCTTGGTTCGACTGCAAGGAAATTATGTAACTGTGAAGGTTTGCATAGCAAACCAGTTTGCTGCCATGTATCGTTAGTGTTACCGAATCCAACCGCCGCAGACCACGGGGGGATTAAATCCCGGCCGGCGGGTTGAATAGCATAGGAAAATAAGCGATAATGGAACCCACTCAAACGCAATAAGGAGATACGTATGGCGGTATTGCATACAATCAAGGCGTGGCTCTATGAGAACCTGCTGACGGACGACCACAACGATTATATGGCGCGGGTCAGCGCGGAGCGGGCGCTCAACGTTCGGGACATCTGCCAATCGGCGGTGGATCGCGGCGGGGCGGACATCAACGCGGCGGCGATGGAACACGCGGTCGCGTTGTTTCACAAGGAGATGGCCTATCGGCTCTGCGACGGCTTCTCGGTGAACACGGGCTGGTACAACGCGTCGACGCACATCAAGGGCGTGTTCGCAAGCCCCACGGAAGCCTTCGACCCGGCGAAGCACACGGTCGCGGTGGAGTTCCGGCAGGGCGCGGAACTGCGCAAAGAGTTGAGCATGGTGGGTGTGGACATTCTGGGCAAGGCGGAGTCGAGCTTCTTCATCGCCGAAGTGGTGGACGTGCGGACGGGCAGTGTCAACGACCTCGCGACCCCGGGACGCAACGCGAAGATAAGCGGGGGCAAGCTGAAGGTGGAGGGTGACGACCCTTCTTGCGGCGTGTATTTCGTGAACGAGGCGGACGGCTCGCGGGTGAAGGTGGATGCCGCGGACATCGTGGAGAACTTGAACGCCCACCTCCTCATCGTTGTTCCGGCGCTGGCCGCGGGAACCTACCGGCTGGAAGTGACCACGCAGTTTGTGGGGAGCGGCAAGTCCCTAAAGGCCCCCCGTACCGCAGCCTTCGACCGCCTGCTGACCGTAGCGACCCCGACCGCCTCCTAGAGCGGGCGCTGGCCGGCGCGAGCGTTCCACCCGCACGGGCGCGAGCGTTCCACCCGCACGGGTGTGAGTGTTCCACCCGCACGGGCGCGAGCGTTCCACCCGCATGGGCGCGAGCGTTCCACCCGCACGGGTGTGAGCGTTCCACCCGCACGGGCGCGTCCCGTCCGGGCGTTGCAAGAGGGCGCGGGCGCGGCGCGTCTTTCCAAAACCGCCGCGCCCGCGCTGTTTGGTACTGCCAGCTACAGTTACGCGAGTTCACACTGGGTGGGTGCGCTCCCGCGTTCCGCATCAAATAGCGTGTGGGCTATTTGATGCGAACAATCTTGCCACGCCGCCCCCTTGTGAGGCGGCAGTCGGCGGGTATGCGGAATGGCTGCGGCTGACACAGCATCTTTTTTGCGATATACTGGAAGCGCATGTAATTGTTAATGAAGGAGAATGGCATGGACGAAGTGAAGACGGAAATTACCCTGGTCAACATCGGGGATGCGATTAAAGCGCGGAGCGGACGGGAGCGTTCCACCCGCACGGGCGCATGGCGTTTGCGCAAGGCGGACGGGAGCGTCCCGTCCGGGCGTTGCAAGAGGGCGCGGGCGCGGCGCGTCTTTCCAAAACCGCCGCGCCCGCGCTGTTTGGTACAGGCTCAAAGGATGGGAATAATTGACTGAACACTATAAGAAAACCTACGATTTTTTCAAGGAGCAAGGGTTTGTACCCCTTGACGATACGAGTTATCCATTATTGAGAACATACAGTGGATATAGTTTATTACAGGAAATGGGCGCGGTGATGTTTGTCGTGTGGCATTACAACTATTTCGGACTTTACAAGGTCATGCGCGGTTATCTCTGCTCCGTGTTCTTTTACGAAGGGAGAGAAGTCTATTTCACCATACACGCCCCGGAAAAACCGGAACACCCGCTTGCCGTCATAGTCGAACGCCTCGCGGATTTATGCCGCAAAAGCGGACTGCCTGCTTTACAAATCAAGTTCGTTGAGGAGCGTTTTCTACCCGAATACGAATCGCTTGGCCCGGTGGAAACCGTCTGTTTTGACGACAACAGCGAATACGCCTACAAGACAAGCGATTTGCTCGATTTGTCCGGGCCCGTCAATTATTACAAGCGGAAACGGGTCAAAAAGATTGCGGCTATGGAAGGCGTTTCACTCCGTCCTATGACCGCCGCCAATATCCGCCTCTGCGCCGAAATAGAGGCCGAATGGTGCGCCTATCAGGATTGCGCCTACTGCGAATCGTTCACCGGTTGCGAAAGAAAAGCGATAGAGGCGTTCTTTGATATTTTTGATGATACGATTCACAAAGGACTCTTTCTCTACCTTGGAGAAAAGCCTGCCGGGTATATTATCTGCGAAAAGATAAGCGAGAAGCTCAGTTTTCTCTACTTTGGAAAGGCGAACATTCAGGATGGCTTTGTGTATCTGATTTATATGATGTTCAAAGAGCATGTAACCGGCGTGGAATATATGAACATAAGCGAGGACATGGGGCACCCAGGGCTGCGGCGTTTCAAGCGCCTTTTAAGCGCTTATGAGTTATGGCGCAAACATATCGTTACGTTTTGACGTAAAGGGGTGGAATGGATGAGAAGCGAACCATATAAGCGGGACGCCCGAATATGCGCTGGTACGCGCGGATATGGGAAAACAAACTTTACAGTACACGCTTGCCTTTAAATGCCGGCGCGCGCATATCAAGAAAACGTGATGAAACAGAACATAGAAAAGAGAGAACCCGATATTCCGCCGCATTTTAAGGAAACATACCGGCGCCTGTCAGCGCAAAACTTTATTCCCGCTCAAACAGAAGAAATCGGATTGTATAGACAATGGATAAATGGGTACACCTTGCTGACGGAATTAAGCGCGGCTAATGTCAGTACATGGGGAATAGCGGTATACAGCGTTCTCTACAAGGTTATTCACGGTCATTTTTGCAGCGTGTGGTTTCCGCCCAATGGGGGGCCGCTTGAAATTCAGATACATCCCGCGCAAATCTGCGAACAAAAAGAATCGGAATATTTGCAGAAGATTATCGACGCGCTGGCGGACGCGATAAGCGGGACAGGAAATGCGTTGGCAATCTATACCATAGAAGAGCATCTCCTTGATGCGTATATGAACATACAAGGATACGCCATTCAAACAGACTGGACGGACGACCGAAGCGAATACATATACCGCGTATCCGACCTGTTGGAATTATCGGGCAAGGAGAATGTGGAGAAACGCCGTCATCTAAGAAAGTGCGTGATTGACGGCGGCGTTTTTTTACAGCCTATTGCCAAGGAGAACGTCCACCTGTGCGTTGAGTTGCAGAGTCAATGGTGCGGGCAACAGAACTGCGGGTTATGCGCGGCGTTCTGCGGCTGTGAAAAGAAGGCGCTGGAAAATATGACCGCAATCTTTGACAGCGGCGTCTACGATGGCGTGTATCTGTATGTGGAAGAAAAGCCGGCCGGTTTTGCCATCTGGGAAAGATTGGACAAAGAGAGGGTTTTTCTCTATTTCGCCAAGACCCTTGTTTCCGATTTTAACACATACCTCTACTATAAGATGGCGGAAACGTGTTTCGCAAACGCCGAATATCTGTCTATGGGATCGGATATGGGAAAAGAAGGCTTGCGGTTTTTCAAACGGCATTTGGGACGGCATACGCTTGCCTGTAAATACCGTTGCGCATATATAAAAGGAGATTCGTTATGAATTACAAGTCGAAACTTATAACTATTATTGGAGCGGCCGTTTGCGCGGCTCTTTCTGTTTTTCTCTTTTTGAACAAGGAAAATGTCACCGTCCGCCCATGGCGTGTGAGCAATGCCCTCTCGATGATAGGAGACGCAAACGGCAACGGCGAGCGTATCGCGGTCGCAGCCAATTCTACGAAATCCGTCTTTGTCTTGAATAACGCGGAGGAACTGATATACCGAGTTGACGCGGGCGCGAATTTCACCTCCGCGCAATTTGTGGATATAGACGAGGAAAATAATCTTTACATCTACGACATAGAACTCGGCGGCGTGAAGGAACAAAACACAGAGCGCGTGGTGAAATACTCTCCAGAAGGGAAATTTTTGGATGAATTGTATTCATATCAATATATAAATGAAGACTTCATCCTGTCAAAAGGCAAAATAAGTGGAATAGCTGTTTCAGACGAGCTTTTATACGTTGCGAGGCTTGAACACGAAGGATTTTATCTTGAATGGACGTCTACAAAGTGGAAATCGGAAACTCACCGGCTCGCATTCTTCCCGTATCCTAACGCTCTGCGCGATTTGGCGTATTGCAGAATCAACGTAGAAAAAAGACGAGTCATATTCACGACAAAATCAGGCGTTATTCTCCGATACAGCTTTTCGGGCAGTTTGATAACTACAATCCCTTCTAAAGATGGGCGCTTCCCGTACATGGCGGATCAAGACGAGAGAAACGGTTTTATTTATACAGACATCATCAACAACGCCATCAATAAAATAGATGCTATTTCAGAGGAAACAACGAACATTTTTTCTACTCCAAATGGATGTTATTACCATATCGCCTACAAGAATGGAATCATATACGCATCCTTCAACGAAGAAAACACGCTTGTCATACGGGATGGCGAATTTAAAATAATAGACTCATATACTTACTCGAAGCGGGATATAGCGTTTAGGATCGTCTTGTTTGTCTTTTGCATCTTGGACGCTATCGCTTTCCTGTCGTTTCTTATTTCAGCGGCGCGTTTTTTAAGAAAAAAGAAACTAGGGGGAAATTTCAAACTCATTTTACTTGTAACCTTTTGTATTGTATTGGGCGCGGGCATTTCTTCGGCGCTTATCGTAAATGAAATGAACAAACAATATTATCATAATCTTGGAAACAGCCTTGAAAATATGCTGAAAATCATCGCAAATTCCATAGATTTGACTGTAATACAATCCATAGACTCCCCATCGCAGTTTGACGATGAGGATCTCAAAGAATTCTTCGAATACATCAGGAATATATTCAAACAACTGGAGTTCGAGGGAACCCAGGTTTATTTTACTATATGGTTAGAACGAAACGGCCAGATATACTCTATGTTTGTTTTGGATTACGCTTTGGGCACGTTTTATCCTTATGGGGAATATGAGGATAGTTTTCTCCAGGCGGCTTACGAGTCGAAACAGTTTGTTTATGATGTCGTCCACACTAATTCCGGGACATGGTTTGGAAACAGCGGAGCTGTATTCGACGCAAACGGTGAGCCTATAGCCGCCTTAGAAATTGGCTACAATATGCAAAGCATGGAAAAAGAACAACGGGATATGGTGATTCAACTGGGGCTCATCGTGATTTCCACGATGATAGCGGTTCTCTTGATTATGATTGAATTCATCCTCATTCTCAACGCTTGCAAACAAAATAAGAACGAAATAACACAAAAGTCGCAATCTTCGACAGTTAACCCCAGCGCGCTGAAATCCATCATCTCGCTTCTAACAGACGCTTATAACAAGAACAAAGACAAGCCGGTGAAGTTTCAACCGCGGCTGCACAAGGCTATTCTGTGTTATTTGGCGAAAACCTACAATACGACAGCGTCGTTTCATCCGGAATTACTGAGATCCGCTATCTTTTTCATGTATCTAGCGGCTAATTTTGACAAAGCCATCCTGCCCATATATGCGGAACAACTCTACATACCCCTCTTTGGTCTGCCTAAAGAGGTGATTGTTACCCTGCCGTTTATCTTGCAGGTTATTGGCTCGGTGCTGGCTCTCCTCATCGCGCCGGGTATTCTCGAAAAGATAGGAATAAAACGTATAGCGTTTATATCGTCCGTCCTTTTCCTGATAGGAAACATACTTTGTTTCGCAGCGGGAAATATCATATTCTTGTCGATGGGGTATGGATTTTCTGGATTTTCCGGAGCATCATTAGTGATGGTTCTCAACACCATCATAGGGTCGCAAAAAAACGAAAGCGACATAAACAAGGGATTCGCCCATCTTAACGCTTCCTACCTCGCGGGCATGAACGTCGGCGTCATTTTCGGCTCTATCATCGCTCAGTTCTTCCCCTACCGCTTCGTATTCCTTTTCGCGTCTCTGCTTTCTGTAGTTTTGCTCGGCATAGTCGTTTTCTCAATACGTTCAAAACTGGTGAATTACTTTTATGACATAAGGTGCGCGAGAGAAAAGAAGGGAGACAAATTCGCCCTGATAAAATTTATATGCAAGCCTGTCGTCTTATGCTCTCTACTCTGCCTGCTCCTGCCCTATGTGGTGTCTCTGAACTTCACAGACTACTTTATGCCGATTTTTGGTACGGAGAACGGCATTGCCGAGTCCAATGTTGGGCAACTTATGCTTTTAAGCGGACTGTTCGCCATTCTCTTCGGTACAAGCCTCTGCGAATACGTCTCAAAGAAGTTTTCCGTGAAAACCATCATCATTGCTTCTCTCTTTCTGGACGCGGCGGGTATCTTTCTTTTTTCCCTGCAAGTGTCTGTCTTTATGCTCGTCGT
>JAITIK010000187.1 GCA_031279555.1 Treponema sp. | reverse complement strand
AAAGCATAAGAACCCTGCCGTTGCAAAATACGGACGCGGCGGCCGTCAAAACCGCTGAGGACGCGGCGGGGACATTTGCCAATGACAATGACGGCGCCAGCAGAGTTTACACCCTCCTTTCCCACCTACAACGCGAGCGATACGGACAAATTTAATAGGCCCAACCTCAATAAACGCGGCGTATACGTTCTGGTCGAACAAGGTCGCCGCGCCGGTAATCCGCGTGAACAGGGAGTCCACGAATGATCCGTCCGTAGCGGTTACAAAAGCGGACGTGCGCATAGACTGCGAAACGCCGGGCGCCAGCATCATGTATGGACTAAGCTCGCCGCTGATAGTAATGGCGAATAAAAACGAAACATTTACCACCGTTCAAACAGTAGATAATCCTGACATTGACGTCGTAACCCTTACAGTTATAAATCCAACCCAATCATATTCCTCTCCAATAACCATTGGGGACGAATCTCTCTACACGGCCCGCAAGGACTACGTGGCGGCGCAGGCTACGAAATCAGGCTTTACGCCTTCAACTGCGGGATACGAAGGTGTGTTTAAGAGTCTCATCATATACAGGCTTCAGACCGACAAGGCCTACTTTAGGCTGGAAGGCGCGACTATCTATGGCTCATCATCGCACATAGCGGGCTTCCCGTTAAGAATCAACGATATGACCGGGAAGTATATATTATATGCGTACACAGGGACGTCGGAAAAGGCCGATTATAAAGATTTTATATGGATAAGTTATGAAATAGTGTCTGTGTGGTATCAATGCGGGCTGACCGTAAACTCCGCTGACTACGTTGCGCTAGATGGACCTAATTGGGAAACCAGCATGCATTTCACGCGCACATACGGTACGTATGGCTTAAACACGCAGTGGGAACAAACTCAATAAGGAGAGAAAAATGAACAAATTCAGGTTGATGATGGCTGTAATAATTGGCGCCGCGCTTGCCGCAGTCTTTTTCTCTTGCCGACAGGGTCTAGGCGAGTCGGTCGATTTGAAAGGTCCCGTGTTATCAATAATTAAACCCGCGTTTATGGAGCCGGTGAGCGTTTCGGGCATTGAGATTGAAGGCTCCATACAGGATGATTCATCTGTGGCGATCCTTGTCATCACAATGGAAGGAACGAGCAAACAATGGCGCAACTTCTATGGCGAATGGCAGGAACACAACGGAGACGGCGTGTGGAAGCCAATGGCGAGCGATAAGGCGGAATGGAAACCCACGGGCGGCGCTACGGACGTGATTCACTTCAAGGTGACGATCAATCCAGATGACATTTCCGAGGACGGCAACTATACGATTGACATAACCGCCTCTGATTCAAACAGAAACGCAAGCAAGGACTCCATAGCGCAGATTATGGTTTCTTACGACGCATCTCCGCCGGTCGCGCACATCGTTCTTCCGGAACTTGCAAGCGACCGATCTGTTCTTGACTCCCGCCAACTCAGGGACATAGACGCAATCGGCGGACTGTTAAACGGAGACCTTGTTATAAAATGGCGGATTGAGGACGACATTTCCGTTAAAAAACTGCGCATAGTGTTGTACAAAGAAGACGGCGGCGTGGCTTACGACACCGATAATGATGAGGATGTACAGCCCACGCTTGGATACGAGGACGGACGCAACGCGCAGCGCAACGGAGAAGTCGAGATTAAAGCGGAAAAGCTGCCCGCCTCAAGAACAAATCTCAAGATCAGTACGGTGGCGTGGGACAACGCGGGAAATGAGGGAACCCCGGACTGGGATGCGCACGGCTGGTTTGTGTACGAGCCGGCGGCTGACGCGCCGTGGCTGGAGATTCCCACCTCGCCCGATATTTCCGCCATCGCAAACTACACCTACTATCCGGGCGGGAGTTTTTCAGGACAGGCTTTTGACGATGACGGCGTCGCCATTGTTGAGACGTCCATTTACGCCGCAAACCCGCTGAATAGCGAGAATTTTCCCAATGACCCGACTCTCCATATAACGCTTTCCAACCAGCGGGATTCTAAATCTTTCAACTGGAAAATCCCGGCGCTTTCAAGCGATGCGGGAAACTACAAAATTGTGGCGGTCGCAACGGATAAAAACGGGCGGCAAGGCGATGAGGCGGTTGGTTATTTCAGTATTGTCGACATATCGAATCCGAATGTGACGGTCTCATCGTTGAGCGATTCGTCGCCCTTATTCGGGGACTCAGCCGGAAATTTCCCCATAACAGGCGCGGCGGACGATGACTCTGACCCGGTGGAGTTGAAAATGGTGTGGATCAAGCCGTCGTCTCAAGCGACATCCCAGCTTTTCTACATGAGCAGCGCGTATTCCGGCTGGGATGCGGCGGACGGGAGCGTTGATTCCGATGGAAACCGCATCTATGAGATACCGCTTGGCGCGGGCGACAAAGGAAACGGACGCACGGTCAAAAATTTTTCGAGAACATTCAACTTGTTCACGGATCTTGGCATAAGCGCCGCGACGCCGCTTAAGAATCAAATGTTCATATTCCGCGTAAAAGACAACAGCGGCAAATACCTTGTAAAATCATGGACGGCGCCGGGCGACACCTCGCCGCCCTCGCTCTCAATCGAGAACGTACATGTGTATAGCGGCGATGGAATCGAAAAAACAGGTTCGCCTTACTCAATTTCCGGCGGCCTCATCCTCCCCGCTTTTGAAAGCGGGGACAAGGTGGCCGTCGGGGGCAAGTGGAGCGATGATTCCACAAACATTTGGGCGGACAAGACAAAAATGGGGGCGTTCACCGTCAAATGGAACGGCGCGGCATTTCCAACCAACGCTTCTTTGGGGGCGGACGGCGTATGGATAACAGAAAAGGCGGACGCTCTGTCAGGGGCGATTGCCGTTGTAACCGCGCAGCTTCAGGATCTGACCGGAAATGCGGTTTCCGCCGCGGCTAATTTCATGGTTACCACAAGCCAGGCGCAACTGCTCCGCATTTCAAGCGACAAGCCGGACGGCGTTTACAACACGGGCGAAATCCCGGTATATCTTGAGTTCAACCTGCCCATTGCGCTTTCCGGCGCCCCGGCTCTTTCTCTTAACAACGGACAAACCGCGTCTTACAGCGGGACGAGCGATGATAGCAAGAAATTCTATTTCACCTATTCGATTCCAGCCGACCATAGCGGGGACACTGCGGCCTATGACGGGGGCCTGCTCGACGTAACCGCCATCACTATGAACGACGGGCAGTTCATCTACAATAATACGGCGATTGAAGCGAAGCGTACGGCTTCAAACGCGCTTAACGCCTCAAAGCGCATCAAAATCGACACGGTGAAGCCGGCGCTTTCCTCTGTAACCGCGATTACCAGCGCGGGGTACTACAACGCGGGCAATGAAATATACCTGAAAGCCGTGTTCAGCGAAGACGTTGAGGTCGCCGGATCGCCCGCCCTCTCTTTGAACAGCGGCCAAGCTGCAAGCGCTGTGTACGAGAGAGCTATGGGATCGAATTCCCTCATGTTTAAGTACACTATCACAAACGGAGAGAACGTTTCGGCGTTGGCAATAACGGCTTTTTCTCTCAACGGCGGCGCCATTACGGATAAGGGCGGAAATGTCTTTGAGGCGGCAGGCGGACTTCCAAACAGCGGCGCGTTGGATAAAACGCTGGCAATTGACACCGCCAAGCCCGCGCCTCCTTCCATTGCCGGCATTAACGCGGGCGTTTATGACACGGCGCAGTCTTTCATTCTGACAGGCGTCGAGACTGACGCGAAGGCGGAGTACTCCATTGACAACGGCGCGAGTTGGGCGACATATACGGGGATCGTGACTTTTAATTACAACGGGACGTTTTCCATAACCGCGCGCCAGACGGACAAAGCCGGCAATGTCTCGGATAATGCTTCAACCATTACGGTGACGATGGAATTGGGCGCACAGCTTCCGCTTTTCAGCAACATAACGACGGACACGTTTTCCGGAAATTACTCAACCGGCAAGACGATAGAGATTTACCTTAATCTCACCAGGGATATAGCCGCAGTAATGGGCGGCAATCCGACTATCACGGTGAACGCCACAAGCGGCGGGAAAACCGTAAACTACACGTCCTATTCCAACAACAGGCTTGTATTCACGTACACCGTAGCGAGTGGAGACAACGCCAATCCGCTTAAGGTCACGGCTTTTAACGCAAATGGCGCGGCGTTTGTCAACGGCGGAAGTATAAGCGAAATTCCAACGAGCTTTTCCACCGGAGGGCTGGAAGCTTACGTATCGCTGACCATAGACACGAGCCCTCTTGCGTTTGAGGGGGCGGAATTTGATCCCTCCGGTCCGTATCTTGTTCTTGAGTTTAACAAAAACATCTACAAGGGAAGCGGGAGCATCACGATAAGCCAGAGCGAGGAGAATTACTATGCGCCGGCGGTTATGACAAGCCAGCGGTACAATGAGTTGGCGGGACACGCTCCCGGATTGTCCAGTTACTACGATTACACGACAAACGGC
Organism: Treponema sp.; assembly: GCA_031279555.1. Taxonomy (GTDB): domain Bacteria; phylum Spirochaetota; class Spirochaetia; order Treponematales; family Breznakiellaceae; genus JAIRKH01. The sequence continues at coordinate 13,827 of JAITIK010000187.1, read as the reverse complement.
GCTGATTCAAATGGGAACGCGGATACAACAGGAAAGTACGTGTTGAAGTATGAGATAGAGCCTGACAACACAACGCTTGTCGGGTTGTTGCGGAACACAGCGAGCGCCCATATTGTAACAATGAGCGTGGGTTCGAGTTTCGCAACGCTTGAAAACAGCGGCGCGAAGGGAAAACTGAAGATAAAGCTTGCAGATGCGTATGCGCTTGAAGTCAAGGGCGCGGACTACGGGTTTAGCTTTGACAAAGGCATTGTCCAAGATTCATTTGGCAACGAAAACACCGCCCACAATTCCACTTTTTACTATCCGGGTGTGGAAAAGCCTACTATTCGCGTTGAGAAAGGGAAAGGGACGTTGACGGAAAAGCCTGATAGCGACAAAGCTGCTTACGGGAATCCCCATTGGATAACAAATCCCACAATCAGTTTTGCCCAACCTGAGGATCTGACTGATTGGAATTATGTGCAAGATTATTATGCAACTGGTCTTTTACAAGAGTTTTCTACTCAAACCGGCAATGGATGGCGTGCTATTAGTCTTGGCGCAGATGCGAAGGTGGGAATAAAGCTTGATGTTGCTGTAAGGACATATTCCACTATTAAAACCAGCTTAAGTGCCAGCGATAATTCAAATGAATGGATACTAACGTCAATAAATAATAAAACCCAAGATTTTAGCAAATATTATTATGATACAAATGATAATACAGTTGGAGTTTCATGGAGTGAGTTGCCAGATGGGTGTCAAGAATATACTAATCAAGATATATTCCTTAAGAAAAGCGCCGTCGTTCTAGTCACAGGTTGGGCGGCGATGTTCTATGTGCCACTTACCGAGTATTTCCAAAAGGCGGACAGCGGAACTGTAGTTGCTTCCAATGCAGAGGGGGCTGTTTCAGTTACAGGTTACTGGGTGAAAGGCGGAACCTCAGCAGCAGCGAATTCGATTGGAGCGGTACAAGCATACAAAATCACCTACCCTTATAACAAAATAGTCGCCGAACAGCCTCTCACCGCCCGTCTGCGTATTGATTGCCGGACGCCCAACGCAATAATCAACTACACTGTGAATGACAACGAAACCTCCGCCATCAAGACTTCTGAAACTACTCCTCCTACAGCAGCGGAAATTGTTATGCCTACAACAGCCGATTTATCATATACTGGCGCATTGACGCTAGGAAACGCATCCAATAAAACCAGCGGCTTCAAATATGGAATACGAGCGACTGCGAAAAAGGACAACAAAGAGGAAACCGCTTATGAGGCGGCATACCGTTCCGCGCTTATCTATGCGGGAATTTCTCCGCAAGACAATCTTGGAGACGGAAAGATTGTGCAGATTTGGGTGCGGGGCGGAGACTCTACGCTGCCCGGTCAAAACATGACGCCCGGTTTCCCCATCAGTTGGGACGAAAGCGACTATAAAGGGATACGGCTTATGACGAAAGACGCCGCTGTCGGCGGCTGGTATTGGGTGACGTGGGAATTGACCGCAGCCGCATACGTCCACTTCATAGAAGGCTCCACCCCGGAATCTGCCAGCGAGGCCGAAAACGGACCGTTGCGGTGGAAATGGAGCAAGAATGCGTGGACATTCATGTACGCCCACTTCCCGCTCTTTCCCGGAGAAAACAGAAAACCGGGCGATGTAACAGGACAGCCCGCTGGAAGCCAGGAGTGGGCGGCGGTAATGAGTTCCAGACAACAATGAAAAGCGTGGCGAAACCCCATGCGTAAAAATCCGCCTTGTTGAATGGATGAGTCGGCAAGCCCTCCGCTGAAAACTGCGAAGGGCTTTTTTATGCCTCTTTCCCGTTCTTTCGTTGCAAACCGGCAGATTCCCACTCCGTCACAAGGGTCGCCGCCAACGCGCAGAGACGTTTTTCGCCGCCTGAAAGACGGAACGGAGAGCGGCCAGCCAAACGCCCGCAGGGGCTTCACCATATCCGCAGATTAGAAGGTTCGGGCGCCTCAACCGTTTTTCCGGAAGGGACAATGACATAAAACCCGCTCTTCAAAGCGTAGTCAGCGACCTTCTTGTCAACAACGGCTCCCGCAACGGCTCCGAGGTATTTCCGCCTGTCATCGCGCTCGTCCGCAACGCGGCGCAATATTTCCATCCGCCTTAGATGGTCATTCACATCATCGGCAGTCAGGCGGGTCTTCACCTCCACCGCCATAGCGTACTCGCCGTTTTCAAGAAGCGCGTCCACTTCGGCAAGCCCTCTTTGATTATGGTCCCGAATTTCGATATTTCGTGAAGTGCGGCTAAAAATAAAATTCATCGTTTTGACTTTTCATGGAGTTTGGGAGACATAAGGCGTTATGAACAATCTCTACCTAGTCTTGACATCTCTATCGCTCCTTGCGCCTGAAATTCATGCGGAAACTCTTGCGTATAAACGATGGGCGGCAAATACCGGATTATTTTGCAAGTCACCAGATTCCCATCCGGCGGGAGCGTCTTTGCGTACGCAACCGCGCAGCCGTTTACAACCCCCAGAGGGACATATTTCCGGCGTCGTCAAAAAGCGTCGCCGGGTCGCCGTCCGCGACAAGAGATCCTGAACGCAGGATTAGGGCGCGGTCGCAGAGCGTCCGGGCAAAGGCTAGATCGTGGGTGGCGATCAGTTTCGTAAGCGGCAGCGCCTGTATAACCTCGCTTGCCGCGCGCTGGGATTTGGGATCGAGAAAAGCGGTCGGCTCGTCAAAGAACACGATTTCCGGTTCCATCACAAGAACCGCCGCCAATGCGCAGAGGCGTTTCTCGCCGCCTGAAAGACGGAATGGAGAGCGGTCAGCCAGATGCCCGGCGCCCAGTTTTGCAAGCGCGTTTCGTACGCGGATATGGGCTTCTTCTTCGGCAACTCCAATATTGAGAAGCCCAAAAAGAACATCGTCATATACGCGGGACATAAACAACTGGTCGTCAGGATTTTGGAACACAAACCCTATTTTCCGCCGCGCGGTCTTTATGGTGCGTTTGGAAAGCGCGACGCCGTCAATAAAAATGGAGCCTCCCGTCAATGGCAATATACCGGCGAGGGCAAGAAAAAGGCTCGTCTTTCCGGCGCCGTTCGCTCCTATAAGCGCGACGCTCTCGCCTTTTTTTATGTGAAAACTTATATTGTTGAGAACGCGATCAACCTCGGTTGCGTAGCCGGCAGCCGCCGCCGGCTGATACGACGCGCTCACCTGAACAAGCCGTACCATAGGTTTCCAATAAGAAGAGGGACATCAATGAACCGGAAGATCGCGCAGGAGAAACACACCGCGCATAAAAACGCCGTAGACGCTGCCGCGCCACGTATGGCAAACGCGGCAGGCGCCGGCTTGGGCGTTGTTTTCGCCGGAGAGGACAAGGCGTCCTCATAGCCGCGCAACTTCAGCGCATTGCCGATGTTCTGGGCCCGCGCCACGCTCCGTAAAAAGAGCGAACCGATGAAGCCGCCGATATGCCGTAGGTCAACGCCCCGCTGATTCCCTCCGCGCAAAGCGTAAGCGACGCGCAAAGAACGCGCTTCCGCCGCCAGTACGCCAATATACCGGCACGTCATTTCAAACAGCATGGGCAAAAAGGACGGCAGTCCTGAACGCCGGAGCAACGCGGTTACGGCATATACCGGCGTTGTCGCCGTAAGAAGTATGAGCGCCTCAACGCATAGTACGGCGCGGAAAATAAGCGACAAACAGGAAAGCGCGCCGTACGCAACGGCGACGCCATTGATGACAAACGCGGTCTCCCGTTCAAACAATAGGTTTGAAACGCCCGCGAAAACGCAGAACGGCAACGCCGGCAACAGCCGTCTGACGCTCGCCGAAACCGGAACCGCTCCTAACGCGCCGATTGCCGCGGGATATAGCAGGAACGGCGTCAGCCGCCCCACGGCGTGACGGTCAAAGGACATAACCGTTACGATGTACACAAAGGTCGCGGCGATTTTCACTCCGGCATGCAGGCGGTACAAAAGGCCGCTCTTGTCCGCGCCGCCGTCAGCCGCCGTCATGTCAAAATTCTCGTTCATACCGCATCCATGCGCCGCTCATGCGACTTGGGGCTTGCCGCGTTTCTTCACCGCATACAATACCGCGCCTACAGCGCCGGCGAGGACGCAGGTGATAAGGGAACCGGCAATGCCCGCCGCCGTTGTTCCGGCGCCCTCTTCCTCAGCGGCGCGGTAGTCGTAATCAGGCATAAAAGCGACCGCGTCTTGCAACGCCGCGGCGCGTTCAAACACCGCGCCTTCCGCTTCCACATCCGTAGAACCGGTAATCTTCTCAATAGACCATTCCAGTCCATCCGGGTGGCTGGATGCGAACAAAGACAGCAATCCGCCCGTGATGAGGGCGCATATTCCCAGAACAGCGACAACTCTCTTGAAAGCGCCCGTTTTTGAAACGCCGGCGCCGGAAATGGCGCCTTCGATAATTTCCGGACTGTTCGCGGCGACAAACGCGATGACCAGAGCGGTCGCCACGGCTTCGCCCGCCGCAATCGCCAGATGAATCGGCAACATTAAAAGTATAAACGTGGAAAAAGGAAGGACGGTGACGCCGGATGCAAGGGTTTCCAACGCCACAAAGAACGCGCCAAGCGGCAGGGCGATCATGACGCCAAGAACGCAGCCCGCCGGCGTGAACCGCTTGAGCGCCCCTCCCTGCCGCTCCTTGCGTTGCTTTTGAAACAAGGGCTTGACAACCAGCGGATACACAAAGAGGCAGGGAATGACGCCCATATTGAATATATTGCAACCCAAAGCCAGCAATCCGCCGTCCGCAAAGAAAAGGGCTTGCACCGCCAGTACGCTTGTTATGGCGAGCAACGCCGGGCTGCTCCCCAAAAGACAGGCGAGCAGGATGCCGCCTCCTATATGCCCGCTTGAACCGGTTCCCGGTATGGTGAAGTTGATCATCTGCGCGGCGAACACAAACGCGCCGGCAATCGCCATAAGGCTCACCTTCCCGGCAAGCCCTCCGCCGCTTTCAACAGAGCCGCCTTCAGCGGTTTCTTGTTCCACGCCCGTCTTTTTAACGCTCGCCACTGAATAGGCGACCGCTCCAGCGGAAACCGCCCACATCACACCCCCGACAACCGGGGAAATTAACGCATCAGCCATGTGCATTATGCGCCTCCTCATTCATTTAATAGAGTCTTGTTTTGACATCTGTCTGACAGATGATTGAAACGAAAGTTCGTCTTTCGCGGGTCGATGGGGGATACAACAAAAACCGCTCCGCCGGCTTCATAACGGCGGGCGCGTGGAACGCCTTCAAACGTTGGATATAATGGTAATCGAAACCGGCGGGCATGTCAAGGGGCCGCATATCCACGGCGCAACGCGCAATGTACCTTACGCTTATTAGACAAAAAATTTTACAGTTCATTGATGACGCTAAAATAGAAGCCGTTCTTGAGAGCATAGTCAACGGCTTCTTGGATAACAACGGCTCCCGCGGCAACGCCAAGTCATACTCGCAATCTGGGCTGGGGGTCAGGCTTGGGGCATCTATGGCAACGCCCTTTCGTACCGGTATCTCCGGGATCCCGCTTTGCCGGAATTGAGCGATGATGACTTGGATACAGAGAAATGTTCGCTGGACGTCCCTATTCGAGCGTCATAAAATCGTTGAAATACAACAGAGGTATGCGCCCCAGCTTCAAGACGCCATTGTATTGGCCTAACAGTTCAGCCTTCACTGCGTCCTCGCCCATGTTCCGCAACTCTTCAGCCAGATGGCTGTTGAAAAAAGTAAATGTGAGATTTCTAAAGTCCGTGATTTTTGAGACGAGTTCTTCGGTAAAGGGAACGTCTTCCCTATTGTACGGAAAAGCTATGGATACTATCACCGTTTGATTGTCTGCGGTAAAGGTTCGTATGCGCCCTATTGCGGAAAAAATATTGTCCTCCACCGCCGAAACGTCCGGCGTGGACGGCTCCTTTTCGGGAAGCGTGTACACCGGTTTGCCTTTGGCAAAATTTCTTGAAATAACGGTGTACACCGTTACGGAGACGATTGTCAGCGCCAAAAGAACGGCTGCAACCAGCAGGCAATGGTACACTATCAATCCGGCGCCTGACGCTGATCTTGCGGCGGCGCCCGCAGTGTTGAGAATATTTCTGCTCCTGTTACGCATGGCTTCCCTCTAAAGAATGCCGTTTTATGTATACGCTTCCCGCAATATCATCCAAAATTTTGGCTTCCTCGTTAAAAATCTCCTTCCGGTATGTGGCGGCCTCATCGGATTTCACTTTATCCAACACATCGCGGTTGCGGGAGGCTTCAAGATAGACTTCTCTGGCGGCTTCCACCTTGATTTCCGCTTGCGCGGCGTCTTTAATCAAGCGTTCCTTTGTGGCGTCAAGCCTCTGTACATACCGGTCAAATGTCAGAAGCTCAGCGACTCCGTAACCAAGCGCGAACCGCTCCAGTGATACACGCGCTTTCTCATTGGCGACTGCGGCTATGTTCCGCTCTATGCGGGTCAGATCCCCCACCGCCCTGCCAAGCGCGATTTCCGCCTCCTGTTCGTGATGCTTTCTGATATCAAGTATGCTTTCCAAATCGAAAGAAAACTGTTTCATAACATTCTTAGTATCATATCACAAAAAAAGGCGTTCAACAAGAAGCTGTTTTAAAACTATCACTTAAGTTTTCGCGCTTCTCATCAGAAAAAATCCGGCGACCACAAAGAAGAACACTGGAAACCATGCGCCCGCAAAAGGAGGAATATAGCTCAGTTTTGCCATCATCATGGCGAGCATGTCCATCACATAGAAAACCGTCGCCGCAGCGAGGCTTGACAGCAGGGTCATAAGCAGGATGTTCTTTCTGAAACGTCCGCCCATGGACATGGAGAGGATCACCACTACAAAAGAAGTGCATGAAAACGAGTAGCGGTGATAGTAATCCGCTTCCGCCGTGACGAAGGGCAATCCGGCCGCCCTGAGGTCTTTTATCAGAAAAGCCGCCTCTTTTGCGGACAGTTCATCGGCTTTCACCGCGCTCCTTCGGAACGTATCCGGGCTTTCCCGGTAATCGTCGGTAACGGGATGGTTTTTCGCCCGCAAAAAGCCGTCTTCCCACCGGTACACAATGGCGTTGGAAAGCTCCCAGTATTCGCCGTTCCACGCCGCGTTGGGAGCGCGCACCAGCGAAGAAAAAGAGCCGTCCCCGTTTTGCTCAATGATGTTCACACCCTCCAGAATTTGCGCGGTATAATCGTAATAATCAACCGAATAGATGAGAGCGCCACCCCTGGACTTGACAACAATGTCGGAATTGTTTTCCGATGCATTTGATTGATGAAGCAATTTTCGGGATAGATCGTTCTTCATCTTTAATGTTGGAATCACCACGTCGTTGTCAAAATGGAACATAAAAAAGGAGGACAGGACGCCTATGACGATCAAGGGCATACAAAAGCGCCAGAACGGTATACCCGACGAGAACACAGACGTCAATTCGTTTCTTCCATATAAATCGCCGAGCGTATACCCTGCGGAAAACAGGAGGGAGACCGGCAGAGCGTAGGAGAAACTCTTGGGAATATAGTAATATGAAACCGTGAGCATCTGTTGGATCGAAACTTCATAATTAAGGTAACGCCCTAAATTGCTGAAAAGATCGAGCAGAATGACGATCATCACAAACATAAAACACGCGATAATGAAGATCGGCATGAACTGCCGCGCCAGGTACCTGTCCAATGTCATCATTTGCGGATCCTTTTTATGCACAGGACAAGCCCTATGCCCATAGTAAGAATATCGGGAAACCACATAGTCCAGAAAGGCGAGTAACCGACGCGCAACCCCAAAGACTGTCCCCCGAAAAGAAACACCCAATAGACAACAGAAATAATGACTCCCACCAGAAAACCTACGGTCTGACCGCTTCTTTTCGCAAGCAGTCCCAGCGGGATGGACAGAAACACGAACGCGAACGCCCCAAAGGGCAGAGAAAACTTTTTATAAAATTCCAGAAGGTACCGCGACAAGCTCCGGTCTTTTCTGATGTTCGCCGCAACAGCGTATGCTTTTATAAAATCAGCCTCCATCGCCCCCCGCCTGTTCCATGCCGCGCCGGACGGGCCTTCCCTCAGACTCTCTTCCAAGTCAAGGGACTGCCCCAAAACTTTGTTATACTGAGCGTCTAGCGCCACCCGCAACGCTATTCTCTTGGAGACCACTTCCCTGTAGACGTCAACGGAGCTCATTTCTTGCGGATCAGCGGATGCGGACGATTGTATCATATCCTCCTGAGACACCCAATACCGCAGGAAGGCGCTCGACGCGTAATCGTAATCGAATTTGGCGACCTCTTTTGACGACTGAATAAAAGCGTTGGTCAAATCAAGGCTCAATCCCTCTTTGCCTGCGTCCCGCAGTTGCGCGTTTTCCGCCATGATGAGCCTGCGTTCGCCATCTGAGGTTTTGTCAAGGATAAAAATGTTGTCAATGGAATTCCCCGTGACATTTCCCGTAACGATCACCGTATCCCGGTACCGTTTCACCGAATTGGCTTCCAGTTCCAGCGCCGGGGTGGATGCGAGAATCCGCCGGTACAATTTCATATACTCCAATCTTCCCGCCGGCATCAGCACATCGTTGGTAAAGAAAGACGCCAGCGAAATGACGATTCCCATAAAAAGGCTCGGCATAAAAATATTCTTATACGAAAGCCCGGACGAAAGCATAACCAGCGCCTCGTTGTCCGAAGCGAGCCGCCCTATGGTCATCAATACCCCAACAAGCGACGCGAACGGCGCTGACAGCGATATGACTTGCGGAATCGCGTAGAGTATCAGCAGAGCCACCTGTTGCACAGGCACTTTCTTTGCGAGGATGTTCTGGGCTAAGAGCAGAAGTTGGTTTACAAAGAAGATGAAAAAGAAAAAAAGAAACGAGACAAAAAAAGAAAAGAGAATTTCTCCGGTTATGTACCTGATTATAGTCCACGACAGTGAACGGCGGATTGTCATCATTGCCATAGCGTATTATATCATAGAAGTATACGATAAAAAGCAGGAATTGTAAAGCAAGCGAGCGCTCCAATATGACGCGCAGGCGCAACGCATTTCTAATAGAACGCCAAAATTATTTCCAAGGCTCACGGAAATCCCGTGTGCGGAAGCCTTTTTTCTCTCTGCTGTTCTTGAAATGTTCTCTTTTTTTCGCTAAAATAAAATCGTCTTCATGTCGCGCCCGTAGTTCAATTGGATAGAATCCCGGCCTTCGAAGCCGGTTGTTGCAGGTTCGAGCCCTGTCGGACGCAGACGCCTTTGGCGCGGCTATTCCCGCCGCTTTCTTACGCCGAGACAGGAGGCGACGGCGCGTTCCTTGCCAGGAAAAAGCCCATGAACGGGCGTGTTCACCACGAAAACGCCGTGATTCCAGGAGCGCAGGGCAAGGGCGGTTGAGCCGCCGCCGTCAAAGTTTATGGCGTCAATGGCGCCGAGTTTTTGCAGGATGAGCGCGGTTTCCGCTTCGGTGGCGCCCGCGCTCGCCAGTTGCCTGCCGTCAATGACAAGAAGATAGAGGATGGCGCCGTTTATGCCCGCCGCCGAACGGGGATGGCGTTTTTCGCCTTGTTCAGATACGGCGCGTTCCATAAAGGCGCCGTCTTTCAGAATGGCGTAGAACCCGCCAGCGGCGTTCCAAATAGAACTGACACCGTGCGCCGCCCCTTGATTTTCTATCGCCATAGCGCCATCCGCGTAGAAAACAAGGGCGTCGTATCTGGCGACGGGCGCGGAAACAACAACGCCGTTTGAAACCGTAAGCCCGACGACGTTCCGCTTCTCCCCTTCCGTTTCAGAGACCGGATAAAACGGCGACGCATTGACGCCTACAATACAGCCAAAGCGTTCGACAAAGCGTGAAACAGAGGACGCCGGCACAACATTGGCTTCAAAATTTCCGTCAACGGCTTCTCTAGGACTTATAACGATTTCAAGATTAGGATGAGACGTGTCTATACGCGCCGCCCAAAAACGCAACTTCGGACGACTGACAACGCCGGCAAGTATGTCAACGCCTTGTTCAAAAGGCTGCCAATGCGGGATAAAGCCGTCAAGAAAGCCGGATGTTTTAGACCGGGGCGTTATGCACGAAAAAAACAACAGAATGCACAGGCATACGCCCCCTTTTTTTAGCATTAATATTCCGATCTGCCTTTGCGGGACTTCTTGAGCAGCTTGCGCTGAAAGGCTTTTTTCTTTCGGTTAAGAATGGTGGAAGGCTTCTCGTAATATTCCCTCTTCTTGAACTCACGGATAATGCCTTCTTTCTCAACCATGCGTTTGAAACGCTTGATGGCTTTTTCCAAGAGTTCATTGTCATCTACAATAATGTGCGCCATGTAATCACCTCCCTTCCTTCACGGTTAATTTTTTCTTTTTAAATAGCTAGAAGCGCCGCTCTCCCACAGCGATCAGAGGGACTCCGCATAGACCGGCTCCAAAATCTACCGCCATAGGCGCCGCGCGCAAGACGCATTTCAAAACTATTGTAATGAGATAGGCGTCTTTGTCAAGAGGGACGCCGCCGCCACGCAAACGAACAGTTTTCCTCATCCCGCTCCCGCGCCGCTTCCTTAATAAGCGAGCCTATTTCAAGCCGCTCGTAATACGCCGACGCTTCCTCCACATCTCCCCGAAGCGTCGGATGCCTTGGACTGAACAGAACGCAACAATCCTCATATGGCAGGATAGAGGTTTTATACGTGCCTATTTTTTCGGCTATGCCGGTGATGCTTTCCTTGTCCATGCCGATAAGCGGGCGCAGGATGGGCAGGGTCGTACGGCTTTCGGTACAGCGGATGTTTTCGATGGTCTGACTTGCCACTTGCGAAAGGCTCTCCCCGCTTATGAGGCACTTGCAACGCTCCTGACGGGCGATAGATTCGGCGGCTTCCATCATCGCCATACGGAGGAGAATTGTTGTCCAAGCGGCGGGCGCGTTTCCCTTTATGCGCATTTGCACTTTGGTAAAACCAACGATATGAAGCCGGACGCCGAACGTATAGACGCCCAGTATTTCGGCAAGCAGGACAACTTTGTCGCGGGCTTCCTTCGATGTGTAGGGATATGCGTGAAAGTGAACCGCGTCTATGCTCATGCCTCGCCCGGCCATTAAAAATCCGGCGACCGGCGAATCGATGCCGCCGGACAGGAGGAGCAACCCGCGTCCGGCGGTTCCAACCGGCAAGCCTCGCAACCCTTTGCGGTTGCCGGCATATATGTACGCTTTTTCTCGTATCTCGACCGTGATGACAGCATCCGGTTTATGAACATCAACCTTTAGGGCGGGAATCGCCTCAAGAACAGCATCCCCTGCCGTCGCCATGATCCCGTATGATTCGAGCGGGAAGCGTTTGTCCGTGCGCCGCGCTTCCACCTTGAAGGTTTTAACGCCGCCTCCGCCGGCGTCGTTGGCAAGGAGGGCGCGAGCTTCTTCAACGCACGCTTTGCAAACCGCCTCAATGGTTTTTTCGCAAAAACGGGTTTTAGCCCACCCTGTTATGCCGAACAAATGATCCAGCGCGAATTCAATTTTTTCAGAAGCGTCCTCAGAAGCGTGTATAAAATACCGCCCGTCCGTAACGACGAGTTGGGCGCCCGTTCCTTTCAACAAGGAACGGGCGTTGCGCCTCAAGACTTGCTCAAAACCGCCCCGGTTTTCGCCTTTGAGCGTGAGTTCGCCAAGTTTGAGGAGATAGGTGGCGGCGGCAGGAGAATCCGGCATACAACAGGCCTTCTGTTACGGATCCACCCGCCTGCGGTCGCGGGGGAAGAGGCTGGCTTCCTTCACATTGGCAATGCCCAGAATACGAGCGGTGAGGCGCTCGCAACCAATAGCGAAGCCGCCGTGAGGCGGGCAACCGTATTTAAGCAGGTCTAGGTAGTTCGTAAAATTCTCCGCTTTTAAGCCGAATTTAGGCAGAACGTCAAGAAACGCCTGATAATCGTGCTGCCTCCTGCCGCCGGTGGTGATCTCCAGCCCCCGGAAAAGGGCGTCGAAACTCATGGTGCGGCTTGCGTCAAGCGGATAGGTGTAGAATGGGCGGTACCGCCGGGGAAATTCGTTGACAAAGAGCAAATCAGAGCCATATTCCCGCAATGACCATGAACAGAGGAATCGCTCCGCTTCCGGCGTGATGTCGAAAACGCGGCCGCCGCCGGTTTTGGCGGATTCGGCGCCGGCTATTTTCACGGCTTCCTCGTAGCTTACCGTGGGGGATTGGCTCACGGCGTCCGCATTGGGAACAACCGCGTTCCACAAGGCGAGTTCAGCGGCGTTTTTTCGCGCCGTTTCCTCAAAAACATGAGTCAAAAGCCCTTTTTCAAGCTCAATAAGGTCTTTTTCGGAATCAATAAAGCCCATCTCCACGTCCAGGGATACGTACTCGTTCAAGTGGCGCGGTGTGTCGTGCTTCTCGGCGCGGTATGCGGGCGCAACCTCGAAGACCCGCTCCATGCCGCTTGCGACCATAGTTTCTTTGTAAAATTGGGGCGACTGGGCGAGATAGACCTTGCGGTCAAAATACGCGACCTCGAACAGTTCCGAACCGCCCTCGGTGCTGTTGCCCACGAGTTTGCTAGTCTTTATCTCGGTGAAGTCCCGGGAGCGCAGATATGCGGAGAACGCCTCAATAATGGTCGCCTGCACCTTGAAAATCGCCTTGATTTTGGGGTTGCGCACGGACAAACCCCGGTTGTCCAGAAGCGCTTCCAACCCGGTTTTGCCGGGGTCGCCATTCACCTGATACGGCAGATCGCCGGCCGCGCGGGCGAGTGTCTCAAGGGCATGCACTTTGATTTCAACTCCGTCCGGCGCTTTTTCATTCAACGCGGGCGTACCTTTAACGGAAATGACGGATTCAAGCGTCAACGCCGGATCCTTGTCCAATACAAGCTGCACAAGTCCGGATCTATCCCGCAACACAATGAAGACGACGCCTCCCATGTCGCGGATACGATGAACCCACCCTTTCAGTTCAACTTCACCACCGCCGCCAGACACGCCGTCCGTTTGTTGTTCTCGCGCCGCCTGAGCCACATCTTTCGCCAATATTCGCATAATGCCCTATAATACCATATCCAAGGGAAATATTCTACGGGGAATCGACGTCTTCTTGCCCTATGGAGAAAATCCCTTTGTCGCAGCCGCTTGTATTACAATGAATGAGCGATTTTCTCCCTGTCATGCGAAAACGCCATGTTGAAATGGCTGAAAAAATGAGCCTTCGCGCGGCAAGCGCGATCCATAGGTTCGGCAGGGTAATGAACCTCCCCGCGCTTCAAGGCGGGATAGTAGACTCCACTGCGAATAAAAAATGTTGGAAGGGCGCAGCATACATGTAAACTTGCGAGCCATTCGGGAATTGTTCCTGATGAAACGCTTGCCGGGATAAAAATTCCTGACGCCGATCCAGATATAGCCGGGAAATACGCTTTGAATGATGGAACAGACATTATTAACAGAGCGTAGCGGACGGGTCTCCCCGAGGCCGTCTTCACGGCCTCAATCTGACTGTGCGTCCGTTGCAGGATGGCTTCCGGGCAGACGCAGTTTTATCGAGAAACACGCCGCGTTCCCGCCGCGTATGCGGTAATATGGACATGACAACGACAGGGCGACTGGGCAAGTCATACCGAGGTAACGCCACACGCGCCGCTTACGCGGCAATTGTCATCATGCCTTTCACTGGTTTTCACCGCCCCCGCGACCGCCGGGCAATTTCAAGATTTTTTGGGGCGAGGGTATAGTTCGGGTTGAGCCGCAACGCCTGGGTGAAGTCCGCAATCGCCCGGTCGTAGTCC
>JAITIK010000125.1 GCA_031279555.1 Treponema sp. | reverse complement strand
GGCCCGGGTTCTGGAGGAATCAACTGGACCATCAGGAACGGGCTGTATAACGCCCCGGATGACCAGCCCGAGCTTGATGGAGGGGGAACGCCCACCGGCAGGAGCGCGGGCATGGGGAGCTACATCCCGATCAGAATCGGCAGCGGGACTCCGGCGGGCAAGAAAGACCAGGAAACCATAATCGTCGTCAACTGACGCGGCGCGCGGCGCGGGCTTTCCCAAATCAGGGGAAGCCCGCCGGAGCCGCGTCAAAACGCTGTCTTTTAAGTCTTTAAGGAGTTGAGATTATTATGGAAAGCGGGTGTGGTTTTCTAGCAAGCGACAAGCGGCGGAGAACCATCCGGCCAGGCGTTCCATTAATTCTTTGCAACCCGGTATAGCAATCGCCCGCTTTAAGTTGCAGGCGAGAAAGGTTGGGGGAAATTCCCCGCCGCATTTCGCAATCACCTGGTTAAACAATACGCCGCATCCACGCCGCGCTTCATGGTTCCAAACGGATGTTCAACGACGCTTTTCCGTTGGCTGATCGTCCCGCTGTCCGGCCTAATCCGTATTTGTTTGATCAACAGTCCGGCGTCAGCATATAATTTCGAGAAATCCTCCTCGGTCATCGGCGCCTGATGGCGGCGCCCTCGCTTCTCCGCCGCGCATTTGCGGACGCAGCCCTTGCAGGCGTTCCGGTTGTAAAACACCCCCCGCTTTATAGGTTTTTTGTAAAATCCCGGATGCAGGATGTTGCCCATCGGACACAAGACAATGCTCCATCCGGCTATGTACACGCGCCGGCCGTCTTTGTGCGACACCACAGCGGCTGACAGCGGCTTGTCTGTTGGAACGCAAATGTCAAAATCCGTTCAGGCTCTATGCGGCGCGGCTCCATGGGCCACGCTCTCAACAATATCCTGCATACCGCCATATCCCGCGTCGGCGGCAAGGGCCGCCGTGTCTGCTCCAACAAGGCTTTTGTCCGTTCAACCATCGGCGTATCTGATTATTGTCCGTCCCTTCGTTGGCGGCTTCAAATTCCACCGCCAGCTTGTTTTTGGCGTCCGCCGTCGTCTGTACGTTGCGGCAAACCTCCATTCTGCCATTGGCCGTCATCAACCGGCTGTCCGGGCCGACCGGCGATTTTTGTGTCCCACCGGTCCGCTCAAGGGCTTCCGCATATCTTCATACCGCCCTTTCCGCCTGGATAATTCCGTTGCGATCCGCTGGATTTCCGCCGTGTCTTTTTTCGCCGCCCGCGATGATTTCCTTCCCGTCATCGCCCTCCATACCCCGCGGACGCTCCTCTATTTGAGCCTCAAGACGAAAAGCCATATCACTTCCAGATTCCTCTTCGTTTCCGTTTCCAGCCGCTAGACAAAACGCCGGCGGTTTCAACCTTGACTATCCAAAACTATACCATTATATTATTAATTATGAGATTTGTCTTTAATATATTGGCGTCTGCCACGAGCATGTATCTTTTCCTCATTTTTATCAGAATCATGCTTACGTGGTTTAGCGGCGTCAGGTACGGTACGCCGGTTGCGGTGTTAAGCGCTATAACAGACCCGTATCTTGACTGGTTTCGTCAGTTTCCCGGGTTGCGCTTAGGCGGTTTTTTAGATATTTCGCCTATTATCGCCATGTCGGTCTTGTCCATAGCAAACAGCGTTTTTATTACTATGGCGAGTTATGGGTACATCACGGCAGGTTTTGTGATTGCGCTGATCGTCAAGTCGCTTTGGTCTGCGGTTTCGTTTCTGCTGGGCTTTATCGCCGTCGTACTGGGGTTCAGGCTGTTCGCGCATCTCACGCGGCAAAACATGTTCAGCCCGTTCTGGAGGATCGTTGACGCCATAAGCCAGCCGGCGTTGTACCGGATAAACGCCCTCTTTTATGGCGGCAGGAGCGTACAGTATACAATAATTATAATCACCGCGCTGGCGGTTTTTCTGACGGCGTGGATCGGCGGCGGCATCGTGATAAACATCGCATCATCCTTTTTGCTGAGACCGCCTATTTAAACTGTGTTTGCCAGGGAGATACGCGATCCGATCTCGACGCTCACAGGCGTAAAAGCGGGATCCGTTGTCGAAAAAGCCCTCGCCCATGTTGGGGTTGCGACAATAGGCTCGTTGCTGTGCCGGTATCCGAGGGATTGGGAAGACAGAAGCCGCCTCGCGCCGCTCAAAGATTTTCGTAATGGTCAGGTATGCTCTATTGTCCGAGTCCTCGCGCACGATTGGTTTTATGTCGGTAAAACCCGCACGTTGAAAATTTTTATTGAAGATGATACGGCGCGGGCGTGTCTGGTCTGTTATAACCGCCCCTTTATAAAAAATCAGCTTGTAGTGGGGAATGACTATCTCGTCTACGGCGATTTTGAATTTAAATACGGCGAAATTCAGTCAAGTTCCTTTGACTTTGAGCCGGCTGGCGCCGGACGCATTGCGCCAGGGCAAATATTGCCCGTTTATCCGCTTACAAAAGACCTGCGCATGGCAAAGGCGCGCGCCCTGGTCAAACAGGCGCTTGACG
>JAITIK010000121.1 GCA_031279555.1 Treponema sp. | reverse complement strand
CCGGTCTCCGCAGTCTCCGCTAAAAGCCGATGCGCGCGCTCGCCCAAACTCTGACGCCGTTGAGGTTAAAACTTTGGACAAAATCTCGAGAGCGTACGTCAAGTCCAACATCAAGCTCGATAAGACGAAAATTAAGCCCGATCATCAAACCATGCTTATAGACAAGTTCGTCATACGCGGTGAACAGATGCAACAGAAAAACCGGCGTATTGAGTTCCGCAGTCAATGAATAGTTGAAATGCGGCTTTCCATCAAGGGTATTCGCCACCGTCAACCCGATAGACGGTCTCACCACCACGAGCTTCTTTGCAAAGGGTCTTATATTCGAGTACAGATCAAAGCGCACGGGACGCATCACTTTTATTTCTCCTTCAGCGGAATCGAATGTAATATCATCGCCGTTTGGCAGTTTGAATAGATCGTCATCGCCGCTGGTCAAGCCGCCCAGCAGATCGGAGGTGTCAATAATCTTCCACGGCGAGTTCTCAAGCCCCATCCGGGTGCGGTATTGCAAGGTCGAGGCGGCGAGCGGGATGCTCTTTACGTTAAATCCCGCAGTGAGCCAATCATATCCATCCTTGAATACATCATATTCAGCGTTCAAAGACAGATCGAACCCTTTTGCGTCGAGTATGGACATATAGTCAATGCCATTCGGATCATCCATAAACGCGTCAATGGAGAATGGAGCGTACATATCAAGAGAGCCGCCCACGGAGAACAACATCTGCTCCCGCTCCATCTTCAGATTATAGGTGAAGCCGCCCTTGGGAATGTACACCAAAGGAATGAACATAGAAGGTATGACGCTGATTTTGAGTTGTTTGCTTTTCAGAAACCGCGCGTGTATGTCAACCGCAGTTTCCGTATAAACCGCGCCGTAAAGGCCGAACGTTCCGCTTGATGAATGCTGCTCTTTATTGCCTTCTGACAACAGGGTGAAAAAAGATTTGGGCGCATCAAAACTCACGTCGCCCTCTACGGAGGCTGTTATATCAAACCCCCAGTTTTGCGTATTAAAATTGATAAAAGCGCTGGCGTCAACGTCAATCTCCGTCATAAATCCGTCCGCTTTTATCTTTTTGAACAGTTCTTGGTTGATGCGTATCTGCTTGCGGAATATATCGTCGACACCGAGTAAATTATTCGCAAAACCAGCGCCGGCATTGTCCACGCCGAATTCAAAGTACCGGCGGTACGGGTAGGGGACGCCTTTTTTCTTTTGAGGAAGCGGCTCTTCAAGGGGCGGCGCCTCCGGTACGGCGTCTTCTTCCATCACCGTATTATTGTACTCCCCATTCGCCGCAGCCGCTTCCCGACGTATTTGTTCAGCCCACTCCTGATTTTCCTCAGTCTGGGCGAATAGAGCGGCGGTTCCCAACGCCGCCATTATGATTGACAACAGGTATTTCTTCATCATTTCACTCCTTGCAAGGCGATCGTCGCATCAAGCGCAGACTCAATTTCCACTATAAGACCAAAACTAAATTTCCCGTCCTCGTTTATAGAAAGCGTGGTAAAATCCTTGTTTTGATCCTTTTTCAGAAGAATTTCTATTGACGGCGTAAATGGCTCATTCGGATCCAGATCAAAGGTAATGGGAATATCCTTCCCTGCGGAATTGGGCGAGTCATCAGAAAAATCTATCAGAATGCCGTCCTTCGCTTCCTTATTCTGTTTTATGGCGATACACACGGACGGAAAAAGGGAGACGTCGCAGTTGGCAAGCACAAGCGATATGTTGGTCAGTTCTAAACGCCCGGAAACGCCGCCGCTCTTAAACTCCTCCCTAATAGGCTCCAACAAGTCGTCATCGCCGATTATGTCGGAGAAATTAAAGTCTTTTATTTCAAATGTAAGATAGTCGCTTTTCGTAACAGGATCGCCCAAACCGTTTTTGCGGTAATCCCCTGTCGCATCGAACGATGAACCGTGATATTCCAAAGCCAACGGCAACTTAATAAGCAGTACCGCGGAAATTGTCTTAGACTCCTCCAAATCGCTTTTTTTCAAGGTAATGGCTCCCATCGCCACTTCATATTTGAGCGTCACTTCCTCTCGCATGGACGAGTTAAGCGTCCCGGTTAAATCAATCGCGCCATCAGGATTATCCGAGTCTGCCAGACTGCTTGGCGGAATCGCTTGGTCATACGGCGCGCCATCTGTGGGAAGCTCCGGCGCGACGGGTACGTCATGCAACGATTTGTCATCCACCAGAATTACGCTGGCAGTCGTGCTGATAGACGTGAGAGTTATTTTAGCATCCGATTCCGGCAACTCGCTTGTATACAAGTACGCTTTAATGCTGCCGGCTGGGAAGCTTATACCCTCCAGCGTCCCGCCTAACTCGGAGAAGTCAAGCGGCATTTCCCCTTTAAGCGTTCCATTTTCACCCGGGTTAATGGTCGCTTCGGTCCATTCGAGGACAAATTCAGGCGTGATAGTGAGCGTAGCGCCAGCGCCGGAGTAATTAGGCGGGTAATCAATTAATGTCATGGTAATGGCAAGCTGTTTCCCGGAGGGCTTCCATGTCTTGCCCGTTTCAATGGAATCTACAAAGTACGTGCAATTCTCAGCCTCATTATACGTCCCCTTCAATACGAGATCAAGTCCGTCCCCGCTCGTATTGCCATCCCTCAATTTAATCTCCAGAACGCCCTCAAGCTTCTCCTTAATCTTAATTCCAAGCGTGGTGTACGTCAACGATGTAAGCAAATCCGCCATGTCGCGAATATCGACTGTGGTGGATTTGGTTCGCTGGGACTCATCAGGGATTAGCGTTGCTATCGGCGGCAAATAATCAGGCGACAAACCCGGCCAAGGCGGCAAATCCGGTATATCAAACGTGATCGGCTCGCCGCCATCCCCCTCAATCTTCAGCCCTTCCATATATTTGGAAAGATCAACCGGCATTTCCGCCAAGGGATAACGCAATAAATATGTCGGGGGGTGGCCGCCAGGGATCTCGCTGCCAGGCGCCTCATACGTACTCACGGTAATGCCGGACATGTTGGCGCCGATCCTTTCCTTTATCTTCGCCAGACTTAGGTTGTCCTTAATCAGTTTCTCAGGCGAGTATTTCTCAAATTCCTCTCCGCCGAAAAGATTGTTCGTAAGCGGGAGGTACAAGCCAGGTGTTGTTTCAATCTTCACCTCTTCCGGCAGTGTGAGATCGCTCCAATGGACATTACAAGACAGAAACAAAAGCGCAACCGCGCCAAGCGGCATCAAGGGTTTTTTCATATACTTTCTCCTTTTTTCCTTATTTTTGAAAAAACTTTTATAAAGATACCGCATAATGCTGAATTTTTCAAGGGACGCTCAAAAAAAACTCGAAATTCCACGCTTCCGTAATCAGCGCGACCACCGGACGCCGCGCGTACATCCAAAACACCCGCAAACGCCGCGCATTAAACGCCGCAGGCAGAATATTTGTGTCGGGCGGCCGCTTCAATGTGTTGAAATCGCTTCAGTTGTTCAGCAGTTGACGGATCGCGTCGTTTTGCGCTTGAAGTTGCTCCACCCGTTGTTGCATCTCGCCGTTCTGCGCTTGGAGCGAACGGATGGAGGCGTCCTTTTCTGTAACGGACTGTTGCAACGAGGAAACCTGCGTCCTCAACTCGGCTATGGTATTTTCCTGCGCCGCAAAGGACTGCTGTAGCGAGGAAACTTGCGACCTCAACTCGGTTGCGGCGTTTCCCTGCGTCGCGCTGTTCTGCCGCAAGACGGCGTTTTGATTCCTCAATTCGGCGAGGGTGTTTTCCCGCGATGCGACCGTCTCCTGCAACATCTGATTCTGACTCCGCAACTCGTTGAGAGCCGTCGAATTTGCACTGGCGCTCTCCCTGCCGCTCCTTTCCCGTTCGGTTGCGATTGTTTCAAGCTCGCTGTTCCGCGCCGTGAGTTCGGCTATGGCTTCTTCATATTTCTCAATTTGTTCGCTCAGTTCACTGGCCTGCGGAGTCCCGTTGAAAGGCGCCTCCGCAGGCGGCTTGGACGCTCCATCGTTCAGCATCATGCTGTTGCGGGTGAGATCCGAAAGCGTATTGATGAGCGCAATACGCGCCGGTTTCCGCTCCCGAAACGCCTTGATGTTTTGGAAGGACGGGGTTTCGAGAAAATCCCGCACGGCGGAAAGAGTCGCAACGGCTTGGCCGAACAAAGCGGCGCCGATTTGTTCGTTGACCACCGCAAAATAGCCGTCTATCTGAAAGTCAATGAGCGCGTTTTTTTCCTGCTCATTGGTGAAACTCCGCAACGCATCTTGCGCGGAAGCAAGCTCGGTTTGAACGCTTTGCACCTGCCCGAATAGCTCTTTGTTTGCCGAAAGTTGGCTGCGCAGAGCCGCCTCCCGGATGCGGGCGTCTTCCAAAAGCTGACCGCGCTCCCGTTGCAGAGCCGCAAGCCGGCTTTGGTACTCATCTTTTTGTCTCTGCAAATCCGCCAAAGCCTTTTCTTTTTCGCTTTCAAGGATGCGCTTGTTGTTGAACTGAAGCAGAATGTTCTGCATTTCCGCATCAACGCCGGCTATTTCCGTGAGAATTTCCGCGATTTCAGCGTCCTTCGCGTTCAACTGCCCGGTAAATTCTCTGCGTATCTCCGCAATCAGCTTCCGTTCCGTAACGCCGGGCATCGCGGCGCCTTGCATAAACCGCATTTCATCCCGTTCATGCGTTAAAAAGAGCGCCGCAAGTCCAAGCGCCAAAAGCGCCGCCGCTATGCCGTTTGTCAACGCCGGAAGCAGGACGCCTTTTTTCTTCGCCTGTTTTTCATACGAGGTTGCGGCTTTATCGCCTTCAAGACGCTCTAACGGACGCTCCAACGTATTGAGTCCGGCGAGAATTTCCTCTTGTTCTTCCAAAGAAATGCCCGACACCGTATCGAAAACAATCGGTTCCATTTTTTTCCTCTCTCACAAGCCGTTCCAAAACGCGCGGAGCGACAGTTTTGGGAAAGCCGCCTTAGATTTAGATGGAAAAACGGGCTTTTTGCCGGTTTTTCCCAATAATAGCCGTCCGGGTCCGTACGACAAGCGTGGAAACCGCCCCGAAACGCTTTTTGTTGCAGTCGAAAAAAAACAGTCGCGGACTGTTTGCCTTTTCTTCCGTTTTGAAACCAAGCCCGCCGCGGCGCGCGCCATATCGCTGACGCCAAGTCCAATGATATTAATCCTGTTCATTTCGTTTCCTCCTCGTCCGCTTATTTGAAACAGCTTCCAGACGCGCCTCTACAAAGGAGTATACCCGGATGCGCCGAATAAATCCAGCGTACCGGTCGTCCACTCTTCTTGCGCCTCCAGCACAAGGCGTTCGGCGTCCTGCCATGAATCCGCGCGAGGCCCGGGAAGATGGCGGTTTGTCGAATTGGTGAACACGATGGTTCTGCACCCGTGCTTGCGGAGTTGGACAACATTTACAGGCGAATCGTCAATGTACACATGGGCGCCGACCGCGCCCTTATCCTTCATAAAGCAAATGTCCCAATAGGGAATATCCCAAGAATCAAGCCAGTCAACGGTTTGGGTGATGGATGTTTTATGCACATATTTAAGGTAGAGCCTGTGCGTGATGATACGGATGCGAATTCCGCGCGTGGACAGCTTCCGCAACGCCGCAGGCGCATCCTGTATGGGGTGCATGTCACGAAACAGGTTGCGCTGAGTTACGGCAAAACGGTGCAGTTTCTCATAGCCGCCGTATTCGGCGATGCCCCACTCCTTCAACTCAAAACTGACCTCGGCGGACAGCCGCTCAATGGATTTGTCGAGCCATTCCGCGGCAATGCGGCGCATCGCGCCATAAAAGTCGCCCACAACGCCGTCTAGATCCACGCCAAGAATAAAACTGCTCTCATCCACACCTCGCCTCCGCGCCTACTTCCAAAGAACGCCGGGATACACACCTTGCGCCGTGAGTCCGGCGATGCGGTTCACCGCGAACGTCTTGTCTTCCTGATAGGTTACGCCGAACCATTCAGAGTCCGCGTTCAGAACCTCAATATCCAACAAATCGTTCTTGACAAGCCAATCGGCGAATGTGGGGAGATAACACTCGCTCTTGATATCTTCGCCCGAAACCGCGAGGAAATCGTCAAAATAACGGGACAAATCCGCGAAAATGGCCGACGGAAAGCCCCAGCAATTCATGGATACGGGCGTATCTTCCGGCAAAAACTGTTTTGAGCCGTCAGGGTCCGTATTGAAAATGCCGTCTTGCTCCCGCGCAATGGATTTCAACTCGTCAACCGACGCGAGCTTGCCGCTCTTGATGGCGCATATCCCGCGGGTGACGGTTCCCTTGGAGCTTAACGTCTTTTTCAGGCTATACGGGACGATGCACCCGTTTTTCAGATCGGGTGTTGAAAGAAACGCGCCGATGGCGCCAAAGGCTTCTCTGCCGTAAAAGTCGTCGGCGTTTATGACGGCGAATGGCGCGTCTATCTTTTCTCTGGCGCACAGAAGCGCGTGAACTGTTCCCCAGGGCTTGGTTCTGCCCGCGTTCTTCGCATCCGCGTACACTTCAGGCGGGATCAGCGAGTCCATCTCCTGATACGCGATCTCGTACGGCACCGCGTCGCCGAAACGCGCAAGCGCGCGCTCCTCAAAATCCTTCTCAATATCGCGTCTGATAATGAATACTATCTTTCCAAAGCCTGAACGCAAGGCGTCGTACGCCGAATAATCAAGCAACACTTCGCCGTTCTTGCCGAGCGCGTCTATCTGTTTCAATCCCCCGTATCGGCTTCCCATGCCGGCTGCCAATACGGCTAAAACCGGTTTTTTTCCCTCTTCTTCCATAAAAAGCGACTCCTTAACTATATGATTGCTATAAGATTTCTTCCAGAATACGCAAACCGCTCTCTATTTCCTCATCGCGTATGATGTATGGCGGCAAAAATCGCAGGGTCTTTGCGCCCGCGGAAAGCGACAGGACGCCTTTTTCAAGCGCTTTCTCCAAGACGCCCCATGCATCCTCTTCTATGTCGACCCCAACCATAAGCCCCTTGCCCCGAACCTCTTTGACATTCGGCTTGTTCCACGAGCGGATAATGCCTCGCAGTTTTTCGCCTTTGCGCGCGATCTCTTTCAGGAAGGCAGGGTCGTTCACAATTTCAAGCACGACCAGCCCGGCCGCGGCGGCTAGAGGATTGCCGCCGAACGTACTGCCGTGATCGCCTATGCCGAGCGTATCCGCGGCTTTTTCGCCCGCAAGCGCCGCGCCCACAGGCGCGCCGCCCGCAAGCCCCTTGGCAAGCGTTACGACATCCGGCTTGACGCCGAAGCCTTCGCACGCAAGGAAGGAGCCGGTCCTGCCCACACCGCACTGTATCTCGTCAAACATGAGCAAAATGTCCCGCTCAGCGCAGAGCTTTGCGGCCGCTTCAACGTACGCCCCGTCCAGCGGACGCACGCCGGCCTCGCCTTGCACAGCTTCAAGGAGAAGCCCCGCGACCGTACTGTCGAGGGCGCGATCCAGCGCGGGAATGTCCCCGGGCGGCGCGTATTTGAACCCTTCGGTAAATGGCCCGAAATCCTTGTGAAACTTGTCTTGGCCGGTCGCCGAAAGCGCCGTGATGGTGCGTCCGTGGAAGCTCCCCTTTAACGTAACAATGGCGTGCCGTCCCGGACCATGTTTTTTCAGCGAATACTTCCGCGCTATCTTAAACGCGGCTTCGTTAGCCTCCGCGCCGGAATTGCCAAGAAAAACCTTCTTCATGTCCGCGCCGGAACAGGCTTCAACCAATTTTTGCGCGAACCGCTCCGTTACATCGCTTTGAAAATAGTTGCTGACATGGTTAAAACGGGCGCTTTGGTCTGAAATCGCCTTTACCAGCGCGGGGTAGGCGTGTCCCAAGCAGTTGACCGCGATGCCGGATGTAAAATCAAGAAACCGCTTTCCGTTCCCGTCAAAAAGGAACGCCCCTTCGCCGCGGGTGAATGTCGCCGGCAGTCGGCGGTAGGTGTTCATAAAACAATCGGACATATCCCATCCTTCATTCTATCATAGTTCCGATGCCTTCATCGGTAAACAGTTCTATCAAAAGCGCGTGGGGAAGGCGCCCGTCAATGATGTGGGCGCGAGCGACCCCGCCGTCGATGGCCGCAATGCACGAATCAACCTTGGGGATCATGCCCTTGCTCACAACGCCGTCTTTCTTGAGCGCGTCCAGTTCGGATCGCGCAAGCGTCTTGACAAGCGAAGCCGGATCATCCACATCGCGCATGATCCCCTGCACATCGGTCATAAGCGCGAGTTTTTCCGCCTTGAGCGCGACGGCTATATGCGCGGCGGCAATATCCGCGTTCACGTTGAGGCTGCTGCCGGTGGTTTCTTCCAACGCCACCGAAGAAATGACCGGAATGATGCCGCTGTCGAGCAGGGCGTCAAGACTTTTGGTGTCAATCGATTCGATTTCGCCGACCAGACCCAGGTCCCGCTCCGTAACGCGCTTCGCCTTGAGAAGGCCCCCGTCTATGCCGCACAACCCCAACGCCCTGCCCCCCTGCATCTGGATAAGGGACACAATGCTCTTATTCACCTTGCCGCACAGCGTCATCTGAACGATTTCCATGGTTTCTTCATCGGTATAACGCAGTCCGTTTACAAAATGGCTCTCCTTGCCGGCTTGCTTGAGCATAGCCTCAATCTCGGGCCCGCCGCCATGCACCAGTACGGTTCTGACGCCCACGCACGCCAACAGTATCACATCCTGAATAACAGCCGCTTTGAGTTCGGCGTTGATCATGGCGTTCCCTCCGTATTTTACCACGATGGTTTTGCCTTGATACCGTTGAATATAGGGCAACGCGTGAACCAGCACATCAGCGCGCTCGTTGTTGGTGATTGTTCTCATGGAAAAAGTATAGGTGAAAGGGGGGAAATGTGCAAGAGGGAAAGAAAATGGCGGCGCTGTACGTTGCTATGTCGCGCCATGACCTCCGGCGGGTTTATAAAGGGCCGTGACGTCTCAAAACTAAAAACCTAGCCAAAACTATACTGGTTCCACTGGAGTGAGGAACAGATGAGGTTGGGGATGAGCGGCAGGCGGGAGATTTTTGAGGCGCATTGCCGGCGCTATCAGCGGGCGGGAAAGAAAGGCAAGGGGAATGTCCTTGATGAGGCGGCGGAGACGACCGGACTGAACCGGGAGCATCTCGCCCATGCGCTGGCAAGCTATGGGAAGAAGCGGGCGGCCAAGAGGGAAGCCCGGCATGGCTGCGGAAAGCGGGAACAGGGGAAGCGCGAGGGGGAGATCGCCAAAGTGTCACCAGGCGTTTGCGGCCATATTGACGCGCGTCTGGGAGGATCACGGGCGGACGTGCAATCGGAAACGAAGTTTCCGCAACTGCTGCCTCCCCTGATACGGGGGTGTCATAGACCTTCTTACCGCGTAGAAAGAGCCTGGCTACGGTGTCAGCGATGAAACGAGCCTCCTGCTGGTAACGGTCAGCGGCGCCCGGACAGGCCGGCCGCTTGCGCCCGTACGTATGGGCGCTTCCCCGCGTTCCCAAGCGCCGGTTCAAACCCACTTTGACCGCGAGGCTGTGGAGCCAGGCGACGGGAGCGTTCGGCAGAAAAACCTATACCAGATTTCTCCTTGAAAGATTTGCGTATGCGGGGGAACAAATCCCCCGCACCCCCAGGTTTAACCGCCCCAAGGGGCGGGGAATTAACCCCCCAAAGGATTAAAAGTATCAAAAAACACTTAACGGCGTTTTTCAAGGCTTTCTTAATGAAGGATTACCAGGAGCCGGCGGAGAAACAAAAAATTATTACTTTTTTTCTTGACTTATTACCAGGTCTGATCTATTGTTTAACTGGTTAGACCAGATTACCAGTTAAGGTTCTGTCATTTTTGTTTAGGAGGGATTAAATAATGGATAAATTGATTATCACCGCTACTAC
>JAITIK010000166.1 GCA_031279555.1 Treponema sp. | reverse complement strand
ATAAGATTATCCTCCGCTTCGTTGCCACCCCTTGTCGCCGGGCGCAATCGCATATATATATCAACATGCCATCTAACAAACCTCTTGTCAACATGCAAAAAGCCAACAAAAGCATAATAAAAGAAAAAAAGCAAACAAAAGAGATTAAATGGACAACATAACCGCCGCCGTATCAACCGCTCTATTCGTTTCTATAGAAGCGCAACCACGGGCTGCGGATTATCCAGCCGCGCCGCTTCCCCCACTTTCGGCGCCGGACGCCCTCATCTTGATTGCGACGTCAGGGTTCTTGACTGACGTTGTGGCCGCGCATCCTCTTTCCGGCTGTAGTAATACTTGCTGTTGCTCTAATACCATTCGGATATAGTCTCTTATCATTAGTTGCGCTTTTTCCGATAATCCTCTAAACATTTCCAGCACCTCATCTTCCAAGTGTGATTTATTCCCTTGGAACATTTCGCCTATACCATTCCGTAGCCATTCTTCATTCACGTTAAAGACATGACAAATGAGTTTAATGTTTGCTTCGGTGAGCGGATTTCTTTCTGTTTCAACAAGAGCGATAAACGATCTTGTAAAACCGATTCGTTCAGCAAAATCAGTTTGGTTCAATCCAAGTTTTTTTCGTAGTTCTACTACTCGTTTGTTAACCATCTCATTACCTCCATCACTAGTATAACAAAATTTTCAAAAAAACAAAAAAGCGCTTGATATAGTTTTTATTTAACCATACAATGTTTTCTAAAAATATTCAAGGAGCGGAGAAAATGAAAAAACTTGAGAAAGAAGTGATGGGCATGTTTGAAGAGCTGACGCCTATGAATCAAAGCGTTGTTGCCGCCGAAGTGAAGCGGACATATCTGATAGAACAGGCTATCAGCGAGCAGTACGGCCTAGTCAAGGAGCCGCAGAAAGGCGCGGCGTAAGGAGGAGGTATGAGAGTGGATGATTGGAATGGACGGGCGATCCGCTTTGTGGAGCGGAGCGGCGAGTGGCGGGCGGTCGCGGTTGACTTTGATGCCGCTAGTTACCCCAGTTCAAACGGCGTTTCCCAACGGCGGAAAGTGACTGTTATTAATGAATTCGGGGCATACCGGCTTATTTTTCAATCCCGTATGCCGGAATCCGAATCATTCCGCAAATGGGCGTTTCAGATCATCAAGGAACTGAGGAAGTCTCTAGGGTTGAGCGAGTGCGAGGCTTTCCGCCTCATGGACAAGGAGCATCAGAAGGCGGCGATGCGCAAGCTCGCCGAATCGCTGCGCGATCCGGTGAAGGTCGACTACATCAAGGCCAACGTGATAGCGGACAAGGCGGTGTCCGCTATGCATGGCTTCACCAAGATGGTGAGGAAAGCGGACATGGACGAGGGGATGCTGCGGGAGCGGGAAAGCGTGCTGGCGGACGTGGTTGATCTGATGGCGGCGAGCGGGCGGCGTACCGGAAATACGCGCCGTCTGTTGGCAAGACGGCGTGAGGGAAGGCTAGAAATGATAATCAACACCGGCTTGTTTCAGAACGCCGTTTGCGGTGTGGCGTTTGTCGATTTTTCCATCCACAGTGAAGTTTCTGTCTGCTATGGGACTGTACCAAATGTCGTGGTCACCTTTGCCATGGCGCACAAAGCGGCAGCCGTTCTCCGCGAGAATCTTGCGGACTTTTTTCTCGTATTCCGCCATTACGCGAAAGCCTTCGCCCTGCGCTCCGCGATGAAACGCAAGATTACGTCTTTTCCCCGCTTGCCGTTCAGAGAGAGAATTTCCGGCGCGACATACCGGCATCGCTCCATAAGCAAATCAAGAGACCCCGCTTCAAGAGCGAGCGGAATGTCGTCGTTGATGGCGTCCCATCGTTGGGCTTCGTCGTCCCATGTCAAAGTGATGGTGTATTCGTTCATTGCGGACTCCTTTGCATCAAGGATAGCGCAAGCGGAATTGGAAGTCAAGCGGGGTCGGGCTGTTCGTTGGCGGGTTTTATGTTTCGGAGTTCTTGAAGATCAAGCATATTACGGGCGTATTTGATCACATCTCTTTGAATTGGCGGCAACAGTTTCTGGTAAATGTCTATCAATTCTGTTTCGTCTCTTGACAGCCGGTTTTCATCATGTATATCTCCGTCCACAAAGATTTTTCCGGCGCCAGATTTCAGCCATTCTTCATTAACGCCAAATTCGGCGCAGATTATTTTGAGGTTCCGATCCGTAAGATGTTTTTTGCCATTTTCTATATCAGAGAATGTCCCTTGCTTTAAGTTTATCCTTTTTGCGAATTCACCCTGTTTTATGCCAAGTTTAAGGCGGAGGGTTTTAAGCCTATCATTCATAGTATGAATGATGGGGAGCCTTTTACACGCTCCGAAATGGCCCGGCATCAGGTCGCCGTTGATTATGTGGCGCAGCTTGTAACCAAAACAAATGACAATATCCGCAACGAGATTAAAGACACGGTATTGAAAGGCATCCGCGAACATCGGACAAAGGGGCAGGGTTCACAGGATTTATTCAACATAAGTTTATCGTTTTGGACGCGGATAACATAAAAGAGGAATTGCCGGAGTATGAAGGCTGGAACGCCAACCAACTACACGAAGAATCAAGCGACATTCTTGATCAGATGATTGATTTCTGCAAAACCAATGGGCTTAATGAGGTTATTGATATGACCATGAAAACGCCGAAATCGGCCTATGAGCGGCTTGCTTTGTTCAAAGATAAGGAATATAGAACCGAAGCCCATTATATGCGCTTGCCGCCGCAGGAAGCGGCGAAAAGAGCCATTAAGCGGTAGCGGGATGGAGACAATGAGCCAGATCAACATAAAGAGCGGTTTGTGCCTCCCGGAGTTATTCTCTCAATGAGGCAAAACGAAGAAACTTTTGACCAGATAAAAGGGCTGGTAGACAACTGGTCATTTAGAGACAGTACAGAGGGCTTTCCGCCAAAGCTAATTTCCCAGAAAAGCGGGAAAATCTGAATCGGAGCGGAAACCGGCGAAGAAGTGCGTCAAGCGCGAAAAGTTGAAAGGCAAAAATTTGATTGCCGGTAATAAAACGATTGCCTTTGACGCGGACGGAATCGCGGAGTTGGACGCCGCCGACGCGGAGCGGCTCTTGACCATCCCCGATTACACGGAAGTATAGGATGCTCCGTATCCTCTTTTTAAGGATTGTGTGAAATGATTTTAGCCACATCGGTAAAAAACAAAGTTATTCTCGAGTTCCCCAGCAGGGCAATGATCTATCGCCTCGAAAGAAGGGAGGGGAACAATGGGGAATGGCTTGTTTTAACCGCCAACGGCTTTGCGGCGGATGCGGAGGGTGTTATACCCTTCCCTGTTTCCGCAAGTTATTTGGACACAACCGTACAGATACCGGGCGCGGGCATTAGAAAATCCCGCATCGGCTTATGATCATTCGGCGTGGGCGCGGTGCGGAGAGGCCGGCCCGGCAGGGTACACTTTCGAGAATTACGAAGTCCCGGAGGGAGCCTGGGTGAAATTCAGACAGCCGACGATCTCCGTTATACATGGCTTTGGGGCGTCGATTTCCGCGCCAGCAACGGGCAGCCTTACACCGATGAGCAGATACGGTTTTTCATAAAAGGCGCGGCCGCGTTGATTGAGCGGGAATTGAAAATAACGATCAAGAAAAC
>JAITIK010000094.1 GCA_031279555.1 Treponema sp. | reverse complement strand
TCGGTCAAAAATGAGACCGGCAAAACCCAAAAAAGGGCAGGCTCCTGGAATTTCGGGATGGAACCTGCCTGAAGGAGAAGCGCGATGGCAAACCTTATTTCACGAGAGGCCGGCTGCTGGATTCAGTACCAGCTTAAACTAAGCGGCCTGGGGCAAAAGGCGGCGGCCGACGAGTCGAACTGCTCCGTGGCTATTGTATCACAATTCCTCTGCGGCCGCAAGGATTCACAGCGGGTCAGGACGGCGCCCTGCAAGGCGCTGGGCTGCCGGTCATTTGAGAGCCTTGTCAAAGACGTTCCGCAGGAGAGCGAGGGAGGCGCGGCATGAAGATTCTTGAAAAGATCAACGGGTTCTACACGGAATTCAAGAGACTCGGCGACAATATGGAGCGGATTGCACTGGCATTAGAAACCGTCCATGCCGAGGAAATTAGGCGGATCAAAGAATATGCCGAATGGGAGGCGGCGAGATCCGTTCTGGCGAAGATGCAAATTCCCGATCTGGTGCGGTTTAAATCATGGATAAAAGCCGGCCTCGAAAGAAACGGGTTCGTTGCAAGAAACGGGTTATCCCAGGTTTTCCTTAATCGTTTTCTGGATGGGTATTCCACCGATTTTCCCGTTAATGAACAAAATACGATTATTACCACCCTCGGTTACAAAGATTTCACCGATCTGGTTGATGACTGGCGGAAGCGGGAAGAAGGCACGGCATGAGCAAGTACGTTCTGAACTTTAGACATGAAGGCGGCGATGACATCGTAGCCAATTACGACAACAAAAATGCCCTCAACAAGAACAAAAACCTACCTGTTACCCAGCTAGTGCCGCTTGTCGGCAGGAGTCCAATTACAGTTTATAGATACAAAAAACTCCTATCAAAAGGATCTGAAGGGGCAATTGCTCAATCGGATTATGAAGCCACTCCTTGCAGTGTGAATAACATCACGAAAGCGGAGAAAGAGGAAAACCCCTGTTTGTCATTGCTATTTAACTCATTGGCGGTTCTTTTCAAAAGGATAACACATAAGCGGGGGAAAGAGACATGACATTCCATGACGATATTTGCTGGAGTTGCAAAGAATACTTCGGCGGTTATTGTTCAAAATATAAAGAATACACCGGGTGTATGAATGCGCATCATCCCGAATGCGGCAAATTGCGATTCTGGGAATATGAAGAGCCGGCGGACGAGAAAAAAGCTGAGTTCACACGCGAGTTAAGAGCGGCGCTCAAGAATCTCCGCGAAGCCTTGTCTTGCGGCGGAACCGATGTTGAGTCTCTGACTTATAATTACAAGTTCTCAAAGGAAATAATAGAGGCGTTATTCCTCGACCCCTCGAAAGCCGAGCGTGGCTTCAGTTGCGCGGGATATCGCCCAGTTCGGATGCACCCTCAGCAATTCCATTGTAAACCGCTACATAAAAGACGAAATACCCCTGGCGAGAAAAATACTGTACTGCGAATGGCCGACCGCCTTTCACAACAAATGCGAAACATATATTGAACGCGATTGCACGCTGTTAAAGCCTATGGAATGGGTCTGCGGCGACCACCACAACTTTGACTTTGTAATAAACTTCAACGGCAAGATATGCCGCCCGTGGCTGACGGCTTTTATCGATATGCGGAGCCGGAAAACACTCGGCTGGTGGATAGACCTCGTACCGAACGCGCTCACCATAATGCGCTCATTCTCGATGCTCGTTGATACAGGCGGCCTTCCCGGCAACGCGCTCATTGACAACGGCAAGGACTTCAAGAGCAGATGGTTCGCCGGGAGCGCGTGGAAAGACCGAAAAGTAAAACTCGACCGGGAAGGGATGCTCTTAATGGACGGCGTATTGCAGGAATGCGGGTGCGAAGCCCATTTCGCGACGCCTTATAGAGGGCAGTCAAAACCCATTGAAAGGCTGTTCGGAACGATCATCCAGTTGTTTTCAAAGTTTTTATACAGGCTCTAATACGGTAGACGCTCCTGAAGAAAGGCGGCTCTACTGGAAAAGAATAAACGGGCGCGACCGCATCGAAGTGACCTACACATTGGAAAAACTACGCGAGGATTTCGGGCGGTTCGCAACCTGGTACAACTCCAGTTGGCGCCACACCGGGAACGGCATGGGCGGCGAAACCCCGGACGAGGCGTTCTTCGCAAACCTTGTTTGCAGGCGGGAAATGCCGCGGGAAATGCGGAAGCATGTTTTCGCGATCCGCGAGCGGCGGGTGGTTCAGAGGAACGGCGTGTCTCTTGACGGCATCAGCTATTACAATGAGAAACTGATTAAGCTGATCGGAGACCGCGTCGAAGCCAGGCGCGACATAAACGACATCGGCAAGGTCGCTATATTCAGCCTTCCCGATTGCGTTTACCAGTTTGACGCTGAAAGCGACATGTTCAAAGACGCCGGCTGCGCCGAGGAGCAGTTGCGGAAAGCCAGGGCGTCGCGGAAGAAGGCGAAGGAACTGGTCAAGACCGGAGTTGCCGACGCCGAGGCAAGCAGGAAATCGAAAATGACTCCGGCGGAGATGCTGGCGGAACAGGCAAAGTGCCTTCCGGCGGTATGGACGCGGCGCCAACCCCCAGCATCGCCCAAACGGAGATTGCTGCTTCCGACAGACCCGGGCGTGGATTTGTTATATGCGGAAGACTGCGAAATTCTTAAACGCTCAAATTTGAGCGATCAAGAATGGATAGGATGGCGATTAACAAAACAAACTTTTTGTGGTATACTGCCAACGAAGGGGCGAGCCATGTCAAAGCGAAAGAAAACGATTGCCGCCGTCTTGCTGGCGGTCTTGATTGGAGCGGCGGGTTACGCCGCAAGCGCGGACGTAACGGTCTATGTGACCAACACCGGCGAAAAATATCATCGGGAAGGCTGTTCGAGCCTGCGGAAGTCGAAGCGGGCCGTAAGCCTCGGCCAAGCCGTGCAAGCCGGATATGGGCCGTGCAAGCGGTGCGAGCCGCCGACGCTGGATTGACAGATGGAAGGCGGCGGAAACGCCGCGTTTCGCCCGATAATAAGGTGTAAGGCTATAAAAACAAGGAGAAGTCGAATGTGTAAAAAAATTAACGCGATCTGTTGCGCTCTAGTCATTGTCACAGCGGTTTATTCTCTGGATTTTGACAAAGCGAAAACCGCTCTTAACGGCGGCGCGTTCATTCCCGCGCTTGTGGATTACGGGTTCACAGAGCGACAAATCAATTCATGGGCTGTTGGCAAAACCTACATCCCGTTTTATTTGCAGCAAATTCGTTCAGGAACGCTTACTGCGGAGGCCGCTACAACCATGTTAAAAAATACAGTGTCGCTATGGGAGAAACATCAACAAATGACATGATTAAAATGGAGCGGTTTTTCAAGGATATGGCAATGGCGGCCGCTCAGCTTCGAGAGCAAGAAAACGTTGAACGTATAGCGGCGGAAAAAAGTCGCGCGGAAGCGTGTCAAAAGTATGATCAAGAGAGGCGGCGCGCATTCGGGAAGCTGAAGAATGCGAAAAGGCAAGAGCGGCGAAGGCGAGAAGTAGAGCGAAATCAACGCAACAAAGAACAATACGCAAAATCGTTGGGATGTTTAGATTATATTGATGAATGGCTTATTGTAACCCAAGCGCAAACAACACCGGCCAACTTTGATTTGGCAAAAAAAGCGTTGATTATTCCCGAATCAAATGATTTGAACTATACTGTCAGCCATATTGTTGGAAATTATGTAATCTATACGGCTGTAATACGCGGGAATGTATGCCAAATCGCTTTGCTGGCGGAAAAAGGCAAAGTTTACCCATCGGGAAGCAAGTTTGATATTAAATCCGTTTATCAGATAACTGGCGTGGAAAGGTTTTCCAAGATTTTTGGTGGAAATGTGGATATTATTGTGGTAGAACGCAAGGGAGAAATCCTTTTTACTGATTTTTACAAAAAACCTCTTGACGTGCAAGCCCGCTTGTGGCGATGAAAGAGATTGAAGGCATACGCGAAGAAGTGAACAAAGTCAAATGACATCGTTTCCCGCCCTCGCGGGCGGGATCATCCTTCCATTTCCATTATTTTCTTTGAACAGTCCCGACATTCCCTGTATCCTCAATGGCAAGCCACAAGCGGCGGGGCGGCGGGACTCCATTCTCCTTGCCCGCCGCCCCGCGTTTCTGGCTGGAGGAGTATGTTATGCAGTCGAACACATTTGAGTTGAAAGGCAAGCCGCTCTCACTGGGCGCGGAAATGCTCGGCGTGATCATAGCGGTTGGCGCTCTTGTTTTGAAGGCGACGGTCTCGCCGGCAAGATTTTTTCAAAATGCTGCTGGCCGGCGACGTTCAAGAAAAACGGCTTCCGCTGGTGGACGGTGTTCGTGGAAAAATACGGCGGCGCGTTTATGTACGGAAAATATCCGAGCAACGCCGGCTAGTACAAGGAGGAACTCCTGTCCGCGCTTGAAAGAATGGTGGCGGACGCCGTAGCCATCGCGCCGGAGGAGTCGGAGATCGCCATTGACAGCCTCGCCAACAAGGGGAGCGTTTCCACTGTCCATAAGGAATACATAGAGGCTTCCAACAAGGAGATGTCAAAAGCCGCGCTGGGACAGACGCTCACCACCGACATCGGAAACGCCGGAAGCTACGCCGCCGCCCAAGCCCACAACCTTGTCAGGCGGGACTTGGCAGCCGGCGACCGCCACCACGCCTCAACCTGTTTCAACAGGCTCGCCGCCGTATGGACATTCTACAATTACGGCGCGGATGTTTTTCCGCCGGCGTTTGAATTTGTCAAAGACGAGGATTTGCTAAAAGACCGCGCGGAGCGGGACGTGAAACTCTACGCGATCAGATGGCGGCCCAAGAAGGCGTACATTGAGCGGGAGTATGAAATCC
>JAITIK010000023.1 GCA_031279555.1 Treponema sp. | reverse complement strand
CGGCAAAGCCGGTTGACGACGCCATTGGCTTGCCGAACCTTTATTCGAGAGGGGTCTAATACCCCGCCGCTTGGGGCGGTTAAAAACAAATAAAAACAATGATAGAATGTGGGAATGAGCGAATATATACATAAATCCCACAATGTACCGGTGTTGTCATGTCACATCGTATGTCCAGCGAAATACAGGCGTATAGCCATTGGCGAAGAAATAGATAAAACGCTGAAAGAAGCGCGCGAGGAAATCGGCGGGAGGCATGGGATGCGATTTTTGGAGATGGGGGCGGAAGGGGATCGCGCGCGTTTTCCGGCGCAATCAGTTCCCGCATATAGTCCGACAAAGATAGTGACGACGATAAAAAGCATAATTGCAAGAGAAATATTTGCGAAACGCCCTGAAGTAAAGAAAAAGCTATGGGGAGGAGAATTTTGGACGGATGGACATTTCACAAGCGCGGCAAGCGGACATGGAAGCGAGCGCGTGATAACACACTATGTCAAATCACAAGGGGCCGCGGAACATCACAAACCCCCGCGCGAGACAACAGACGATTCACAGCCATCTTTGTTTGACTGATTCTCAAACAAAGATCTTAAATACCTCGCCGCAAACTTGTTTGGGCGCTCCGCGGCGGTTCAATTTTTCCGCCAAATGGCAGGGCGGTTCATTCCTCAATGAGGCGCGAATCGTCCCCTGTCGCTGTGCGGGTCCGGGCGTTCCGGGCGCGTTTTACCCTGCGGACATCTCGCTTTGCGCGGCACGGTAGTATACCCGCGCTTTCCAATAACGTCTGAGCTTTTCCCAAAACTGACGCCCCATAGGGCGCGTTTTGAAAGAGCCTCCCTGTTGAAGCTATTCCCCCGCGCCATATTCCCTCCCCGAAGCGCTTGACTTTTGGGAGGATGATACAGGCGAACCGCAAAACAGCGGGCGCCAGCGGCGCGGACGTTGAATATGGAACCTTTCCCAAAACGCGCGGAGCGGCAGTTTTGGGAAAGCCGCCTTTAGACCGCTTTTTTGAAAGCTTTTCTTAAAACCAACCCGAACTTGCGTTCGCTGAACGCAAGTTCGGGTTTTGGAAAAAGCTCTCTATGCAACAGGGTTTTCAGGCTTGTTTTACCCTTTCAGGAAAGAGATATTGCATAAATTTTCCATAAAAACTATACTACTCCCATGCTCTTGACAACATTTGGATACACTAACAAGAGTCTCGCCATAGCCCTCCGCCTAGCGCGAAGCGTTAGGTATTGGAGTTTTGCAAGGCAAAACTCCAAGGCAAAGGCGCAAGCCTTTGCCCCCGATCCGGCCCCTGCGCCGGGCGCGCCATTCGCCGCGGCTTTTAAGCCATCCGCCGCGGCTTCTGAGCCATCCGCCGCGGCTTTTAATCCATCCGCCGCGGCTTTTGAGCCATCCGCCGCGGCTTCTGAGCCATTCGCCGCGGCTTTTGAGCCATTCGCCGCGGCTTTTGAGCCATCCGCCGCGGCTCTTGATCCATCCGCCGCGGCTTTTGAGCCATTCGCCGCGGCTTTTGAGCCATCCGCCCTGGCTTCTGATCCATCCGCCGCGGCTCTTGATCCATCCGCCGCGGCTCTTGATCCATCCGCCGCGGCTCTTGATCCATCCGCCGCGGCTTTTGGCGTGTTCGCCGCGGCTTTTGGCATGTTCGCCGCGGCCGACAGGCTATTTGCTATAACCGACAAAACGAGGAGGAAACAGTATGAGCAACGATTGGATGCCGGGATCCCGGACGGGGATCCTGACTATGTGCCGGAACTGGATCGAGTACATGACGCCGGAGCGGCGGACGGCTTGGGGCGCGCCCGAGTCGGAGTTTACGGAACTGAAGAACCTTTTCACGGCGACGGAGGCCATTCTGCAGAAGGCGCAGGACGACGCGGAGCGGACCCATGTGATCACCGTGGAGTGCCAGGCCGCATTTAAGGCCTTGAGCGCGAAAATGCGGTTCTTCCGGGACCGGTTTTTCAAGATTCCGCCGCTGACCGTGGGGGACTGGGCGGCGCTGGGCTTCCGTGAGAAGGATACCCACCCCACGCCCATACCCGCGCCGGACGGGGTGCCGGCGGCTTCCCTGAGCTATCCCGGCGGCCCCCACGCCATGACCGCGCACGTGGGGCCTATGGCGGGGACGCAGGAACTGGACCCCAGAAGCGACTACGGGTACGCGATCTATGTGGGCGTCATGCCGCCCGGCGGGGCCACGCTGGAACAGGCCGCGTCGGACAAACACTACCTGCTGAAGCCCCCTGCGGACGGGAAAGGCCTCCAGCACCACCGCTTTACCCGGCGGCGGAAGGAGAAGCTCCTCTTTGACGCGGAGGATGCGGGCATGACGGCCTTTGTCTGTTGCCGTTACGAGAACGGGAAGGGCGAAACGGGGCAGTGGGGGCCTGTCGTCTCCGCCGTCATTCCATGAGCCAATGAAGAAAAGATGCCGCCGGGCCGTCGCCCGGCGCGCTTTGAACGGGAGGGCGCCTTTGAGTGTATTCCACTACAAGGAGGAAGGCGCGGAATGGAACGCTCAATTATTCCTCAAGGAGGAGATGATGAAGAACATTGTTCCGGTTCGCGCCTTGCCGGATAGTCCCCGAAGATGGAAGCGTTTCAGTAAATACAAATGCAACCAAAAATCCGGCTTGTGAGGCTTAAGTTTATGATATTGCGCAAGGCGCATCTGTGTTTCCAAAAAGATTTGGCGGAAGACGGCCATCCCTTGACAACAGAATTATCATTTATATGAGCCATTCCCAAAATGTGAACTATGGTTGGGTTGGTTTTGGAAATGGGGTTGAAAAAAGCGGCCAAAAGCCTGTTTTTCCTTTTTAAGCGCGAAGCGCGACAAATTTTCTGTGGATCGCAAAAACAAAATGAAAAAGCGGCGGCGTTTCTAAATATTTCTAAAAAACTGAACCTTTAGCCCTCTTTGAGTTTCTGTTATATGTAATGAACCGTTCCCGCCGGGCGATGGGATTTCCATTGTCTGGCAGTGCGGCGCCATTGATGGCAGTATGCGCAAAAAGGGGATGGAAGGGGCGCCGCCGCCTGCAAAGCTCCCGGCGTTCCGTCAGGGAGAGTCAAACCGGACAGCTGGGAAAGCGGCGGGTCTCTTATTGGGTTGCCCTGATGCGAATGAGACTCCTCGCGGCAAACGTGAATCTGCGCTTCGCAAATCTCCGTACGGATCGCTGCAACCGGAACATACGCCGCCGCCCCATATCCGCGCTTTCACTTGCCGTTTTCTCAAAAAAAGAGTATACTGTTAGAAATAGTGAGCATTATCGACATTAAAAGGAGGTTCACAGTGAGCAACGATATAACGCCGTATGAATCGGCAAGCAGTTTGTCGAAAAAAGGCGTCGCCGCGGTAGGATGCATTGCCGGCGGCGTAGGGTTGTTTATATTGGGAAGCCTGTCGCCGGTTGCGGGTATTGTCGCCGGGGCAATCGCCGGCGTGGTGGGACTATGCGCGTTGGCTTCAAAAGACCCCTCTGACAGGACGCCGGGCGCGATTGTAACAGGAGCGGGAGCGTTAACCATAGTGTCAAAGCTGCCGTTTATCGGATTTTTGGCGAAACCTTTACTTGGATTGGGAGCGATTATCTTGCTGGGTGTAGGCATCTGGAACGGCTTCAAATTTCTCAAAGGGTTAAAAGCCAGATCTTAAAGAGCGCGTTGAAATACTTTTTTGAAACCTACGGTTGTCAAATGAATACGGCGGAGTCCGCCGCTCTCGCGATGGCGCTGAAAGAGCGCGGCTGGGAGGTTGCGGACACCGCTGAGGCTGCGGAGCTTGTGCTGATAAACACATGTTCGGTGCGCGCCACCGCCGAACAGCGGGTGTTTGGCCGCCTCGCGCTCTACGCTGCGGAAAAGAAAAAGCGTCCCGCCGGATTTACACTGGTAGTCGCGGGGTGCATGGCGTCCCGGTTGGGGGAGACGCTTAAAGAAAAAGCGCCGGCCGTGGACTATGTTATGGGTACGGATGCGCGATCAATCTTCCCCTTGATTCTGGAAGCGGTTGAAAAAGGCGCGGCGAGCGGCGCTTCCGTCGCTTGTAGCGAAAAGCCGGCGTTTTCTTTTTCCGCGTTTCATGCGGAAGCGGGATGCGTCCGCAGCTTCGTCCCCATCATGCGCGGATGCGACAATTTTTGCGCGTACTGCATCGTTCCGTACGTGCGCGGCAGAGAAATTTCCCGTGACCCCGCTTCGATTCTTGCGGAGATTCGGCTGTTGGCGGAGAGGGGCGTACGGGAAATCACCCTCTTGGGACAAAATGTCAACTCGTATCTCTGGGAAGACGACGTAAAAAGACAAAAAATTGATTTTCCCGCGCTGCTTGAGATGGTCGCCGATGAGATGGAAAAAACAGATGGAAAGATACGGTGGGCGCGGTTTCTGTCGAGCCACCCAAAAGACCTTTCCTCAAAAGCGATACAGGTTATGGCTGGACGCCGCGTGTATTGCAGGCATCTGCACCTGTGCGTACAGCACGGCTCCAATGCGACGCTTGCCGCCATGAACCGCACATACACGCGGGAGCGGTACCTTGAACTGGTTGCGGAACTGCGGGAAGCGATGCCCGGCATAAGCCTTTCGACCGATCTACTTATCGGCTTTCCCGGTGAAACCGAAGAAAACGTTGAGGAAACGCTTGCCCTTATGGAACAGGTGAAATTTCTTTACTCGTATATGTACCATTACAATCCACGTGAGGGAACTGCGGCCTACGCGCTGCCGGATCGCATTCCGGATACAATAAAACAAAAACGGCTTGCCAAAGTTATTGCATTACAGAAACAACATACGGTAGAATTACTTGCTGCGCGTATCGGCGCAGAAGCGACCGTTTTAATAGAAGGCGTCTCCCGCAAAAGCAAGGCTGAGCTTATCTGCCGCACCGAGAGGGACGAGATGGTCGTGGCGCCCGGCGATTCTGCGCTCATAGGGGAATTCGCCGAAGTGACGCTTTCTTTATTACGGGGAAATACATTTCGAGCAAAGGAGGCGCGGACTTTGATCCGTTGAAAGATTCATGTGGCGATTAATAGGCATAGTAATTGTTTTGTTGATCTATTTGATCTTTATCATTCTCAATCAGGATACAAGGGGCATTGTGTCTCTTGGGTTTACGAAGTTTGAAGGCATACACACGTACATCATCACGTCTTTCGCTTTTGGGGCGGGCGTCATAACCGCGGAAATTTTCTCTGTCATCGCCCGTTTTAAAAGGCACAAGAAGCGAAAGATAAAAGCCGCAAAAATGGCGGCTGGCGCGATGGCGGATGCGGAAGCCGCGCTCATCGCCTCGGCGGAAAAAAACGTTGATGTTGGCAAAAAAGAATAATGTTGATGAAAAAAGACGCCTGCATCGGAGTCCGCGGGCGTCTCCGTAGTATTGCGATCCTGCGGGACAACGCCGTGAGGGTGTGTTCATCTTTGTTTTTGCTTTTTTTTGTACGATACGGTTTTACAGAAAGCATGGAAGTTGAGGTGTTGCGGTTTGAGAAAATCGCGGTGTCCTCATCTTCGGCAAGCGAGCGCAGGGCGGCTTATACCCAAATGGCGCGGTTGCTTTACCTTGCGGGCGACATGGAACGGGCTGCGGTTGCGTGGCAAAAGGCCGCTTTGACCGATAAAAACAACCGCGATGATGCGGCGTTGATCGAGGCCGCCGCCTGTCTCATCGCAATGGGCGCGTTCGACGCGGCAAGCGCGAATGTCAGAATGGCGCTTGTGTCGGGAAAAAGTCCATCCATCATCCCCAAAGCGCGTTATCTTGCCGCGACGATTGAGGCGTTCCGCAGATTTGACATTGCGCCGCTTATCGCCTTGCTTTCCGATCCCGCCTATGAACGATACAAACCCTCCATCTATTATATAGCATGGAGGATAAGCGGAACCAATGACTATAGAACAAAATTATTTTCCGAATATCCGAACAGCCCCGAAACGCTCGCCATTAAAGATGGAAAAATGGTGAGCGCTTTTCCGTCCGTCTTCTGGCAATTCCTGCCCTCTGGCGTTCAAGAAGCGTCCCTTCCGTCTCAGACGAGTATGCTTCAAGCCGGAATGTTCAGCGTGGAAAAAAACGCTTTGGATCTCGTAAAGAAACTCAGGGTTGCTGGCTTTGAGACTGAAATTGGCAAAAAGACAGTAAACGGCCGGGCATATTGGGTTGTATTGACTCCGCATGGAGAAAACATCGCCATGAGCATCGCCCGCTTGAAAGCCGCTGGTTTCGACGCTTTTCCAGTGAAGCCTCCGCCGCATGATGCGCCGGAGTGATTCGCGGGAAGGCCCGGCGGCGCCAAAGCGATTGACCGAGTCGCGCTCCATCCGCATTTTGCCAGCCTTTGTTGCGCAAAGCCTTCGTTTTGCGGGAAAGCCTCTATGGTAAATTAACAAACAAGGGAGCTTTTCCCAAATTAAGAAAACTTCTAAAAACGCTAACCTGCGGTTCGACAGTTTTTAGAGGTTTTTTATGTATCATATAGAATTGTTGGAATGTCTCACTCACAACTCAAAATACATTTAAATTCATCGCAACGCTATCCCGATGAAGTGAAATATTACAATGGAGTTTCATATTATGATTGGAACAGGCTCATGTTATAAAATTAATAAAGAATCTCCGCCGCTTGGGCTAAACTTGACCCACGGAATCATGCGAGGCGCTCCCGGTAAGCCAGCGGAATATATAATTTCATTAACCCTATCCATATCGTTCTCACTCCCGGCGGCCCGTCTCTTGGATCACGCTTCGGGCCTCCCAGCCGTCCCAGGCAATCTGCCGCCTCTTTTATCGCGTACGGCTTCTTCGGTTCTTTTTTCACCTTGTTCGCCGCACAATACAGCAGTTTCCACTCCTCTTCCCCCAAAAGCAGGGAACAGGGCACCTCAGGCGTAAGCCGTGCCGCATACGTGATGTTCATTATCATTACCGCAATTATCGAGTACGTCAGTATAGTCGGCTGGGTCAGGGCGGATTGCTCCGCCCCTTCCCGCCTAAGAACCGTACGTGATAGTTTCCCTTCATACGGCTCAAGCCTCTGCTAAGCAATCACCTGCTGGGCGGTTGCCGGTTCCGGCAGCGGAAGGTTGTTCAGCTTCCGCCGCCTGCGCCTTTGCAATTCGAGTTTGGGCTTTATTGATGAACGTTTCCACCTTGCACC
>JAITIK010000008.1 GCA_031279555.1 Treponema sp. | reverse complement strand
TGTAGGAGCGGGATTGGAGGGGGGCTTGGAGTGAGTGGGAGAATAAGAATAAGGCACAAACGGTGAACGCCCTTGAAGACGGCAACTTGTTTTTCACCATCCCGAATGATGACGGTTGGGTGGTGAAAGTTGATGGGAAAAAAGTCAAAACAAAAACCGCATTGGATTTGTTTATGACGGTTCCCTTATCCACCGGAACGCATAATATTGAATTGGAGTATACGCCAAAAGGCTTGCTAGCGGGGATATTTATCACGACCATAGCATTGCTTATTTGCCTGATTTTCGTTGGGAGAAAGTTTTGGCAATCGGTCATGCGTTTATATGTTTCATCGCAGCTTTGACCGCTTGTCCCGTCGCTCAAAATCCCGTCGGACGAAAACATATCATTTTTGTTCGTTTTCTGCTTAGATATATCCGTGCCGAATAAGCGGCAGGTATCTTAACGAAAAGAAAGGCAGGTAAGGCAATGGAAATCAAAGTGGAGATCGGCGGCAGGAAACGGAAAGAGTTGGCGGCGGCGGTGGGCGAAACAACGGGAGCGAAGCCCGTGTACAAAGGCGCGCCGAGTTACGCTTACGCGGTGGGCGACGTTCTGGTGACGCGTGACGGGTCTTTGGTGTTTGAGG
Organism: Treponema sp.; assembly: GCA_031279555.1. Classification (GTDB taxonomy): domain Bacteria; phylum Spirochaetota; class Spirochaetia; order Treponematales; family Breznakiellaceae; genus JAIRKH01. The sequence goes on along the minus strand of JAITIK010000008.1, from coordinate 16,200 downwards.
ACGGTACGCCGTCCGGCGATATTGTCCGGGTTTTGTCGGGTCTTTCGGAACGCGGGTTTCACGCCGATACCGCGGACGCATACGGGTCGGCGAAAGCGGAGGCCGCGCCGGACGGCATTGTCATTCAAATGCCGCTCGGCGACTTCACGGAAACGGGACTGGACAACCTGCGGAAGCTGGTCGCCGCCAAAGCGAGACTCATCAAAAAATCGTTGGGCGCGGTCGGATTGCCGATTGAAAAAGACGGCGACAAGCTGTGTTTTCCGTGGCTCGGCGCGGAGGCCGCGCCGGAAGAAATCGCCGCGTGTACGCGGTTTATCGCCGCGCTTTGCGCCATGGCAAAGAAACAAAAGCGCGTCTTGACGGCGGACAAGCCCGTGGAAAACGAAAAATACGCTTTTCGCTGCTTCCTGCTTCGGATCGGTTTCATCGGCGAAGAATACGCCGAAGCGCGGAGAATCCTGCTGCGAAACATGATCGGCAACGGTTCGATGAAAAGCGGCGAACCGAAACGCGCCGCCGGGCGCGGCGGCGCCTCGGGCGGCGCGGATACGCGGGAGAACGCGGAAACGACGGAGGAGCCCGTGCGTCAAAAGTCCCGTTTTTCCTTGAAAAACATGTTTTTCGGCTTTATCGCGCCGCGCTGACGGCACGCAAATCCCATCGCGCGCTTGCACCTTAAAAACGTCCGGCATTGCCGGGCGTTTTTCATTCCGTGCTTTTGCTTCGGAACGCGGCGAAGTCAGGAACTGCGCAACCTTCTCTCCAATGAAGCGATATTGCCGCTGATTTTCGCGTTTTGCGCGGACACACGGCTCAAGTGCGAGTCCAAGCCCGTCACCTTTTCGGCAAGCCGCTTTGAATCGCGCCGCGCCGCCGCCAGTTCGTCGGACATCCGGTGTTGGTCGTCCGAAAATCGACCGATCTTCTCGCGAACGTGTTCGGCCAGCGCCTTGGCGTGATTGTTGGCGGCGGTGATTTCCGCATACAGCTTGTGCTGATTTTCTCCGATTTGCAGCAGTCCCGCGTTCAGGCTTTTCAGTTGGCGCACCATCGCGTCCGCGCGCACTTCCCGTTCAAAAATATCGTATGCGCCTTGCGTGCCCTCAAGCGTTTCGCACCTGCCCGATTGCAGATATTCATGAAACGAGGCGAACGCCACAAGGTTGTGATATTTTGGATAGACAATGTTCAGTCCGTATATCCCCGACAGGGTTTCGTCAAGTTTTCGGATTTCTTCGGCAATCGTTTGCTGCGACTCGGCAACCGCCGCGTCAATGAGGTCGGCGTTGTCGTTGTGCGCCATTGCGTCGCGAAACTCCTGCTCGTATTTCCGCTTGACGGCCTCGCACTTTTTTTCATGCTCAAAGGCGGCTTGTTTGTTGCTTTTCCGAATGTTTTCCGCTTCGCGGTCGTTTTCCGCGCGTTTTTCCTTAAAATCCCCGTTTCTTGTTTTCGTGACATACCGATACGACCAATGCGCCCAAGCCGGAATCAAGGTCGCGGAGAGCGCGACAAACAACAAAACGGCGATGACGGGCCATTGCCGTTCCACTTCTCTGATTTTCTCGATACCGTCAACAAGCAACGACACGGATTCGAGCCGCGCGATTGTGATTATTTGGCTCAGTGTACAAGCAATCAAAGCGAATGCAGCCAAAAGAATCATGAGGCGGGCAAGTCTTGCGCGGATAAAATGCCGCATGGGCGGCGGCGAATACCTTTGAGGCGGCGGCGGTATCTTTTTTTCTTCCGGCGGCGGCGGGTACCGCGGCGGCTGCGGCGTCGGAAGCCGTTCGATACGGCTGCTTTCCAGTTCCTTGCGCAACCGCTCCAGTGTATACATTTCCCGTTCCAAAGTGACGGCGGACTCCAAATACTCCGACAAATCCCGTTTGTTCAACAGCATACACCCCCTTAAAACAGCACGGACAGCCCCGTCAGCGCCGCATACTCGTCCAGCGCGACCACTTCCGGCATGGGCAGGATATGCCCCAAGTGACCCAAACGTCTGTGCAATTCATCGTAAAAACCGCCTTTGACGCGTTCCCACCGGTGCTTGACGATGCCGCCGGACAGCCCTATCGTGCGCGGGCGAAAAATGAGAGCAAGCTGAGAAGCGAAGCTGCCGAGTCGCCAGCCGAAATATTGGCCGCCGTCCCTGTCGGTTCTTTTAATCTGTTCATCAAAACCGGCGTGTCCCAAAAGACACCACACCTCCTTGTCGGGCGCGTTTGTGACAAGCCTGAAGTCGCCCACTTCCCAATTGGTTCCGGAAAGCGTGCGCAAAACCTTGCCGCTTTCGTCGAGCACTCCGAATCCCACACCCGAACCGATTGACAGATGAATCGCGCCGAACTTGGTGTTCGGGCGCTTGGTCAGCGCCAGTGCGTGCGCCTCGCCGTCGTTTATCAGGTGTATTTTTTCGTCGTTTAACAGCAGTTCCCGCCGGAAAATCTCCGCCGGGGTTCCGCCGAGCCACGGGGCGTTGTGCGCGTGTATCACTTCTCTTCCGCGCATAATGCCCGGCACGGCAACTGCCAGCGCGTCGGGGCCTTTGTCATTCGTCAGTTTGCGTATGCCGCTGAACAAGTCTTGCAAGGATTTCGGGTGTTCGTGCCGGATGTCTTTCAGCCCGCTCCTTGTGGAAAGCGCCAGTTTTGCTCCGGCGCCGCCGATGTCAACGACAACATTGATCGGATACTCCATTTGATGTCCGCTCCTTGTTCTTACAAAAGATTGCCGAGATCCCGTCTGCCGTAACAAATATGATGAATCAAGATTTTCATGTTATCATTGTCATAAGTGAAAAAGACCAAATGGTTGCCGACGGCAACCCAATGATAGCCGTAATCGAGTATGCGTTTCGGCAAATTGCCGCGAAGCGGCTGTCCCCGCCAAACGCCCTCACGAAGCAGTGACATTTTTTTGTCGTAAAGCGCGGTTAAATCCTCCGCCGCTTTGGGGTTTGCCAAATCAACGGCGATATAGGTGATGATGTCCAAAAAATCCCGTTCCGCGGAGGTCAGATACTCCAAGCTATACATGCGCCCTGCGGCTTTCGCCTATAATGCCCTTCGCCTTTGCCAAAACGGTGTCATGCGGGACGACTTCACGCGTTTCTCGCGCTTCCGCCGCCCGTTCTTCCAGCGTGCCGCACAATTCGTCAAAAAAACGGGCGGTTTCACAGCGGTTTTCGTATTCGGCGCGGGTCGTCAGCACCAAGTCGCACAAACCGCCGCTGATAACCACGGGTTCACCGTTCTTGCCCACCCGCTCCGCTATGCCGGACGCGTTGCCGACAAACTCTCTCATATTGATTTCAGACATATTCGTTCTTCTCCTTTCGGCGCTGCGCGCGTTTTGTCATGTTCATATTATACTACCGAACCGAACAAAAAACAAAAGTCGGCGTTTTTTTGTGTATGAAGTTCGGCCTTGCGCTTTATCGTTTCCTATATCCGCCGTGTCCGCCGATTTCCGAGCGCTTTTTTGCAGGCCCGCATATCCTTTTGCGTCAATATCGTGTCGGGGTGTTTCGGCCCCAATTTCTTTATTTGTATCAAAAGCGCCGTTTCGTAGCGACGCATTGCCTCGCCGCACTCGCCCTTATGCTTGAGGACGGCGGCGATGTTGTAATGGGTCATGGCCGTGTCGGGGTGCTCCTCGCCTTGCGTTTCCTCTTGGATTTTCAATGTTCGTTCAAACCATTCAAGCGCCTCGTCGTATCTGCCCATATCGCCGTAAAGGAGCGCTATGTTGCCGTAAGTCGCGGCCGTGTCCTTGTGAACCGTTCCGAGTATTTCTTCGCGCAGATCCTTTACTTGCATGTGCGATTCAAGCGCTTTTTGCGTTTCTCCCATCCGCTTGTACACGTTGGCCGTGTTGCTTTGGGTCATGACGGTATCGGGATGTTTTTCACCCAGCGTTTTCAGTTTGATGTCCAGCGATTTTTGATAATATTCCAACGCCCGCGCATACGCGCCGTCGTTCTTGTGAACATTGGCGATGTTGTTGTAAAGCGCGGCGACGTCGGGGTGTTCGGTTTGCCCCGCCCGTTCAAAAATCGCGACACCGTCGTGATAACGGCCCAGCGCTTTTTCGCTTTCGCCCATACATTTGTACGCCAGTCCCATGTTCCGACAAAGCGCCGCGGCGCTCTCCGTGTCCTCATCGTCCGAGTTTTTTCGCAACACAAGCGTTTTTGAAAAATAATCAAGCGCCTGTTCGTAATCTCCGAAACGCAAAAATCCGCGCCCGAGCGCGAGGTAAACATCCGCGACCGTTTTGAGTGCCGCGCCGTTTGTTTCCGCGTGACGGGCGGCCGCGTCCGCGTGAGGGGCGCGGCGCAGGAAAACGGCGCGGGCATCTCGGTCGTCTCCGATTGTCGCGACCGCGTCTTTCGCAATGTTCAAACATCGGATGAGCGCGGCGGTATCGTTTCCCGTATCCGCGCGGATGACTTCCTGCAACAGTCGATGAAGCGACAACGCGCCGTCGCGGTATTTGACCAGCGAATATTTTGTAATCTCGCGCACAATTCGGTCGCGCGCCAAAGCGTTCAGGATGTCATCGCGCAACGGCTCCGGCAGATGTTCGCGGTATTCGGCAAGCATGGCGAGGTCTATCCCGTCCGGCGCAAAGAACGCGCACAGATTCAGCAGTTGCCGCGCGCTTTCCATGCCGATTTTTTCCAGCGATATTTTCCATGTCGCCGTCACGGGCGATTTGTAATCGGTGATCGTTTCGTCTTGCTCAAGCACGGCAAGCCCGAACTCATCCAAAAGCGACAGGTATTTGACAAAGTCCGAACCGGGCGTGCCGAAAATATATGCGGCGGCCTGTTCCAGAGCCAGCGGCAGAAACCCGAGCCGTATCGCCAACTTTGCCGCGTTTTCCCCGTCGTTCAGGCCGGTACGGTTTCGCAGGAACATGACCGCTTCGTTTTCGCCGAACACGTCAATGTCCGTTTTCTCTCCGATAAACCCGCGCGTCAGCCGCGAAGTCGTCAATATGTCTCCTATTCCGCCTTTCGGCAAAAACGGCACAACGGCGTCATAATCGTCCACATTGTCATATATCAAAAGCCACCCCGTACTGTTCTCAAACTCGGAAACGAACGCGCCCCGTATTGCCGCTTCGTCCGCGGGCACCTCGATTTTATCACTCCTGACGACAAACTCGGCGGCGGCGCCCGAAAGCGTTTTTTGCGTTTCCGAAGGCAGCCACCAAATGACGTCGTATCCGCGGGCGAAACGATAAGCGAACTCCAGCGCCGTCTGCGTCTTGCCCACACCGCCCAATCCCGAAATCGTTTGCGTCAACGACACGGTTTTCTTATTTCGGAGTTGTTTCCGTATTCGCGCCAATACTTCCTCGCGCCCCGTAAAATGCGCGTTTCTCAGGTAAGGCAGATTGTTGAACGGGAACGCGCCTTTTTTGCGCATACCCGTATCCGCGTCCGCGGCGCCCCTTTTTACGGCACAGACAAAAACTTCCGCCAAAAAACCGTTCATGTTTTCCGACGTCGTTTTCGCCTTGAAATCCGCCTTTTTTGCTTCGGCGATGCCGGGGTCGGCATCGATGACACTCATCAACTTTGCCGTCAGGTCGTACCGCCGTTCAACGGGGACATGCGGCGTTATGTTTTCCGCGAAATACGCCGTGACGCGCGCAAGCACGTCCGGCGTTTCGTAATAAAACATAACGGTTTCGGAAAGTGTGCGTTTGCCCGTTCGGTAATAACTCAATACGGAATCGTCGATTTTTTCCGTCACGTGCTTTCCGTCCTTGCCCATCGCGGAAGCCAACAAAAGTCTGCTGAGATCGGACTTGTTTACTTTCGGCTCGAAGAAACCGTACAGCGTCTTTTCGTAAGAAGCGTAGGTAAGACCGTTCAATGTCGTCATCCGTTTCCTCGCGTGTTAATTCGATGTTGATTCCGCTAATTGTGTGTCATGGATAGCGCGAAAAACTTCCTGTAACATGGGCTTAAGGAAAACAAAACGCCCGCTGTCATAAACAGTATACCAAAATACGGCGGCCGCCGCAACAGAAGGTTGTTTTGTTTGCCTCACACGCGGTTCACTCAATATTTTCCGGGAGGTGTCCTTATGAACAAAGAAATCGTTGTCGTCCGCGAAGCGCGCCTTGACGGGGAGCTTGAAAGCAGGCTCGTCATCGCCGTGCGTTACACGGTCAATCCGCGACTCGATCTTGACGCGGCGCGCGGCGCGCTGTGGGGTTCGCCGCGGCGCGCGGCCGACGTTCGCCCGCAAGGCCGGGCGCTTTCGTCGCCGAGCGGCGGCGCGGATTTTTGGCCGTTTTAGGGGCGGAGCCCCGCGCTTCTTGACAAATGAACGGCTCGGCGGTTCGCGCGTTTACAACACCTGTTTTTTATGGCATTAAACAAAAGTCCTTCATCTGTTACAATTGTCGCACCGCCGTAAAAGCAAAACACATAAACCCTTGTTTTGCAAGGACGTTCGCGGTTTAATGGCGCCGTGGGACAACACGGTCGCGTGGAAAGGAGAAAAGGCGAGATGATCAAATATTTTGACATGTTTTCCGGCATCGGAGGCTTCCGCGCCGGATTTGAGCGGGCGGGCGGGTTTGAATGCGTCGGACATTGCGAGAACGACAAGTATGCCGACGCATCCTACCGCGCCGTACACAACATAGAAGAAAGCGAGGTTTATTGCAATGACGCAAGAACAATCAATACGGAAACCCTGCCGGACTTTGACCTGCTGTGCGCGGGATTTCCTTGTCAAAGTTTTTCAATCGCAGGGAAAAGAGGCGGATTTTTCGACCCGCGGGGCACGCTCTTTTTTGAAATCGCAAGAGTGGCCGGAGAAAAGCGCCCCGCGTATCTTCTGCTTGAAAACGTTCCGGGACTGCTGTCCCACGACAAAGGCCGGACTTTCGCGATCGTCCTCGATACGCTTTGCGAATTGGGGTATCGCTGCGAATGGCAAGTGCTTGACAGCCAAGATTTCGGGGTGCCGCAGTCAAGGCGCAGGGTGTATATTGTCGGATATTTTGATTCCCGATGCGCCGGAGAAATATTACCTGTCCGAAAAGCAGACGCAAAAGCTCTTACACAAAGCGCCGGAGGACACCGAAGCGGCCGAATCCGCGGCGGAGTCAAACGGTGTTTCGTCGATTTGAGCGCGGAAAACGCACGTGTGACAACGCGCGCGCGTTGCATAACCGCACGATATACGAGAGGAATCGGCAACAGAAAGGCGGAGAGTTCCGGCGTGTTGCTCATCCGGGAAGCCACGAAACTGGGATACGCTTTTGCAAGGTGCGGCGACGGCGTGAAGCTCGATTTTCCGAACAGCTACGTGAAGCATACGCGCGTGGGCAAAAAAATCGCCCACACCTTGAATACCGGCGCGTCGCAGGGCGTTGTGACGGCATACGGACGAATCCGCAAGTTGACGCCGAGGGAATGTTTCAGACTGCAAGGTTTTGACGAGAAACGGATCGACCGTTTGCCGGCCGCCCTGTCCGACGCGCAGCTTTACAAACAAGCGGGGAACGCGGTGACGGTCAACGTCATACACGCGCTTGGGCTGCGGCTGAAAGCCGCGCATGAACGGCTCCTTTGCGAAAAACCCCCGCAATCGTCGGGCATTCGGACAAGCGAACACGACCGCGTGGAAAGGAATGAAACATGAAAAAGCCGGACGAATCGTACAACACCATAGTGGCCGACCCGCCGTGGGACATCAATCAAAGCGGCAACTACGGAGCGATACACCATTACGACTTGATGACGCTCGCGCGGATCAAAGCCATGCCGGTTTGCGACTTGTGCGCCGAAAACAGCCACTGTTGGCTGTGGGTGACAAACGGCACGCTCCGATACGGATTCGACGTGCTGGAAGCATGGGGATTTACGCCGCGCAGCGTGTTCACGTGGGTCAAGCCGCGTTTGGGGCTCGGAATGTATTTGCGCAACGCCACCGAGCATGTGCTGCTCGGCACGCGGGGCAAAGCGCCGGTGCTTTGCAACGCGCAACCCAACTGGCTGTTCGCGCCGTTTCAGGGCCACAGCCACAAGCCCGAGGAGTTGTATCCCATCATCGAGCGTGTTTCGCCGGGCCCGTATCTGGAACTGTTCGCCCGCCGCCGTCGCCACGGTTGGGACGCGTGGGGCGACGAGATCGATTCGGATGTCATGATACCGGGATACCCCGTGCCCGTGTATTCCAAAAGGGGGGTGTCATGAATGCACCCGTACAAATACGAACCCAAAACCCTCATAAGCCGGTTTTTCGAGTTTGCCGCTCTGTTCGCGCTCGGTTGCTTCCTTATCCGGTTGGGTGTACGGTTTCTGCTGGAAATCCGGTGGATTCTCCTCATTGTTTTCGTCACGACCGCCGCCGCCGTGATTGCGTACCGCGTATGGCGGCGAAATCGCGGCCGGTGGTAGGAGGCGCATTATGAAACGCAACAACGAGCTTGTGTGGCGGAAAGCCGATTGGCGGCGCCCGTTTGAACTCGGTGACGTAATCAACGCTTTGACGCATCTGGCGGCGACACATCCGCACGGCGCGGTGATTTGGGAAACGCGCGCCGGCGGGGACGGCGTGAAGTATCTGCTCGGCGCGGAGAAATATTATCACAGGGTGATCGAGGGCGTGTTCAAGGCGCACGGCGATGTGCGGTTCACGCGCGGGCCGGAGCGTCCGCCCGCGGACTTTGCGTGCCGGCTGAATGTGTCGCATAAGGTCTTATCACTGAAAACGGAGCTCACGCCGGCCTTGCTGCGGGCGGCGCTCGCCGCCATGCTTGAGGGCTGCGCGGTACAAATCGTATTCGGGCCGTCGTTTGCGCCGCGTTCCACACCCGACAAGCTGCCCGATCCGAACGCAAGCTGGCTGGATACGCTGACCGGCAACGTTCGACCCGCTTCCGCCGAAACCCAAAAATCCGCGCGCGAAAAACACGGTTTTCACGGCTTTTCCTGTGTAATCCGTTTGGGCGGGAGCGAAAACGGTGTGCGGGGTCTGTTCAACGCTTTCAAAATGTTGGAAAGCGTCGGTGTGCGCCTCTCCGGCACGAACGAGGCCCCGGACAAACTGAACGCCGCGCACGTGCCGTGGCATTTCCCCTTGCGACTGTCCGTGAAAGAACTGGCGAACTTTATGCTGTTGCCGGTCGGCGAGGACGAGTTGCCGAAGGTGTCGGCCCTGCACCCCAGAATCATCCTGCCGCCGCCGTCGTACAAGCCGCGTCTGCTCACGCACAACCGTTGCTTCGCCGAAGCCGCAAACGGCGCGAAGCTGGGTGTCACCGCCGCCGATTCGCTGGAACATACCGTGATTCTCGGCCCGACGGGCAGCGGGAAATCAACGGTTATGCTGAATCTCATCACGGCGGACATAAACGCCGGACGGGGCGTTTTGGTGATAGACCCCAAAAACGACCTTGTGAACGAGGTGCTTCGGCGGATACCGGAAGCGCGTGACGAGGACACGGTCATCCTTGACCCGTCCGACCCATGTCCCGCGGGATTCAATCCTTTCTGTTTGAATCGCGGCAATCCCGAACTCACCGCCGACATCATCTTAAACGTTTTCAAGGAGATTTTCAGCGACAGTTGGGGTGTCCGCACACAGGACATTCTGACCGGCGCGCTTCTGACGCTGGCAAAAACCCCAAACGCCACACTGTCCATGTTGCCCGTGCTTCTGACCGACAACGCTTTCAGGCGCAAAATTACCGAACGGATTGACGACAGGTTGGGTCTGGAGCCGTTTTGGGCCGGCTATGAGGCAATGAGCGGCGCGCAGCGGGATCAGGTCATTGCGCCGGTTTTGAATAAACTGCGGCAGTTTCTGATGCGTCCCGCGCTGCGGAATGTGCTGGGGCAGGACGCGCCCAAGTTCGCGCCTTCGGATTTGTTCCGTAAGCGCAAAATCGTCCTCGTGCCGCTGAACAAAGGTGTGATCGGCGCGGAAACGGCACGACTTCTGGGCAGCCTGATTGTGGGCATGACATGGGCGCTGGCGTTGCAAAGAGTCCATGAACCGCCGGAACGCCGCTACATCACCCACATGTACATTGACGAATTACAAAATTATTTGAGTTTACCGACGGATTTGTCCGATGCGTTGGCGCAGGCGCGTGGTCTCGGACTCGGACTGACGCTTGCGCACCAATACCGAGATCAACTGTCGCCCGCGATACGCGCCGGTGTGGACGCGAACGCCCGCAACAAGATTGTTTTCGGTCTGAACGCCAAAGACGCGCGGGACACGGCGACGGAATCGCCGGGCTTGGAAGCGGCGGACTTCATGGCGCTGCCGCGTTATCACGTCTATGCCCGCATCGGAGCTTCGGGCGGGAGCAAAAACTGGATTTACGGCAAGGCACTGTCGCCCGCGCCGCCGACGCGGGACGCGGCCGAACTTCGCGCCCGCAGCATGACGCTTTACGGTCAAAGCGCCGAGATTACCGAACGGCGGCAATCGGAACTTTTGGGTTATGACGGTCGGTCGGGTGCGGGAAGCGGCGACGCCCGCACTTCGGCCGGCGGACACGCGGAGCCGCTTGTCGAACCGCCCGTGTCCGCACCTGTCGGGAGGAAAAAACGCAATGGGTGACAACATCACGCGCAAGAGGTTGAAACAGATCGCCAAAGTGCTGGATCCGCGCGACAAAGAGATATTACAGTCGATTTACCGCTTCCGCTACCTGACCACGGGACAACTTAGGCGGCTGCACTTTCGCGAGTCGGCTACCCTGACGGCCGCAACGCGGGCCGCAAACCGCGCTGTGGCGAAGCTTAGGAAGCTGTCCCTTATCGACTGCTTGGAACGGCGTATCGGCGGTGTGCGGGCCGGGTCGAGTTCTTTTATCTGGGGATTGACCGAAGCGGGTTTCAAGCTGTTTGAAACCCGCAAGAACCCCGCGCGCAAACGCTTCTTTGAGCCGTCGACGAAGTTTATGACGCACACAATCGCCGTTGCCGAACTGTATATACGGCTTTCGGAAATGCCGGATGTCGAAGTGGAAGCGGTTGAGGCGGAGCCGGATTGCCACAGGCAATACGCGGGTATCGGGGGCGCGCCGGTCAAATTGAAGCCCGACCTGTACACCGTCACACTGTGGGGCGACTATGAAGACCATTGGTTTTTTGAACTCGACCTCGCCACGGAATCCGTGTCGCGGGTAATCCGCAAATGCGGGCAGTATCTGGACTATTACAGAAGCGGACACGAACAGCGCGCAAACGGCGTATTCCCTTTCGTGGCGTGGATTGTGCCGAGCAAAAAGCGCAAAGAGGCGATGATGCGGCGTATGCGCGAAGAATTGACAAATACGGCGATTTTCCTTGTTTCCACGCCGGACGAACTGAGGGAACTTGTTTTGGAGGACGCCTGCGGCGTCATCGGATCCGAGGAGGAGCAACATGAACGGTGAACAAAGAAAGAGAGTGCTGTCGCTGCGCAAACAGGGCTTGTCCCATGCCGCCACGGCAAAAGAACTGTCCCTGTCCGTCAACACGGTTAAGTCCTTTTGCCGCCGTCACGAGGCGAAGAAGCTGCTTTGCAGGAACTGCGGCAAACCCTTGGAGCGGATACCGAAACGCAAGCCCAAGAGCTTTTGCTGTAAACGGTGCCGTGAGGTGTGGTGGAAAACGCACCGCGACGAAATGCAGAGAAAGGCGTTTTACCGGATTACCTGCGCTTATTGTGGCAAGGAGTTTGACAGTTACGGCAACAAAAACCGCAAATATTGCTGTCACCCCTGTTATGTCAAAGATCGCTTTGACCCGCCATGATTCGGTGTCGGGGGCGCGAACGCTCCCGGCGGCGAAAACGCGGTGAGGTCAAATGTTTTCGCGCAGAAATCATTACACGGTTAAAGATTGGAGAAATCAAAATGAACAACTATCCGAGCAAAAAAATCATCAAGGCCCGGCGGGCGAAATACAAAGCGGGCGCGCGCGTCGAACTCGTATCGACGGGCGATCCCTATACGACACTGATACCGGGCGACCGAGGCTTTGTGGAGTTCGTGGACGACATCGGAACGGTGTTTGTCCGTTGGGACAACGGTTCGGGATTGGGCGTGGTTTACGGGGAAGACGCGATCAGAGTCGTTCCCCCGACCAAAGCGAAAAGCGAATGAAAAATCGCGCGAAGGGGGTCAATCGGCAATTTCACAAAAAAACTTGACATATTTTGGCATAGGCGCGACACTGTATGACTGTGGGGCGATTCGTCGCCGCGGAGCATATCGATTTTTATGAAGAGAGGAGGATATTCATGAAAACAACCGTAACCGAAATAAAGGCATTGCCGCAAATCCAAAAGCGAAAACGCACGGCGGCTTACGCTCGCGTTTCAAGCGACAAAGATGCCACGCGCCACTCTTTATCCGCACAAATCAGTTACTACAACGAATACATCGGGCGGCATATAGAATGGGATTTCGCGGGTGTATACGCGGATGAGCCGACCACCGGCACAAAGGACAATCGCAGGGAGTTTCGGCGAATGCTCGATGATTGTCGGGCGGGGAAGATTGACATGATTGTCACCAAGTCCGTTACGCGTTTTGCCCGAAATACGGTGACGACGCTGGAAACGGTGCGGGAACTGAAATCTCTCGGTATCGACGTGTTCTTTGAAAAAGAAAACATTCATTCCGTCGGCGGGGACGGCGAACTGATGCTCACGATTCTCGCCTCGTTCGCACAGGAAGAGAGCAGAAGCGTATCTGAAAACTGTAAATGGCGTATCCGTAAAATGTTTCAAGCGGGCCGACCGACCCATACGCGGCTTCTGGGCTACCGATGGGTTGAGGGCATCTTCCGAATCGTACCCGAGGAAGCGGAAACGGTCAGACAAATCTTTGCAAACTATCTCGCGGGCATGGGTAAAACGGCGATTGCCAAAAAGCTGAACGCTGCGGGTGTTTCCACAATGAACGGCGGGCCGTGGAATGAAAATACCGTTCGCAATATATTGCTGAATGAAAAATATGTCGGGGATTTGGTGCTGCAAAAGTTTTTCATTGCGAATCACATCAGCAAGGCAAAGCGCGTCAATCGCGGGGAATTGCCCATGTATCGGGTGGAAGGAAGCCACGAAGCCATCATGGAACGCGATACTTTTGACGCGGTTCGGCTTGAAATGCAAAGGCGCGCCGCGATTTGCAAACCGCCTCGAAAACAGTGCCGCCCGTATCCGTTTACGGGACTGCTCAGGTGTGCGCGTTGCGGAAGATTTTACAAACGAAAGCTCAACGCGGCGGGTACGAAATATGAAAAGGCGGTTTGGATCTGCCCGACTTTCAACAGTATCGGCAAACGATTTTGCCCGTCACGGCAAATACCGGAAGATATATTGTCGGTCAAAACCTCAAAACTTCTCGGGATCGCCGACGTGAACAGAGAAGCGCTTGTCGCCGCCGTATCGGAAATACGGGTGACGGAAGCCTGTAAGCTGCTCTTTGCTTTTCGCGACGGACGAATTGCGGAGGTCGAATGGCAAAATTCGAGCCGTAGCGAAAGTTGGACGGAAGAAATGAAGCGGACAGCCCGCGAGCGGCAATTGAAAATATCAAAGGAAAGGAAAAAAACGACATGAATCACACAATGAACAAACCCATCGTAACCGTGGTGCCCGCATATATTCAGCGTGGCGGCGAACGGCATGCGGACGCGACTTTTAAGAAACGTGTGGCGGCATACGCCCGTGTATCGACCGATTCCGAAGAGCAGCTTGAAAGCTATAAAGCGCAGGTTGAACATTACACGGGCCATATCCGCTCCAACCCCGACTGGGACTTTGTCGATGTCTATACGGACGAGGCGATTTCCGCGACCAATACGAAAAACAGAGAGGGTTTCAATACGATGGTGGCGGACGCGCTGGCGGGCAAAATCGACCTGATACTCACCAAATCCGTCAGCCGTTTCGCGCGCAACACGGTGGACAGCCTCACGACCGTTCGCAAGCTCAAAGAAAAAGGCGTGGAGGTTTATTTTGAGAAAGAGAACATATACACGCTGGACTCCAAAGGAGAACTGCTGATCACCATCATGTCGAGCCTTGCTCAGGAAGAAAGCCGTTCCATCAGTGAAAATGTGACATGGGGGCAGCGCAAGCGCATGGCCGACGGAAAAGTCAGTTTGCCCTATAAGCATTTCCTCGGTTACGAAAAAGGCGAAAACAATCTGCCGAAGATCGTGGAAGCCGAGGCGGTGATTGTTCGCCGAATCTATGCCGACTTTCTGGACGGGGCCACTTATCGGGGTATCGCGGAATATTTGACAAAGCAGGGCGTGCCCACGCCGACAGGCAGAAGCGTTTGGAGCGCTTCCACCGTCAGGAGCATACTCGGTAATGAAAAATACGCGGGCAACGCCGTCCTGCAAAAGAAGTTCACCGTCGATTTCCTTACGAAAAAACAAAAAGTCAACGAGGGCGAGGTGCCGCAATACTATGTGGAAAACTCTCACCCCGCTGTTGTTTCTCCCGAAACTTTTGAATCGGTACGGGCCGAAATACGGCGGAGGCGGACTTTCGGCAAGAAACTCAGCGGTTCGGGTTTGTTTTTCGGCAAAATCGTATGCGGTGAGTGCGGCAACTTCTACGGCTCAAAAGTCTGGCATTCAACCGATAAATACCGTCGCGTAATCTGGCAATGCAACAGTAAATACCGCGAGAAAACGCACTGCAAAACACCTCACCTGACGGAAACCGCCGTCAAAACGGCTTTTGTGAACGCATTTAATCACCTTGTACGCGAAAAAGAACGCTGCGTCAATCGATATTTCGCGGAAGCGGAAGCCTTGGAAGATACCGTCGCATTTGACGAACGGACGGCGCGGCTGCGAACGGAATGCGCGGAAGCGGCGGCGTTGACCGAAGATTGTATTGCGGCAAACGCGCGTACTCCGCAAGCGCAAGAGGATTACCGACGCCGATATGACGCGCTGGCGGAACGATATGACAGCGCCAAGTCAAAACTTGACGCGTTGGAGCTCGAAAAACAAGAACGAGCGGCACGAAAAGAAAAGCTGCGTCGTTTCGCGGATACCTTGAAAGCCGTCCCTTCCCTTTTGACCGAGTTCAACGAGCGGCTTTTCAAAGAAACGGTGGAATCCGTCATCGTTCATTCGACGGAAGATGTTCGTTTCGTTTTCCGAAGCGGCACGGAAATCGGTGTCGGTATTAAAGACGGAAATTAAAGACGGAAATTAACGCGTTTATCACCGTTACGCACCTTACGAAAGCCCGAAAGATACCAAAACGGTAGACTTCGGGCTTTTTTCATGGCATGAGTCCGTTATGTAAATGCGGCTTTATATGAATGCACCCATTAAAGATGAATGCACCGTCTTACCGACATTGGGTGCAGAGCAAGCCAAGCGGTTCGGTAAACCAATCGTATGAAACTCAAATGGAAATGCCCGATTTATAGCTCGATACCGCGAAAAACCCCTTAAACAAAGGGCACTGAAAAACCCCCGATTTTTTGATTCGGGGATTTTTCAGTGTATATTTATGCACAACTATTTCAATCAAACAGTCGGATTTAACGATAGATTTCAGTCAGAAATAAAAAGCAACCCAGATCAGGCTGGATTCGGCTCCATTAACTTGACTATCCTCTTCACATTTACCACAAATGCCGTAAAATACGTTTGCAATCGCATGGCGGCAAGACCCACGGAATCAGCTCTGTCGAGACCGTGCGCCACTTTCATCTCGCCGTTCTTTTCTTCAATACGGTGCCGGACTTTCAATCGTTCTCGGAATAGTTCGCTGTTTTCAAATACAAGCCTTTGGCGGTTTTTCTCACTTGGCTGAGTAATGTTGTAGCATTTTCCTTTCGATTTCCCCATACGGCATTGCTCACACAACGGACATGCTTTACACTTTCTTTTACTGAAATAATAATTCAGATATGTGTTCCCGTTTTCAGCCGTCTTTTTCTCAACCCGCATTGCCAGTTCACTCGCCGGACATTGAAGCAAGCCCGCATCTTTATTAAAACAAAATCCTTCATCAAGCGGCGTTGCGGCTGCCGCCGCTACAGCGGAGTTCGTTCTTGCGTAAAGCGTCACACCCTTTTCTTCGCAAGCATCAAGATTGTCCTCGCTGACATATGCCATATCGCCGATTGCTTCTTTGACCTGAACCCCGTTGTCTATAGATTTTTCAATCA